>CAMOPK010000001.1 GCA_946622285.1 uncultured Bacillota bacterium
CATCAATATCAAATGTTACTTCAATTTGAGGAACTCCTCTTGGTGCTGGTGGAATGTTACCTAATTGGAAACGACCTAATGTTTTATTGTCAGCAGCCATACTTCTTTCACCTTGAAGTACATGAATATCTACAGCTGGTTGATTATCCGCAGCAGTTGAGAATACTTGTGATTTTGAAGCTGGAATTGTTGTATTTCTTGGAATTAATGTAGTCATTACACCACCAAGTGTTTCAATACCAAGTGAAAGTGGAGTTACATCAAGTAAAACTATATCATTTACTTCTCCTGTTAATACACCACCTTGAATAGCAGCACCCATAGCTACTACTTCATCTGGGTTAACACTCTTATTTGGTTCTTTTCCAAGTTCTTTCTTAACTAATTCTTGTACACGTGGAATACGAGTTGATCCACCGACTAAGATTACTTTATCTATATCAGATGCAGAAAGTTTTGCATCTTTTAATGCTTTACGAACTGGTTCTAAAGTTGAATCAATTAAATCTCTTGTCAATTCTTCAAATTTAGCACGAGTTAAAGACATATCTAAGTGTAATGGTCCATCTTCTCCTTGTGATAAGAATGGTAATGAGATTTGAGTAGTTGTAACACCACTTAATTCTTTCTTAGCTTTTTCAGCTGCATCTTTTAATCTTTGCATTGCCATTTTATCTTTAGTTAAATCTACACCATTTTCTTTCTTGAATTCACTTACTAAATAATCAACAACAACGTTATCGAAGTCATCACCACCTAAGTGATTATTACCACTTGTTGATTTAACTTCAAATACACCATCACCTAATTCAAGGATAGAAACATCAAATGTTCCACCACCTAAGTCATAAACAAGAATCCTTTCAGCTTTATCTTGTTTATCAAAGCCATATGCTAGTGATGCTGCAGTTGGTTCGTTGATAATTCTTTCAACTGTTAAACCTGCAATCTTACCAGCATCTTTAGTTGCTTGTCTTTGCGCATCATTAAAGTATGCTGGAACTGTAATAACAGCTCTTGTTACTTTTTCACCTAAGTAACTTTCAGCAGTTTTCTTTAAATCACTTAAAATCATTGCTGAAATTTCTTGTGGTGTATAATCCTTACCATTTACATGGACTTTCTCACTAGTTCCCATTTTACGTTTAATTGAATAAACTACGTCTGGATTAGTTATCATTTGGTTTTTAGCTTTTTGACCTACAATAATTTCTCCATTTTTGAAAGCAACTACAGAAGGAGTTGTTCTTTCGCCTTCAGCATTAGCAATAACCTTACCTTCGCCACCTTCATAAACACATACACAACTATTTGTTGTACCTAAATCAATACCTATAATTTTACTCATATATATTTTCCTCTCTTTCTTATGCACTTACTTTAACCATTGCTGGTCTTATTACTTTATCTTTAAGTAAATATCCTTTTTGAAGGACTTCTAGAACCATTCCTGGTTCTACACCATCAACATGTTCTGTTAGAACAGCTTGATGATATGTTGGATCAAATAATTTATTTGCTCCATCAATTGCTTTAACTCCATATTTTTCTAAAGTTGCAATAGTTGAACAATAAATTAATTTAACACCACTCAAGAATTTAGAAACATCTTCATTTTCAGCAGATTCTTCCATCTTTAAAGCTCTTTCTAAATTATCGATTGTTGGAAGTAATTCTTTAACTAAATCTTCATTAGCATATTTGAGCATTCTAACTACTTCTTCATCTTTACGCTTACGATAATTAACAAGTTCAGCTTTACTACGAAGATTTTCTTCTTCTAAATCAGCTATTTCTTTTTTTAATTTTTCTATTTTGTGATCCTTATGATCCTTTTTTTCTTTCTTAACTTTTTTTTCTTCTTTTATTTCTAATTTTTCTTCTTCCATAAGTCACTATCTTTCTATATTTTTCTTTATATAATCAAGTAGTGTTACTACTCGTTCATATTCCATTCGCTTTGGTCCAATTAAAGCAATTGTACCTTCTTCGCCATTAACAGAATACTTCGTCTTAATGATTGTAACGTCATCATCAAATTCATTCTCGCTACCAATATATATATTAATTCCAGAATCATCTTCGCGAATGCTGTTTATTTTTGTTTTATCATCAAATTTACCAATGATTTCACGGATTTTATCAGCATTGTCAAATTCTGGCTGCATCAATATATTACTTGTACCACTTACATGAACTTCAGATTTGCTAAAATCACTGAAGGCATTATAAAAAGCATTATATAATACATCATGTTGTGCTATGCACTCATTTATAACTGGTTTTACTTCGTACTCCAACTTGGCACTTACTTCATCAATCGGAGTTCCAACAACCATCTTGTTTATAATTTCAACCGTCTTTTGAATCTCTTTCATATCAACGCTATCGCTCATGATAACATCTCTATGTTCAACATGACCTTTGTCCGTTACAACAAGTGCAATTAAATGTGTATCCGTTACAGGAACAACCTCTACTTTACTCACTTTATTGTTGCTTGATTGTTTACCTAAAACAATACTTGTATAACTAGTTAATTCTGAAATAATTTCCATACTTCTTTCAATAGCATCACTTAATACTAACGAATTATTTTTAAATATTGTTTGTAGTTTTAACATTTCTTCACCATTTAATTCTTTTGGTTTCATAATGTTATCAACATAATAACGATATCCTTTTTCACTAGGTACTCTACCAGAAGATGTATGCATCTTTTCAAGTAAACCTAAGTTTTCAAGTTCGCCCATTTCATTACGAACTGTTGCTGATGAACAATTAAGTTCATCACATATAGCCTTAGAACCAACCGGTCTTGCAGTTTTTATGTAATCTTCAACAATTATTTTTAAAAGTTTTTCTTGTCTTCCGTTTAACACATTTTCACCTCTTTTAGCACTCTTGATTTCCAAATGCTAAATTCATTATACTATCCAATTTTAGCATTGTCAATAGTTGAGTGCTAATAAATGTGCATAAAAAAAAATAGCAACACATTTGCTACCTTTTAATATCTATTATTGAAATAAATCAACGCCGTTAAATCCGACAAAGAATCCTAAAAATGCTATTCCGAGTAAAACAAAAGCAAATGCAGCTCCCATTATTAAAGCTCGTTTTTCGTAATATTCTTTTATTTCCTCTAAACTCATTTTTTCCATTTTCTTTGCCATATTATCACCATAATTATATTATCATAATAATTGAGGTTTTTCAAGTATTGTTAAATAGAGTCTTATTTGTTAGAATAATGATTGGTGATTAATTATGGATGAAGTTTGGGTTATGTGTCCTGCTAAAATCAACTTGTTTTTAAATATAATTGGTAGCGAAAATGATATGCATTTATTAAAAATGCTTAATCAAACAGTTGATCTATATGATTATTTAAATATTAAACCTAATCCAACTGGAGCTTTAACATTTCAATGTACAAATGCTGATATTCCACTTGATGATACAAATTCCTGTTTGGCCGCTGCGACATTGATGCTTGCATATTATAACATTAACTGTGGTCTTGATATAACCCTTACAAAAAATATTCCTGTTGGTGCCGGACTTGGTGGTGAAAGTACAGATGCTGCCGGAGTCATTCTGGGAATTAAGGAATTGTTTAATTTAAAGATTGATCGAAAAGAACTTATTACAATTGGAAAACAAATTGGAGCTGACGTTCCTTTTTGTCTAATTGGCGGTCCTTGCCTTGTACAAGGAATTGGGGATCATATAACAAAACTAAAAATGCGTAATTACCATTATTTAATAATTCACCCAAGTTTTAGTATTTCTACTGCTAAAGCATTTCAAGCTTTTGATGAAACATGTTCTAATTATAAAGAACTTAATGGATTTATCTTAGGACACAATGACTTTGAAATAATTTCTCCTAAAGAAATACAAAGTATAAAAGATTATTTTGCTGATACAGGTGCTTTCTTCACTAATATGACAGGTACTGGATCAAGTGTTATTGGGGCTTACACCAATGCAAAAAAAAGATTACGAGCTTTAAGAGGACTTAAAAACTATTTTCAAGGATATCAAGGTTATGTTGTAGAACCATGTGATGGTGTTCAAGTTATAAAAAAATCGCGACTAAATTAGTCGCGTTTTATTTCGTTTCCATCAAATTTTATATCCAATACTTTCTTACTTGAAAGCATATCAGCTAAATGAACAAGTTTTTGGGCTTTACTTGTTGGTAATGCTAATTCAATGTCACTATAATTACTTTTGTTCCATTCACCCATATGACTTTCAACAGCAGTTGCAACATATTCAATTTCTTCATCAGTTAATTCCATTTTATCTTTAGCTGCACGAATGCATGTTGCACATATAAGTGGATGCTCATGTTTTGTATGTTGTTCTTCAACTACACCATGCTTAAATCCATCATGAACTAAAATAGCAAATCGAAGTAAATCCTTTTCATCAGATGTAAAATCATCCCCAAATGTTTTAGTTGAAATGATTTCATTTAAAATATAAGTTGCTGCTTTAGAGTGTCTTAAAAGTCCACCTTCACCAGCAGCAAAGTCTGGATGATACTTTCCTGTTGATGATGCAGCGATATTAAAAAAATAGTCAGGTAGCATATTAACAAACACTTCTGCACTTTTTTTAATACGACTACTTTTTATATAATTTAGTTCTGTTTTTAATAATTCTACTTTATTCATAATCTAATAATTCCTCCAATATTTCATTTTGAACATATATCTTATTATAAGGTATTTTTAGATAGTTTTCATCAACAATTAAATTGCCTTTTTTTACTAATTCTTTAATTATTTCATTTTCAAGTAAACTTCTATTATATTTGCTGTTAAAATTTAAAATATTTATACCATTTATTTTACGCATTCCAAGAATAAGTTCATAAACCATTTTATCTTTTAAAGTTAATTCTTCTTTAACACCGTCAAATTCATTAGCTAAATATTTATCCATAGATAATGTATTAGTATATCTTATATTATCAATATATCCACTAGCAGATAACCCAAAACCATAGTATTCTTCGTTATTCCAATATGTTAAATTGTGTTTTGATTCATAACCAGGAATACTAAAATTACTTACTTCATAATGATTATATCCATGTTTTTTCATTTCTAAACATATTAGATTATACATTTCACAATCTAATTCTTCTTTGATATTTTTAACTTTGTTAATATATAACATTGTATGCGGTTCTATCATTAAAGAATATGTTGAAATGTGTTTAACATTAAGTGAAAAGAATAAATTTAGATCTTTTTTTAGGTCTTCAATTGTTGTTCCTGGAAATGCATATATTAAATCAATATTAATATTATCAATTTCATATTTTTTTAACAATTCGATTTTTTCTAAAACTTCATTATAGTCATGACTACGATTCATCTTTTTAAGTGTTTTTTTATTAAATGTTTGAATACCAATACTTACTCTATTAATTTTATTTTCTTTAAATATCTTGACTTTTTCTTCTACTATATCATCGATATTACATTCTATTGTGAACTCATAATCTTTTTTTAAATTTATTTTACTTGTTATTTTGAATAATTTTTTTAATTCTTCAGGCTTTAAGATACTAGGTGTTCCACCACCTATATAAACTGTTTCAATTTCTTCCCCATTATATCTTTGATTAAACTCTTTTGAAAGGGAATCAAAATACTTTTTTGAATATTTTTGAAAATAATACATTTTAGAAAAATCGCAGTAAGTGCATAGACTTTTACAAAATGGGATATGAATATAAATAGCTTTTGCTTCTGCATAATTTAGTTTTTCTAAATATTCATTAGGTTCTATTCCGATAAGTGGCAATAAAATAGAGTTCTCTTTAATATATTTAATACTCTTTTTTATTGTATTTGTCTTAGCCTTTTTTGGATCATCTAATATTGGAGCAATAATATCTAAATTTTTTTTTAATTTATCTAATTCTTCTTGCATAATTATCTCTTCTTTGTATGAGTTTCAAATGTATCTTTTTTACCTCGTTGAAAATAATCAATTAATTGTTTATAAAATGGCCCTTTTCTTTCAAATAATACCATTTCTTCTTCAGTTAAAGGGAATCCTGCAAGAAACTTTTTTAGTCTCATTTCATTAAGCTTTAAAGCATAACTTATGATTTCTTCACGTGTCATAATACTTAAAACATGAAGTTCTGTTGCTGCTATACTTGTTGTTTCGTTATATTCATCAAAAAACTCTCTTGTTTCTCCTGAACCTTCAACGATAGCAATATCGATTTGTTCTTTAAAACCATCATAGAATCTTAATGTATCTTCTAAATCTGGGCAAAAGTAAAATCCACTTTTTTCATATTGAACACTATCTGTCTTATAGGTGTGGCCAACTTCGTGCTGTTCACCAAATTGATTAATTAAGCCTTTTTTATATGCTTTATAGCCCTTAATCATTGATGTCATCCTCCATATTTAAAACTGCTAAGAATGCTTCTTGTGGTAATTCTACACTACCAATTTGTTTCATTTTCTTTTTACCTTCTTTTTGCTTTTCTAGAAGTTTTTTCTTTCTTGAAACATCGCCACCATAACATTTAGCAAGGACATTCTTTCTAACAGCTTTAATATCAGCACGAGCAATTATTTTACTTCCAATACTTGCTTGAATCGGAACTTCAAATTGTTGTCTTGGAATAATTTTTCTTAGTGATTCAACTAATGCTTTACCGCGATTATAAGCAAAATCTTTATGGACAATAATACTTAAAGCGTCAACAATTTCACCATTAAGTAATATATCCATTTTTACTAAATTACTTGATTTATAACCAATTAGTTCATAGTCGAATGAAGCATATCCTTTAGTACTTGATTTTAATTTATCAAAGAAATCATACACTATTTCTGACAAAGGTATTTCATAGTGAATATTTACTCTTGTTTGATCTAAATATTCCATATTTACATAAGTTCCTCTTTTATTCTGACATATTTCCATAATTGGACCAATATATGTACTTGGAGTAAATATATTTGTTCTTATATATGGTTCTTTTATATCAAGAATTAATCCTCTATCAGGAAGTTTAATTGGACTATCAACATTAATAACTGTTTTATCAGTTAATGTTACTTCATAAATAACAGATGGACTTGTTGCTATTAAATCAATATTAAATTCTCTTCTAATTCTTTCTTCAATAATATCCATATGAAGTAAGCCTAAAAATCCACATCTAAAACCGAATCCTAATGCTTTAGATGTTTCTGGTTCATACTCTAATGCAGCATCACATAATTTAAGTTTATCAAGTGCATCTCTTAAATCATTATATTTTGATGTTTCTAAAGGATATAGTCCACAGAATACCATTGGTTTCATTGGTTTATATCCTTTAAGTGGTTCAACATCTTCACCATCTAAAGTGATTGTATCTCCAACTTTAACATCTTTTATACTTTTAATCGCAGCTGAAATAAAACCTACTTCACCGGCATATAATTCATTTATGGCTTTTTCTTTAGGTGTATGAACACCCATTTCAACAACATCATATGTTGCACCAGTTGCTAGCATTTTTATTTTATCCCCGACTTTTAATTTGCCGGATACAATTCTAACTAAGGCAACAACTCCTTTATATGAGTCATAATAGCTATCAAATATTAAAGCGCGAAGTTTTTCTTCTTTATTAACTTTTGGAGCAGGAATTCTTTCAATAACTGCATCTACAAGTTTATCAATTCCGATTCCATTTTTAGCACTTACCAAAATAATTTCATCACGATTAAAACCAATACCTTCAAGTTCAGCAGTTACCTTTTCAATATCGGCATTTGGTAAATCTATTTTATTAATAACAGGTATTATTGTTAAATCATTTTCTAATGCTAAATATAAATTAGCAAGTGTTTGAGCTTCTATTCCTTGAGCAGCATCCACAACTAAAATAGCTCCTTCACAAGCAGCTAAACTACGAGAAACTTCATATGTAAAATCAACATGACCTGGAGTATCAATTAAATGAAGTAAATATCCTTTATATTCAAGTCTTACAGCATTTAATTTAATTGTTATTCCACGTTCTCTTTCAAGATCCATATTATCCAATATTTGATCTTGCATTTGCCTTTTATCTAAAGCTCCAGTTAATTCTAAAATACGGTCAGCTATTGTACTTTTTCCGTGATCAATATGAGCTATAATTGAAAAATTACGAATGTTTTCATTCATAAATATCACCTGGAGTTATTATAACAAAAAAGAGGTCAAAAAAAAAGCCATATAAATGGCTTATTTTTATTAATCTTTATTAGTTGTAGTATTGTTACCATCAACTGTTACAACAATTCCCTTGAATTGTCCTTCAGTTGTACTGAAAGTAAATACTCCGTGTGTAATTGAACATTGATTGAAATCAATAACTGTTGTTTCTGGTAGTTCTCCAGATATTTTCATGTCAGTTAATTGAGCTTTAGTGAAAGTAATTTTACAAGTTCCTGATTGACAAGTACCTACATCTCCACCACCATCAACTGTTCCATTAAATGTACCATAAGCATCTACACCTGATCCAATAGCTGTACAAGCATTAGCTATTTGTTGTTTCATTGTTGCAATTGATGATTTTGCAGCATCAATTGGAGCTTGATTTAATTTTGGTACGATTACAGCCATTGTTACTGCAGCAACGATAGCTAAAATTACGATTACAGCTAAAAGTTCGATTAATGTAAACCCTTTCTTATTTAACTTTTTCATTTATATTCCTCCTCTATTTTTACATTTATAGTGTAACACAAAAAGAAGTTTTTAGTCAATAAATTGTCATCTCTTTACATAAAAAAAGGAGCTATTCTCCTTTTTTATAATTCATGCATAATTCATCTAATTCAGTTATAAGACCTTCTGTTTCAGTGAAATCTTTAAATCTACAACCTGAGGCATAAATGTGCCCACCACCATTATGGTGAGCAGCTACTTCATTTATAATTGGCCCTCTTGATCTAATAGATGTTCTTATATAATTATTGTTTTTATCTTCACTCATGAAAACCCATACTAATACTTCATCAACATAATTAAAATTATTAATCATGTTTCCAGGAGTTGCAGCATCAACATCAAATTCTTTTAATGTTTCATCATTTATTCTAATATATGCAAGTCCATTTTCTGTAACTGTCATATTGTTAGATATATAACCTTGAAATTTAAATTCTTTTAAAGGTCTCATATAAAGTTCATCATAGATTCCATCAACTGTTAATCCAGTTTTTTTCATCATTTTTGCAACTAATTCAAATGTTCTAGATGTCGTGTAATAGTATAAGAATCTATTAGTATCTGATACTATTCCAAGATATAGAGTTTTAGCAATTTCGATATTTAATTTTAATCTTGTTTTAAATAATAATTCAAGAATTAATTGACAAGTACTACTTGCCGAATCATCAATTTGTTCAATATCACAATAGCTATCTACTACTGGATGATGATCAATTTTGATTTTGTATTCAAACTTTTCTGGATCAATTCCATCAACTCTTTTTTTATCTGGTACATCAAGAACAATTAATAGACTATTTTCATAAATATTTTCATCTATTTTATCTAAGTTACCTAAAAATTTAAATTTTGTTGCTGGTGAACCAACTGCATATACTTTTTTATTTGGAAAAGTATTTAAAATACTATCTCTTAATGCAATTTGACTACACAATGCATCTGGATCAGCTCCAACATGACGAGCAATTACAATTTTGTCATACTTTCTTATTTTATAATATATTCTTTTGTAAATGTTCATAACTTACTCTTTTCTATTTTGTTAATAAATATGTATCACGAGCAATCATTACTTCTTCATTTGTTGGAATTACATATACTGGAATTTTTGAATTCTTAGTAGTAATTAATGTTTCTTTACCACGTGAATTGTTAGCTTCTTCATCTAATTCAACTCCAAGTAGTTTTAATCCTTCAACTACTGCTTTTCTTGTTGCAATTGAGTTTTCACCAACACCTGCTGTAAATACAATTGCATCTGCTCCTCCAAGTTCAAAATAGTATTTAACAATATAATCAATTATTCTTCTAACATACATTTTTTGAGCTAAAATGCATCTTTCATTTCCAGCTTTAATACCATCTTCGATATCACGTGAATCACTACTAACACCACTTATACCAAGTAAACCACTCTTTTTATTTAAAACTGTATCCATTTCTCTTGGTGATAATCCAGTTTTTTCAATCATATATGGAACGATTGTAGCATCTATATCACCACAACGGCTTCCCATGATTAAACCGGCATTTGGTGTTAATCCCATTGATGTATTAACACATTTTTCATCTTTAACAGCACTTATTGAAGCACCATTTCCAATGTGACATGTAATTAACTTTGTATTTGTTTTTCCTAAAATTTCATCAACTCTTAAAGCAACATATTTATGTGAAGTTCCATGAGCTCCATATCTTCTAATTTTATAATCTTTGCACCATTCATAAGGTAATGCATATAAATAATTTTCTTCTGGCATTGTTTGATGGAATGCTGTATCAAATACAACTGTTTGAACGGCATTTGGTACAACTGCTTGAGCAGCGCGAATTCCAACAATTGCTGCTGGATTGTGTAAAGGTGCTAAAGCACTTAATTCATCAATTTTTGCTATAACATCTTCAGTTACTACTTCAGTTTTATCGAAATATGATCCACCTTGTACGATACGATGTCCAATTCCTTTTATTTCTTCTAAAGATTCTACTATTTTATTAGAAATTAATTCTTCAACTAAAATTTCAAAAGCTTCTTTATGATTTGGTAAATCTACTTCCTTTTGAATTTTCTCTCCATTTAGTTTAATTGTATAAAAACTAGAATCCAATCCGATTCTTTCAAAAACACCTGATATTAATACTTTTTCTTCTGGCATTTCAAATGCTTGGAACTTTAATGATGAACTTCCAGCATTAACACTTAATATTTTCATAGTTTCACTCCTTAATTCATACATAGTATAACATAAAATTAAAAAAAATAGATTATTAAAATCTATTTTTCTTTAACTTCTATAATGTTTGCTTCTTTAACATCTTCAATTTCTTTTTTGATTTCTTTTTTAGGTGCATATTTTTTATAACATAAGTATGCCCATAAGTCGCTTATAGCATCAGCAATTAATACTGCTCCTATTATTCTTACAACTAGTTTAGAAACATTGAATGCATTTAAAATCATATAGATTCCAAATCCAATAAATAGAATAGAAATAACAAGACCTAACCACCAACGATTATAATCAGCTTTTTTAAATGCCATTGCATCTTTAAATTTACCTAATCCATCAACCAATAGTAGCATTCCTGCTGCGAATGGAATAATTGATGATAAAAGTGTTGGATTTAATAATATATAAACACCAAATGTAATACATAAAAGTCCAGCTAATAAACTAAATTTACTTAATGTGTTAAAAGCATTTTTACCAAGAAATCTTATTATATAAATTACTCCATATAATAATACTAAAATACCAACAATATAATTTACCGCATCAAGTACAAAACCAGGGTTTAATAACATAATTACACCCATAATCACATATAAAAGTGATACAAATAACGTGTACATTTTAATCTTTTTTAATAATTCCATAGTAATCACCAAAAAAATTATAACACAAAAAGTAAAAAAAGTCAGTTAAAAAACTCTTGGATTCCAAGAGTTATTTTTATTTGGCGAAGAGTGTGGGATTCGAACCCACGTGCCACGAATGACAACTTGATTTCGAGTCAAGCTCGTTATAACCACTTCGATAACTCTTCTTAAATTCTCACACTTTTAATTTTTTGCAATTCAAATCTATATTTTTGTTTAATATTTGGATATTTTTGATGATCAACTTCAGCCAAAAATGAATCAATAGGTCTTACCCAAACAGGAGCATTATCATATAAACCACGATAAATAACTACTTCTTTTTCATCTTCAGAGTATTTTCCAATTTCTAACACAATATAATAATCACCTTTAAAATGTTTATAAACACCATTAATTTTCACTTTTCGCATTTTTTAACCACCTAATATCATTATACAACATTTTATATTGATTTATGTTATTTTTTTATGTATACTAAACCTTATTAAAGGGATGATATATATGAAAAGTAGTGAAATAAGTACAAAAAAAGATAGTATTATTGAAAGAAGAAAAGAATTAACTGCTCAATTAGATGGCGTAAAAGCTGAATTAACACAGTTACAAACTGAATGTCCACATGAATTAGTATTAGTATTTGACGATCATTGTCCTCATATGATTGGACCAACACATCGTTGCAAATGCCCTGCTTGTGGTAAAAGGGAGGATATATATCCTACTCATGAATATGAGAAAAGTTCTTTTAAAGATTCTAAAAGAATAAACTTAACTGATTACGATTTTTGTAATCTAGGATTCACTAACTGTAACGAAATTTATACACCAATTATTACTGAAATTTTTACACATTATGAATATTATTATGAATCTGGTACTCCTATTGAAGAAATTAATCAAACAATGAGACGAGTTGTTGATGCTATGATAAAAGTTCATGTTCCAGTTAAACAAATTGGTAAAAATCCATTTCTATTTAAGTCAAATGACTAAGGTCAATTTGACTTTTTTTTTAAAAAGTGCATAATATTGGGGTCGAAACAAAAGGGGGAAATATTATGACATTTAATAGTAATGAAAGTGAAAAGGTTTCTGTCTGTGCATTAGTAGTAAAATTAATTGATAGTGCAACATCATATTCAAAGGTATATGAATATAAAGTCCCAGGTGAAGGTGCTGAACTTGCTTATGCAGCAGGATTTATTTCAACAACTTATAAAAATCTTGGAAAAAAAGTTGCATCTCGTAAAGTAGATAATTGTAAATCAATAATGTACATATCTGGTTTTAGTACAGCAAGTAGTGTTTCATTTGATGAACAAAAGCTTTATGAGCAAATTAAAAGTGAAATCGAAACATTTAAAGCTGAAGCTAAAAATGCTGCAATTGCTCAAGCCCAATTAAGAGCTGCACAAAGATTGGAAAGACAACCACGTACAAAATAAAAAAGAATGTTAATAAACATTCTTTTTATTTTTATATGGTGCAAGAAAGGAGACTTGAACTCCCACGAGCATATGCCCACTACCCCCTCAAAGTAGCGCGTCTACCATTCCGCCATCCTTGCGTTTCATAAATAGATTATACTACAAATAGTCAAAAATTGTAATTTTTTATTAATCATACTATGATATATTCGATAAAAAGTAAAGAACAAATAAGATTAAAAAAGATTAACATTGTTAATCTTTTTTATTGCTTATATGGTGCTGGAAATAGGACTTGAACCTACGACCTGCTCTTTACGAGGGAGCTGCTCTACCAACTGAGCTATTCCAGCAATTAACTCAATTATAATACTTTAGTTTTTTTTTGACAATAAAAAAATAGCTATTTGCTATTCTTCTATCGTCTCTTTCGAGGTCTTTCAAATCTGCTAATATTTGGATTCCCTGCTATCACAGTTCTTGTCTTTAAACTGTGTGGATCTTGACCCATTTTTAATAAATGTGTCTGTTGAGTAGCAATTCTAGCTGCTTTAAGAGCTTCTAATTCTGCTTTTTTAAGATCTGCTAATTCAGTTTCAGTTAATTCTTCTTGTTCCTGTTGTTTATCTTGTTCTTCTTGCTGTCTTTTTAAAGCATAATAACCTTCCATTGATCTATTAAAACTAACAATTCTACTTATTTTTACAATTTCTTCTTCAGTAAATCCTAAACTTAGTAATTCTTTTTTCCATTCATCAAAATCAGAGTAATCAGTTTTGACATCAGTTGCCTGATATCTTTTCCACAACTCAATTGTTTCTCTTACAATATTCATTTGTTTCCTCCTTCAATTTCTTTATTAAAGAAATCAAACTTATTCTATCAATTAACTCAATTATAATACTTTAGTCTTTTTTTGACAATAAAAAAATAGCTATTTGCTATTCTTCTATTTCATCATCCCCAATGATAGTTAAATCATCAAGGTCATCATCATCATCTAAATCAGCGTCAACTACATCATCAACACTTTCAAGTGATTCTCCTTCTGTTTCTTCTTCTTCAGTTTCTTCTGGTTCTTCAATAACTTCATCTTCAACTTCTTCATCGTCATCAATAACAATTTCAACTGAATGATGTTCTCTTAAATCCCATTCATTATTATCTAAAACGATAAATCTTTTATCCATTGTAAGTGCTGTATAGAAGTCGCCTATTTTACTCGCATATTGAGTATCATTAAATCCTAATAAATCACATACTTTTCTAAATAAATCAGGAGTTTTTAAAGTAACATTATTTTCCTTTAAGTAACGGTATGCAATCTCTACATAAGTAAGTAAACTTAGTTCTTCTTTTGTCATATCAGTTAATTTCATATATACCTCCTACATTTTTTCATATACTTGAACTCCAATTAATTCAAGTGCTTTCTTTATAACAATTGAAACTGCTTTTATTAAATTAATATATTCCTCTGTTTTTACCTCATCATCAGTTAACACATGTTCATGTGCATAGAAAGTATGAAACAAAGTTGCAAAATCATATACATAATTAGTTATTAAATGCGGCATATGTCTCTCGGCTGCTGAATTAACAACATCTTCAAATTCATACATTTTCTTTAAAATATCTAAAACATAACTAGAATTTAAATTTTTATATTCAAGTTCTCTTATTTCATGATTATAATCACTTAAAATTGAACAAATTCTAGCATATGCATATTGTATATAATATACAGGATTTTCATTATTATGTTTTGTTGCTATATCCATATCAAAGTCAAGTTGAGTATCAAGTGATCTTGATGTAAATATATATCTTGTTGCATCAAGTCCTACTTCTTCTACTAATTCATTTAAAGTAACAACTTTACCTGTACGTTTGCTCATTTTTATTTCTTCGCCACTTTTAAGTAAACGAACCATTTGTAATATTTCAACATCAAGTTTGTTTGGATCTTCTCCAAGCATCTCGATTGAAGCTTTAAGTCTTGGAATATATCCATGATGATCAGCACCTAAAACATCTATTAGTTCATCATATCCACGTGAATATTTGTTCAAGTGATATGCAATATCAGGAAGTAGATATGTATAATTTCCATCATTTTTAACTAATACACGATCTTTTTCGTCACCAAATTCGCTTGTTTTTAACCAAACTGCTCCTTCAGCTTCATATGTATATCCTTTTTCTTCAAGTAATTTTAAAACTTTATCCACTTGTTTACTCTCATAAAGTGATTTTTCAGAAAACCAAATATCAAATTCAACATTGAAGTTCTTTAAATCTCTTTTAATATTATCAAGTAAATAATTCATTCCATATTCTTTAACTACTTCTAAAGATACTTCATCTGGATATTTAGCTAATATTTCTTTAGCAAGTTCAACTATTTCAACTCCATGATATCCATCTTCTGGAAATTCAATTTTCTCACCCTTAAGTTCTTTATAACGAGCAAGAATTGAATTTGTTAAATTGTTTATCTGATTTCCACCATCATTTATATAGTATTCTCTTGTGACATCATACCCAGCACATTTCATAATACGTGCTAAAGAATCTCCATATGCAGCTCCTCTTGCATGACCTAAATGAAGTGTTCCTGTTGGATTGGCACTTACATATTCAATTTCAACTTTTTTACCATTTCCATAGCTACTAGAGCCATATGTTGGATCTGTAATTACCCTATTTAAGTTTTCATATAAATAATCGTTTTTCAAATAAAAATTTATAAAACCAGGACCTGCAACTTCTATTTTTTCTATTTTATCGTCTTTGATAACTTCAATTAATTTAGCTGCAAAATCTCTTGGATTCATATTAACTAATTTAGCACTTGTTAAAGCAACATTAGTTGTATATTCACCAAAACCTTTTTTAGTTGGAACATCAATATTAATTTCTATTTCATCATTAATATTTAATCTTAATAATGCCTCTTTAACCAGATTTTTCAAATAATTTTTCACTCTATCACCTCATAATTAAGTTCAAATAAAAAATCATCCATTTTGACTCCATCACTAGAGAGTTCATAGTCAACTTTAAATAGACCGCTACCAATATACATTGTATTTGTTTTGATGTCAATAGGTAAATTATAATTAAGTTTTTTTAAATTATAAATTCCTTCTAATTTACTATTGTTTTTAAAATTAAGAACTATTTCATATTCATTAGAATTCCTACGCATTGTTACTATTTCATCAAAAGTAATTGTGACTTTTACTTTATCATCTAAAAAGTGAAGTTTGTTTCCTCTTTTTAAACCAATGATTTCTTTCGTTAGATCTTCTTTAGAATTTTTTAGTTTTAAATTAATTTTAATTTTAGACATAACATCACCAATTGAAATGATTATAACATATATTTCTAATATTGCTACATTATTTTTTTCAAAATAAAAAGAGACTATTTAATAATCTCTATTTCATCACCTTGTTTAAGTAAAAATGCATTAGCATCATCTGTATCTAAATGAAGTTCGAAAGTGAAATTTTCATCAACTTTTAAGTGAACATTATCTAGAATACCACCCTTTTCACCCGTTATTTTTACTCGATATAACTTGTTTTTATCTAAGCCATATCTATTTAAATCGTCATTATTTAAATGAATGTGACGGTCAGCAATAATGCATCCAAATTCTTTATTAACTTCACCTTTAGGACCAATTATCGTAATTCCGCATGAATTATTCAAATCACCAGAATCTCTTACTGGTGGGTTTAATTTTAGCTTATATGAATCAGTCTTAGATATTTCTACTTGAGTATAACTTCTTACTGGTCCTAGAACACGCATATTATCAATTTCACCATATTCGCTTTTAATTTTAACTTTTTGCTTAGAAGCGAATTGACCTTTTTGACTTAATGCATGATCAACTTCAAGTTCAAATCCTTTACCAAATAATATTTCTAAATCTTCTTTAGTTAAATGAACATGATGATTTGATATTCCAACTGGAACTTTAATTATATTTTCTAATAACATATTTTTTAAAACTCCTACTACTTTTTCTTTAGAACACCCATCTAATTTAGCAACTAATTCTTCAGTTAAGTAATTAGTATCTATTTCATATAAATAATTCTTAGCATCTACTCTAAAATATCTTATTTTACCTTTATTTAAAGCAATGACAATTATTCTTGAATCATCTTGATCACTTATATAGTTATCAAAAAATTCAACATAATAAATCGTACCTGTTTCGTATTTTTCTTCGCTTAATTCTTTTAATGTTAGACCATATTCAGTATCATTACTTACTTTTGAATATGAATCTCTTTCAATGAAATTTTTTAAGTTTTCTTTTGATACTAGGATATCACTTAAAATAAGCTCCTTATTTCCATTTATTAATTCTGGAATTATCCTTGCAGTATGATTGTAATTAATAGTCACATTTATCATCTCCTATTTAATTATACCACTTAAATCTAATATTTTAAATTGAAATATTGGTCATTATTTGCTATAATCAATATAGGTGATTATATGGAAGTCGCAACAATAATTTGTATTGTAATTGCAGTCGTAGCTTTATTATCAATTGGATTTGTAAGTATCTATAATCGTTTTCAGGAAAATATTATTAGAATCAATGAAGTTGAAAGTAATATTGATAATGTTTTAAGAAAAAGATTTGATTTATTAAATAAATCGGTTTCAATCATTAAAAATGAATTACCAGATATTGAAAATCCACTTGCTATTATTGATGAATTGCATTCAAAAAAGATGACTAATTTTGATTTAGATCGTTCACTTTATCAAGCAATTAATGAATTTGATTCTTATAAAGATAAAATAGAAGATCCAGAATTTGGTAAAATTGATGCTGTAATAAAAGAAACAGAAGCGGAATTAGTAGCTTACAGAAAATATTATAACGATGTAACAACTGATTATAATCGTCTAAGACATAAGTTCCCTTCTAATCTTGTTGCACTTATATGCAAATATAAGGATCGAAATTACTATGATAATAAGAATGTCTTAAAAGATGATAATTTAAAACTATAAAAAAAGTATCAGGCAACTGATACTTTCTTTTTTGGTTCTTTCTTTATTTTAGCAACTATAAATGCTAAAACTGCTATTATTAACCCAATAACAACAGTATTTAGAATAATAATATATGTAGGAACATTTTCGGTTAAATCCCCTTCAACAGTTTCTACTGCTTTTTTTTCGTCTATTTTAATGACATATTCACCATCTTTAGAATATAAATATTCCTCTCTTGCATAACGTGCTAAATAGTCATCATCTTTAAGTTTGCTTATTTCTTGATTAAGAACAGCTTCTTTATCTTTTAATTCATATAATTGAGCTTGCAATTTTTTTTCTTCAGCTTCATACTTTTTCTTAGAAACGCCATAATTAATCACACTAAAAGAAACATAGCCAAATAGAACAATTGCTACGACAAATGTTATAAATGCACGAACTTTAAGTTTTAATCTACGTTTCTTCTTCATATGGCATACCCTCTAGTTTATTATATCATAAAAAAGCAACAAAAAAAGCAATAAAAGTTATTGCTTTACACTTTCACTTGACACCCAATAATATTTTTCACCATTTTTAGCAAATGTATGCTTATATTGAGGAAGTTTATATTCAACTGTCGAGTCTTTTAAATCATCGATTGTATCAAATGATGCTATTGCCGTTGAATCAAGCGCTTTTTCTTTTAGATAGACTTTACCATCATCTGCATAATCTAAATGACCTGCACTTTCATATATGATGATTGAATCTTCAACTAATTCATATTTTTCATATTTCCCAAATATTTTTTCACCAAATTCGTTGCAATAACGTTTGCATTCATAATTAGTTCCTTCAACTGTGCAAATACCATCTGTATTCAATTTTTCTTGATTAAATACTTCCTTATATTTGGCATCAAATATGGCTTTATCATATGTTTTTGTTTCTTCACAAGTATCACTTAAAGTGTTTAATATTATATTATCGCGAACATTTTCTGATAAAGTTTCAAACGTAACCTTTTCATTATCCCTGAATTCTGGATTATATCCAATTATTGCATAAAGTTCTTTTGCAAGATTTTCATAATTATCAGTTGGTTCTTCTTCTGGTTCATTAATAACTGGCTCATTAACTGGTTCATTTTCTTTTTCATTTGTAACTGGTTCTTTTACTTCTTCTTTTTTATGAAGTTTAAAATAAACTATACCACCTAAGATTCCCAAACAAATTAATGCCAAAAGAATAGAAACAACTGTTACTTTACTACTGCTTTTTTCCATATATAACAACCTTCAATCAATAAAATCATAACACATATTTTAAGGTTTAACAATAAAAAGGTGCTGTTAAATAATAAAAAAAGATTAGCTAATAACTAATCCTTTTCTTTTTCCCACATCATCAATCATTTGATTGATTGCATCATAACTTGTATCAGTTCGTTTTACTATTGTACTTACAAGTTCTTCTGATAGACCTTTTTTTAAAAGTATTTCGCCATAGAATTTCAAGTCGGAATCCTCATATTCTTCACCATAATAGTCAAAATCATATAATAAGTCGACCAAAAGATGCAATAATGATCTTAATGTCATTTGTCTATATTGTTCATTTGGTTCATCAGTATATGCAATACCTCTACCATCTAAATCAATTATTTGAATATTACCCATAAGTGAAATTAAAATATTACTATTATGTCCTTGAAAATCCTTTTTATTTGCTAAATCGAAGTGATATATATTATTATCTGTTAATTCTTTAACTTGCATTATAATTTTTCTAATAATTTCAAGTTTCATTTTCTTTGGTAATATACAAATATTATGAATATTAGTATATAAATGATGGTATTTTAATATACAACCTGCAAATGCATCATCAACATAAAGTGTACCTAATGGTAATGTTGAATGCTTTATTAATGGTTGTCTACTTACAGCAGTTTGAATTTGTTCTGGTGAATGTGAATCATCTTTACAAGTATAAAGTTTGTATAGAATACCTTTACCAGCATTATAAACGATACCTTCAGTACCTCTACCAATTATTCTAAGCTTTCTTAAATCTTCTGATTTTATCCTTGCTTCTAGCATAAAAACCCCTTCTTCAAGACGTATATATTAGCACAAAAAGAAAACATTTGCAAATTGCAAATGCTTTTTAAAAGTGTCTTCCGCCGCCACCACCGTGGCCTCCACCTGATGATCCGGAGTGTGAAGAATGACCTCCTCCTCCGCCTCCACCGCCACCGCCACTACTGCTACTAATAGTATAAGACGATGTGTGTGAATGTAAGAATTGATCAACTTTCTTGTTATAACGAACAGTTGAACGATCCATATATACTGCAGCCAATGTTTCTTTTTTAACCATTTTGTTTTTCTTAATAAGAACAATCATGATTATTAATGTTATAAATCCAGATATACCAGCTGCTGGTATAAGTGGAAGTACATATTTAGGTGGATTTTTCTTTATATATCCATCGTCATCAATATAATAATCTTCATCTGGTCCTCTATCAAAGTAATAATTTGCTGACTCAACAAATGATGAAAATCCATTATAATAGTTTCCATTTTTTATATCATAAAATATCTCATCTAATATTGATTCACATGTATTATAGTCATAATAAAGTTGAGCATTACCAAATGTATATATATTGTAAAAACGATTATAGGAATTCATATTTATAATTAAAATAATTCCACTATATTTTTCAAAATTCAATCCGAAATCATTATAATCGTAGAAATCAGCGGCATAATCTTCAATTTCTGAATCAGATAATTCTTTATCAATAGTAAGAACTACCATATCGATATTAGTTTCATCAATGTATGCTTTAATTTTATCATATAGTTCTTTTTCTTCTGCCTCTGTCATTATTTCAGCAAAGTCATATATTTTCTCAGATGCATCTACTCGAGGTGTTCTTTTTACATTTTCAATATTACTTTCTGTAATATTCCATTTTTTATTAACACCTAAATCATCATCAGTACGAGGTGTTGTATTTGTGCTAGCAGCTACAATACTTAATCCTAAGAACAAAGATATTAAAATTAACCAAATCTTTTTCATAGTTTACCACCACCTAACAAGAAAATAACGAGTGAGGCGATTATTATAAATGCTACAATACCTGCAAATATGCCTGCAGCATATGCTAGTGCACGACCGACTGAAATTGGCATATTACCAACAAATTCCCCAGTCTGACCATTCATTGCAAACAAATAATATTTGTCTTTATATTTAACGTTTACCATAAATACTGGTAAAAGTGCATATTGAGTTTTTCTTAAATTATCTTTAAGAGTATTTCCGGTAATATTAACTGTTGAATACCCTCTCATTGAAGATCTTGCTTCATTCAAAGTTGAATTATATGATCTTTTTTTAGCAATTTCATATGCTTTTTCTTTTGAAACATCATATTTTTCAGCCAAGAATCCTGATAAATAAGCGTGATTGTAATCAACTAATCCCCTATAATCAAATGGTTCAATGGTAGTCATAATATCATCAGCAAATTTTTCACTACCATCAACTGGAACAAGGTTATATCCAACACTTAGTTCTCTTTCAACACGATATGTATCAGTTTTAGTATAATGAGTATCTCCTGATGTCCAACTAGTAACTTTTGTTCCTTTTGCTGTTACTCCACCAAAATAAGTTATGTCATATAACCAAAATGGTACATATAAACCTGTTATTTTTTCGATGTTCTTTTCGGAAACAAAATCTTTAGGTAAAAGTGGTCTTCCCTTTTTTAATGCTTTAAATGCATTAATAGCATCTTCTTTTACTACTTTAAAAGGAATTAACTTATCTGGTTTAAATTCACCTGATAATTTATTTTTAAGAATTGCTGTATTTCCACAATATAAGCAGAATGTTGAAACTGTATTTTCATCAGCAATTATTTCAGCACCACAGTCTTTACAAAGATATGTGTCATATGATACATTTTCTTCTTTTTTTACTTCTTTTTTAGGTTCTTCAGTTTCTTCTTTTACAACACCAAGTTTAATTAAATCATCTAGTGTATATTCAGAATCACAATATCCACATTTCCATTTTGCTAGTTTTGTAACATATAACAAAGGTGCCCCACAGGCTGGACATTTATGATCCATAGCTCTTGTTTTTGCCATTCTATCACCTACTTAAGTATAACATTTTTAATAAAAAAATGGAATAAAAAAGAGTGCATTATTGCACTCTCTTTATCTTACATAACTTTGATTGCCAGTTACTGAAGAAAGATGTGGTCTTATTGTATAACAATGACTTTGATCTAAATTACATATTGTTGCTCTTGCAACGATTTCTCTACTTGTATTATCATCTACATCACTAGCTTCATATATTCTCTTAGATAAAGCTGATATGTTAGATACATCATGATAAGTTCCAAATACATCAGCACCATCTACATGAGCAATCATATAAGTATTTAATTTACCACCATTAAATCTATATTCTTTAGTATATTTCTTATCAGCAGTTTCTTCAAGGAATAAATATTCTAAAGTATCAGAACCACCTTCAACATCAGCTAAGCTATTATGTGTTGCAAGTTCATAATCGGAATAACCATCACTTGCTGATATGGCAGAATAAACTCTATATTCTTTAATCATAAACTTTGTTGTATCAACATTATTTAATTTAAATTTAACGTTATAGAAATTAACTTCCGAATTAATTCCAACTCCCATAATACCCAAATTAGATTCAACATTAATAGCATAATCATCATTAATTGTAGCATCTAGTTTAACAGTGTGACCACTTAGTCCAAGCACAGCATAAGCTCCGTTTGTTTCAATGTTTGAATACTCACTATATAGTTTTACATCTCCATCACCATAAGAGTAATAGAATCTACTAACTATCTGTTGAAGTTCATGAGAATCGAATGTATATGATACTAAGTCGATTGGGACAGGTACTAATTCTTCATTATTTGCGCCTACAAATTTACCAAAATCATATCTTGCATCTGTACTAGCTATAGTTCCATCTGTATTTTTTAATACATAGAATTCTACATTGTAATTGTCAAGATTTTCATTTTCACCATCAAATTTATTTGATGAACCATTATTACTTAATAACTTTGCTATTTGAGTAAAATATGTTGTATCGTAAATGCTAATTGAAGAATTACAACTAACACTTGTCAATAAAGAGAAATCACAGTCCATTTCTGGAGTTATCATAACTTCTGCTCCATTGAATGTTTCGATTTCGAAAGCATCCGGAGCTGTCAATGCCTCTCCTGTTATTGCATCGATCCAACTTCCGTCAGATTTTTTGTAATAAATTGTGTTACTTTCTAAATAACCTAATGACTTTGATGCTTGCATAATTCTTTGTGTTGTTAATCTGCCATCATAGTCAGTAATTGTCTGTCTAGTATACATTGTTTTTCCTATTACATAAGATAATGTAGGAATATCACTAGCTAAAACATATTTTTCACCATATACGCTTTCATCTCTAACGGTTCCTTTCCCACCTGCAGGGACTGCTTTAACCATTGGTATAAAACATAAACAAAATACTAATAACAATATTTTTTTCTTCATAATTATCTTCCTATTCTTCTATTTTATTTTATCACTTTTAAATGCGAATGTCTATGAAAAAAGATTGCCTATTCGGCAATCTAAATTTTCAAATGTTTTTTAACAGCTCTCCAACTACCTAATGATCCTACTATTACAGCTATTGCAACTAAGAGTAATGCAATATAATAAACAAATGGTGTTGGCTTTATAAGTTGTATTGTCTTAATGCTTATGTAACCACCAAAGTAATCATATAAATATGTATAACCATAAATAGTTGCTAAAATTGGTATTATTGAACCAAATAATCCTAAGAAAATTCCTTCAAATAAGAAAGGTATTTTAATATTTATATTTGATGCTCCAACTAGTCTCATTATTTCAATTTCTTTTCTTCTTGAGAAGATTGTAATCTTAATTGTATTTGAAATTAAGAATATTGTTACAATTATTAAAGCTCCAACGATACCTAAACTAATAGTTCTAATAGTGCTAAATACATCGATTAATTGTTCTACCATACCAGCTCCATATTGAACTGATTCGACATTTACAATAGATTCTATCTTTTTAGCTGTATCACCTATTTTTTCAACTTCTTTTACTTTTACCAAATATGTATCTTGAAGTGGATTATTATCACCAGTATAATCTCCAAGAATACTTTCAAAAACAGGAGAATCTTTCATCATTTGACTTGCTATTTTAGCTTTACTATCAAATGTAATTGATTCAATATTATCAAGTTTTTCTAATTCTAATTTCATCTCATTAATTCTATCTTCAGTAATGTCAACATCTAAAAATGCAATAATTGTCATATCCTTTTTTACATTATCAGCAAAATTATTAACAACTGCTGATAGCATAATTGAGATTGAAACGATCAATAATGTGATTACTATACAAGTAATTGATGCTAAGGATAATGAAAAATTACGAATTACACTATGGAAGGCATCGCGAATATCGCGACCAAGCATTCTAAACACGCGCACGTTTATATTTTCCTTTCGCGTAGTCTTTTTTTACTCTTCCTTCTTCTAGTTCAATTACTCGTTTCTTCATTTTTTCAACTATATGTGTATCATGAGATACCATAATAATTGTTGTTCCTATTGCATTGACGTTTTTAAGTACATCCATTATTCCCATACTTGTTTCTTCATCCAAATTACCTGTTGGTTCATCACATATTAATAATTTTGGTCCATTGACAATTGCTCTCGCGATTGCAACTCTTTGTTTTTCTCCACCTGATAATTGATCAGGATAACTTTTAGCTTTACCTTTTAAATCTACTAGTTCCAATGCTTTTAATACCTTTGTATGAATTTCACTTGATTTTAAGCCAAATATTTCTAAGGCAAAAGCTACATTTTCATAAACTGTTAATTTTTCAAGTAATTTAAAGTCCTGAAAAACAACTCCCATTTTTCTTCTTATTTTATATACTTTACGATTTCTTACTTTAGCAACGTTCACGCCGCCAACAAATATTTCTCCACTTGTTGGTTTTTCTTCACGATAGATAAGTTTTACAAGAGTTGATTTTCCACAACCAGTGTGACCAATTATGAAAACAAATTCACCCTTACTTATTGTCAATGAAACATCATTTAAGGCTTCTGTTCCGTTTTTAAAACGTTTAGTAACATTATTTAATTCAATTAATTCCAATAAAATCACCCTGCCTTTTGTTTTAGGTATGCATCAATGAATTCATTTATATCACCATCTAGTACTTTAGAAACATTTGATGTCTCAATATTTGTACGATGATCTTTAACTAATGAATAAGGATGCATTGTATATGTTCTGATCTGGGAACCAAAATTTATATCGGATAATTCTCCTTGGATCCCCTTTAATTCTTGTTCTCGTTTTTCTAGTTCTAATTTATATAATTTACTCTTTAAGACATTCATTGCTGTCTCACGATTTTGAATTTGACTTCTCTCATTTTGACAAGTAACAACAATTCCTGTTGCTAAGTGAGTTATTCTAACAGCTGAATCAGTTGTATTAACGCCTTGTCCACCATTTCCACTACTGCGGTAGATATCAACACGAATATCAGAATCTTTAATCTGAATATCAACATCAGTATTATCAAATATTGGCTCAACATCAACTGATGCAAATGAAGTGTGACGTCTTGCATTAGAGTCAAATGGGGATATTCTAATTAAACGATGAACTCCTTTTTCACTTTTTAATTTTCCATAGGCATATTCACCTTTAATTAAAATGGTTGCACTTTTAAATCCAGCTTCATCTAATATTTGCTTATCAACTATTTCGTATTTGAAACCTGATTTTTCACAAAAGCGTGTATACATACGAAGTAGCATATCTGCCCAATCACAAGCTTCTGTGCCACCTGCTCCTGCATGAATTTCCATAATGGCTCCTAGAGAGTCATATGGTCCATTTAAAAGTAAATTTAAATTTAATTCTTCAAGTGTATCACTTATATCAACTGCTTCAAAAGCAATTAATTCAAGCATATCATCATTTGATTCTTCTTTTAGAATGTTTAACATTTCTAAATTAGAACTTACTTTATTTTTAATTTCATTGATAGAATCGACTATTTTCTTCAATGAATTTTTTTTACTTATAATTTTTTCACTTTCTTCTGGATTGTCCCAAAAGTTAGGTTGACTCATTATTTCATCAAGTCTTTTGATTTCTTCTTCCTTACTTGATACGTCAAAGAGCCCTCCATAAATCTATAACTTCTTTGTTGAATTCATTATATTTATTTAGTAGTTCACTTATTTCCATATTACCACCTTTAATAATTATAACATAAATTAGCAAATTTTCATATTTTAAGATAATAAAAAATGCCATATAGGCATTATTTTATTTTTTCTAAGAATTCTTCTTCAGTCCATATTGGTATTCCAAGTTCAAGTGCTTTTGTGTATTTACTACCTGGGTCTTTTCCAACAATTACGGCATATGTTTTCTTGCTAACACTACCTGATGTTTTACCACCAGCATTTTCAATCATTTCTTCTGCTTCATCACGAGTTAGTTGTTCTAAAGAACCAGTTAATACAAAAGTTTTTCCTGAAATATTAATGTTAGCTACTTCTGTACCCAAGTATTCCATATTTAAACCATATTCTTTTAATTTTTTGATAATTTCTTTATTTTCATCATCACTAAAATAATCAACAATACTTCTTGCAATAATATCACCAACATCTGGAATATTAACTAAGTCATCAAATGTTGCAATACTTAAATTGTCCATAGTTCTAAAGTGTTTAGCAAGAACTTTTGCTCCTTTAGCTCCAACATGTCTAATACCTAAACCAAATAAAAGTTTTTCTAAAGAATTTTTCTTTGATTCTTCTAAAGCGTTTAGTAAATTTTCAATGCTTTTTAAACCAAATCCTTCAAGTTCCATTAATTCTTCTTTATATTTACCTAAATTATAGAAATCAGGAATACTTTTTAAATAACCCATGTTATAAAAATCTTCAACAATTGAATCACCAAAACCTTCAATATTCATAGCATCTCTTGATGCAAAGTGAATTAGTTTTTCAATTGTTCTTTTATCACACATTGGATTTTCACAATAATAAGCAGCATCTTTTTTTACTAAATCAGATCCACATATTGGACATGTTTTAGGTATTTCAAATACTTTTTCTTTTCCTGTTCTTCTATCTAATATTACTTTTTCAACCCTTGGAATAACATCTCCAGCTTTACGAATAGCAACGATATCCCCTTCACGAATATCTTTTAATCTAATATATTCTTCATTATGCAATGTTGCTTTTGAAATAACTGACCCCATTAATAAAACTGGTTCTAAAATAGCATTTGGTGTTACTTGTCCAGTTCTTCCAACTGTCATTTTAATTTCTTTTAATCTGGTCAAAACAAGTTCTGCAGGAAATTTATAAGCAGTTGCCCATTTTGGATATTTAGCTGTATAACCAGCTCTTAATTGATCAGCAAGATCGTTTAACTTTATTACAACTCCATCAATATCATATGGTAAATCTGGTCTTTTTTTAGTCCATTCTTCAATAAATGAAAGAATTCCCTTTACGCCTTCTACTTTACGATTATTATCATTTACAACAAAACCTAATTTTTTCATAAATTCTAAGGCTTCAAAATGAGTTTTAATGCCATAGTCTTCTGGATTTGGTAAGTGATAAATAAAGCAAGAAAGATTTCTTGAGGCTGCAACTTTACTATCTAGTTGTCTAACGCTTCCAGCAGCTGCATTACGTGCATTTGCAAGAGGTTCTACTCCTCGATCAATTCTTTTTTCATTTAGTTCTAAAAGAGCCTTTTTAGTCATATAAATTTCCCCACGAACTTCAATATCAATTGGTTCATTTATACGAAGAGGAATATCTTTTATAGTCTTAGCATTATGAGTAATATCTTCTCCTACTACTCCGTCTCCTCTGGTAGCTGCTCTTTTTAAAACACCTTTTTCATATAAAAGTGAAACAGATAATCCATCTATTTTAAGTTCACATACATATTCTGGTTTTATATGTTCTTTTTTTAATCTTTCATCAAATTCAATTATTTCATCTTCGTTAAAAACATTGCTTAAACTGAGCATTGGTTTTTCATGATAAACTTTATTAAATCCATCAATTACCTCTCCACCTACTCTTGATGTTGGTGAATCAGCTTGTTTTAATTCTGGATATTTTTCTTCTAAACTAATAAGTTCTCGTAAGTATTTATCAAACTCTTGATCCGTAATTGTAGGATTATCTAAAACATAATAATTATAGTTTGCTTCATTTAAAATTCTGACTAATTCTTTCATTCTTTCTTCCATAGTCTCACCTCTTTAATTATACCATTTTAAGCAAGAAAAAGATAGGTTTTAACCTACCTTCTTTAGCATTATTTCCATCCTCGAATGATACTTTTTATTTTGATAAAATTTAATAGCATTTTTGTTATATTCAAATACATCTACAAAAATATATTCACATTTTATATTCTTAAAATATTCTTCCATTTTTTCCATTAAGGATGTTCCTATACCGCTTGTGCGAGCTTTTTTACTAACGATTAATTCAGTTATTTCACCAGCTCTTGGACATTTATAATCAAGATAATCATATTCGTCATATTTTCGAACCATTCCCATTATAAGTCCAACTACTTGGTTATTATCAAGTGCTAAATAGCACTTACCTTCATTCTTGTTAATTTCTTTCAAATCAATTAAAGCCATTTTTTCACGGTATTCAGAATGTAATTGATCTAGATTGTCTTCATCAATTGAGAGAATATACTCTTCTAATTCAACAAGTAAATTTCTTACATCTTCTAGATACTTTTCTTCATATTCGATTATTTTCAAATCTTTTTACTTCCTTTAAGTCCTTTCGTTCCACCATAGTTACTTAAAATGTTGGTTTCAAATGAACGAACTTTTTTACTTTCAGCTTTATATCTTCTTAAACCTAATGAAATAATTTCATCTAATAAATCACAATATGGTTTATCACATTTATCCCATAGATAGAATGATAATGATCCAGGAATTGTATTTGGTTCATTAACATATAATTTTTTAGATTTTTTATCAATTAAAAAGTCAATTCTACAAACTCCATTAAGATTAAGTACACGGAATACTTTCTTAGCCATTTCTTGAACTTCAGAAGTCATTTTATCATCTAATCTTGCTGGAACAATACGGTTAGTTGAAGCCATTCCTTTAGAGCCACTCTTCTTGCCACCGCCTAAATATTTATCACGATAACTTAAGAATTCATCAACACCCATAACTTCTTCTAAAACACTTACTTCTTGAGATTCATAGTTACCAATTACACTAGCATTTACTTCAACTAAGTTCTCAACAGCCTTTTCAACAATGATTTTAGAATCATATGAAATTGCATCATTTATAGCTTCATCTAAATCTTCTTCATGTTTTACAACTGAAATTCCAACGCTACTACCAAGTGTTGCTGGTTTAACAACAACTGGATAACCAAGTTTTTTAATTTTCTTAGTTATTTCATCAGTATTTAGTTGATATTCTGTATCATAGAACCATACATAATCAACGCATGGAATTCCTTCATCTTTCATAACTTGTTTCATAACTACTTTATCTTGACCTAAAGCAGAACCTAACACATTAGATCCAACATAGGGAATTTTTAGAGTTTCTAAGAATCCTTGAAGCGATCCATCTTCTACCCCATGTCCATGAACAATTGGTAGAATTACATCAATATCAGTCACTTCTTTTCTAAAAACGCCATTTGTTTTCATTAAGAAAAATCTATTTTCACTCTTAACTAATGTTACCTTTTTAGCAAATCTCTTAAGTAAATCTAAATCACGATAGATATCAATTTCTTTTAACATATTTCCTGTATACCAGGTTTGATCTTTCGCGATATAAATTGGAACTACTTCATACTTTTCTTCATTAATATTTTTCATGGCTTGAATTGCTGAAATAATACTTACTTCATGTTCAACTGATTCGCCACCAAATACTACACCTACTTTTATTTTCATAAAATCCTCCTATTTTTCATTAAAGATATCAGGTAAGTCATTTTCTAAAAGTACATAAGTATCTTTATTCTTTAACTTAAGTGCTAAAGGAAATGCTTCTTTAACATCATTAATTACGTGTATATTTTTTTCTTTGAATTTTTTATTCATTAAACCTTTGTAAATCGGTTTAGTTTGATGTTCACCTACTAATATTACATCATCAGCTACTTCTGCTATATATTCACCAAATTTCTCATTTAGTTCATCTTGTTTATCACCTAAATCAATCATCCCAGGTGTAACCATTATTTTTTTGCCAGGCATTAAACCTAACACTTCACATGCCATCTTTGATCCAACTGGATTTGAATTATAAGCGTCATCAATAATGAATAAATCGCGATATTTTTTAAGTTCTAAACGATGTTCAGTTGGTTTAACTCTTCTAACTGCCATCTCTAGTTTTTCATCTTTAATACCAAATTCTAAACCTAATGCAATGCCGGCAAGAATATTATAAATGTTAGTCTTTCCAAGTAGTCTTGTTTGAAAATGATATACTTTTGGATTACCTTTAATTACACAATCAAATGTACTTCCTTCATGTGATAACTTAATATTTTTAGCCATTACATCAGCTTCATTATCAATACCAATCCAGATTACTTTACATTTGTTTTTTAATTTATAATTTACTTGTAATTCATCATCTCTATTAAGAACGGCAATACCATTTTCTGGTAATGCTTCAATCAATGAAAACTTTTCTTTTTGAATATTTTCTTGACTACCTAACGTTTCTAAATGAGCAACACCTATTTTAGTTAAAATACCATATTCTGGTTTTGCAATTGAAGCAATTTTTTTAATATCGCCTCTTTTTAATGTTCCCATTTCAACAATAAATATATCTGTGAATTTATCTAGATAGTTATTAATAGCATTTATTACACCATAAGCTGTATTATAGTTTAATGGTGTTGGAGTTGTATTAAATGAAGTTGATAAAATGTCATTTAATACATTTTTACTTGTTGTTTTCCCATAACTACCTGTAATACCAATTCTTTTCATATTTGGCATACTATCTATTTTATTTTTTGCTTGACTTAAAAAGTGATAGTAAACCATCTTTTCTATTGGCATATTAATTCTATTAGCAATTGCAACTATAATAAAATCTAACCACATCATTGCTGCCATTATTAAATAGTATAAATATAAATGATTGCCATTAAAATTCTTAATGATTACAAATATTGGAATAGCATAAATAATTAACATTGTAACTGATAATCTTTTTAGTCTTGCTGTAAAAGCAAGTGGCTTTTTAACTTGTTCACCTTTTGTTATTTTAAAGTATACATATGCAATAAAGATATATGCTATCGCAACAACATAATAGATATATTCAACTTTCAAGAAATAACAAGCAACTAATAATGGTATTACTAAAATATCAATTGTTAAAATAGATTTTTTGATATTTTTAAAGCACCATTTTAAGTATCTAAAACTTTTATCATACCAATTTTGTTGAAGCATATGAAAACTTTTTCTTGTCTTTAATATTCCAAATATGAGAAATGTAATAAGTGAAAATATAAATTCTTGTTTCATAAGTCCTCCTTAATCAAGAAAACTTTTTAAGACATTTATTGTCTGACCAAGGTTTTCTAAATATGCATAGTGTGTACATTTTGGATATGTAACTAATCCTGCTCCTGGAACTAATTTTTCCAGTTCGTATGCGTCTTCAATTGGTACTGCTTGATCATTAGTACCCCATATAATTAATAAAGGCACTCTTATTTTTTTTACTTCTTCAGTTATATCTAAATTAACATGATTTACAAGTACTTCTCTCATTATTCCGGAAGCATTTTTATAATCAGTTGAGCCAATGTGTTTTTTTGCAAAACCTTCTAATTTATTAATTCCAGGTATCTTCTTTAATGACTTTAATACTTTTAATTTCAAAGAAGGTTTTTCAATTTTTTTCTTATATGGACTACCAAATACTACTACTTTTTCGACTTTATGCATACTTGCATATAATAATGCGATTTTTCCACCAAATGAATGTCCAATAAGAATTACTTTTTTAAGTTTTAATGATTCTATTAATTCTTTTAACATTTCCACATAGTCATAAAGTGTCCATGCAAAATCTGGTTCATCACTTTCTCCATGACCAGGTAAATCAACAATTAGTATTTGATGATTAAAACACATTTTATCACCGATTGGCTTCATCATTTGAATGTTTTGACCCCAACCATGTAATAAAACAATAGTGTCTTTACCTTCACCATATAATTCATAATTAACATTGATATTTTTTATGGTTTTTTTCAAAATTATCACCACATATTATTATATAACAAATAACATCAATATACAAGCAAGTTAGCTTTTAAATAAAAGAAAAAAAGATATAAAAATATCTTTTTTAGTTCTATTTTATGTTTGGTTTATCTCCATATATATTTTCCATAAGAGTTCTACTATTAGTAGTCCAACCACTATTAAGCATTTCTGCAATGAACATTGGATCAACTTCTAATAAGCCTTGTTCTTTAGAATACATAACCCATTTTTCACAACCATTTAGTTCTAACTTATAAAATGTTTTCAAATTTATTTTACTTTCTCCTCGATAATATAAATTAAACTCTTTGTAATAGCAAGGTAACAATCTATGAAACAATAATCCCATAAACTGTTTACCTTCATGATATCCAGAGAAGTTCATGCTTAAACTATTTATTAATTGAATTCCTCTATTAATTGTTTCTTCAGGATTACTTGAATTAAATCTTTCACTTTCAGCACGTTTAATTATTTCATCAGTATATTCTTGGTTTTCTCCAATAAGACCTAATTTAACATCCATAGTTCGATTCTCAACTTGTGGAATAACAGTATAAGTTCCACTTCCATCATCTTCAAAACCAAAATGCATAGTTTTAGATTTAGATTGAATTAATGATAAATCGAGGGCTAAATCTAGCATTATTTTAAATTCATAACCATCCTGTTCAAACGTAACTTCATTGGCAACATGATCTTGTGCTGCATGACCACGCAATTCAGAGTTTTTTCTTGTAATGGTTCTTGATTTAACTCCTACTATTCTATTTAAAATATAATTTAAAACTTCGGTCATTTCTAAACATGATTGATATTTTCCTACATATTTTTCCATATCAATTGGATTAACAACGCTTTGGTATTCTATAAGTCCTTTACGATAATCATATGAAAATATTTGACCAAGTCTTATATATACCCACCTTATTTTTTCTAGAATGGTTGCATTAGCAGGAATATTGGCAATAACATCATTTATGGCTCCTAAAACGTTTTCACTAGACATATCTATTAAATCTAAATTAATAATTGATACTAAATTTTCTTTTTCTATAGCACTCATATTATTCCTCTACATATTAATTACAACTAGACATAGGACCTAAATCATAAATATGAATGTATCCCATTTCAAGTAGCATTTTTGCAGCTTCACTACTTCTAATACCACTTTTACAATAAACTATAATTGGTGTATTTTTATTAATATCTAATTCATCTATTTTAGTGAGTGGTCTATTTTCAGCATTATCTAAATGACCTTCATCATATTCTTCTTTACTTCTAACATCAAGTAAAACTGCTTTAGAATCAGTCACTAATTCTTTCATCTTATCACAAGATACTTTAGTAATGTTTCCTTCTTCAGTTGCACAACCAGTTAATAAGAACAAAAATAGAACAATTATAAACATTTTTTTCATATTATCACCAAGAACATTATAGCATAAAAAAAGTAGCTGTTGCTACTTTTATTTTGTTGCTTCTTCAATTGCAACTGCAACTGAAACTGTTGCACCTACCATTGGATTATTACCCATACCAATCAAGCCCATCATTTCAACATGAGCAGGTACTGAAGATGATCCGGCAAACTGTGCATCGCTATGCATTCTTCCCATTGTATCTGTCATACCATATGAAGCAGGTCCTGCTGCCATATTATCTGGGTGTAATGTTCTACCAGTTCCACCACCTGATGCAACTGAAAAATATTTTTTACCCTTTTCAATGCATTCTTTTTTATAAGTTCCTGCAACTGGATGTTGGAATCTCGTTGGATTCGTTGAGTTACCCGTTATAGATACATCAACATCTTCTAAATGCATGATTGCTACGCCTTCTCTTACATCGTTAGCACCATAGCATCTAACTTTTCCTCTTTCACCATCTGAATATTTAATTTCATCTACTACTTTTACTTTTCCAGTAAAGAAATCAAATTCAGTTTTTACATATGTAAATCCATTAATACGAGATATAATCTGAGCAGCATCTTTTCCAAGACCATTTAATACTACTCTTAATGGCTCTTTTCTTACTTTATTAGCATTTTTAGCTATACCAATTGCCCCTTCGGCAGCTGCAAATGATTCATGTCCTGCAAGAAATGCAAAACATTTAGTTTCTTCTGAAAGTAACATAGATGCTAAATTACCATGTCCTAGCCCTACTTTACGATCATCAGCTACACTTCCTGGAATACAAAATGCTTGTAATCCTTCACCGATTGCTTTTGCTGCTTCGCTTGCTTTAGTTCTTCCTGATTTAATTGCAATTGCAGCACCTAATGTATAAGCCCAACAAGCGTTTTCAAAACAAATTGGTTGAACTCCTTTAACGATTTCATAAGGATCAAATCCTAGATCTGTGCAAATTTTTCTTGCATCATCAAAATCTTTAATACCATATTTTTCCATTACTGGTTTAATTTGGTCAATTCTTCTTTCATAACTTTCAAATAATGCCATTTTATTTACTCCTCTCTAGGGTCAATTTTCTTAACCGCTTCATCAAATCTACCATATTTTCCACTTGCTTTTTCAATAGCTTCAGCTGGTTCCATACCCTTTTTGATATTTTCCATCATTTTACCTAAATTAACATATTTATATCCAATGATTTGACTATCTTTATCTAAACCAATTTCAACTACATATCCTTCAGCAACATCCAAATATCTTGGTCCTTTAGCAAGAGTCGAATAGATTGTTCCAACTTGACTACGAGTTCCCTTACCTAAGTCTTCAAGTCCAGCACCAATAGCAAGTCCTCCTTCAGAGAATGCTGATTGACTACGACCATATACTATTTGTAAGAATAACTCACGCATCGCAGTATTAATTGCATCGCATACCAAATCTGTATTTAATGCTTCTAATATTGTTTTCCCAACTAATATTTCACCAGCCATAGCAGCACTATGAGTCATACCACTACAACCAATAGTTTCAACTAATGCTTCTTGAATAATCCCCTCTTTTATATTTAATGTTAGTTTGCAAGCCCCTTGTTGTGGTGCACACCAACCAATTCCGTGTGTTAATCCAGAAATGTCTTTTATTTCTTTTGCTTGTACCCATTTACCTTCTTCAGGAATAGGTGCAGCACCATGACTTATACCCTTAACTGGGCACATGTTTTCAACTTCTTTTGAATAAATCACAAAATCATCCTCAACTTTCCTAAAATATTATAACATATTATTTAAAAAAAAGAACCAATCGGCTCTTTTAATTTATTTTTATTTTAAATGAATAAGATGCACTACCTCTTTTAGAATAAGTAAAAAGTCGAATATAGTATTCACCTTCTAAATTAGGTACTACAAGACTGCTCTTTTCATATGATATAGGTATGTCTAATTCATCTCCAGTTGAGTTAAAAATGCTAACATCTTTTATTTTGACTAAATTAGAATCAAGAACAAGCGTATCACCTTTACTAGTTTCTAAAATTTCTTTATATTCCATTTCGTAAGGTGCAATTGCATCAACACAAATACCCATTTGTTCATTTCCAACCATATCACTTATACAGTATGAACCAATATTCATGAGCACTCTTTTTTCATTATTTATAACCCATACATTATATGGATTTGGATTAAATACATCGATTTTCCAAGTAAAAAGCCAAAGACCAAAATGAATATCTTGACTATTCACAAGTGGTTCGAATGGTGAAACAGAAGTTTTTTTAATCATTTTATACCCTGGTCCAAGATAAGTATATGTGTCTCCTTTTTCCTTTATAAAAATCATAAATAAAGGATCTTCATTTCTTTTCACTCTTTTATAATCAATCATAAATGTTGAAATAAATATTAAAAACAAAATAATTAATATTATAAATAATACTTTATGTTTAAATTTCTTTAATTTTTTATTTGAATAATCAATAGTATTGTTTAAAACTTCATCAGTTTTTTCTTTCAATTCTTCTTTTTTTATTTCTTCACCATTTAATAATTCATTAACTGAAACATCTAAAGTTTCACTAAGTGGTTTTAGAAGTGACATGTCCATTAAACATATACCTCGTTCCCACTTTGAAACTGCATTCTTGCTAACATTTAATTTTTCAGCTAACTGTTCTTGAGTTAGTTTCTTTTCTTTTCTTTTTTTAGATATAAACCCACCAATTTTTTCTTGGTTCATTTTATCCCCTCCAATATAAATGTTAACAAACAATCTTTTTAATTTAAATATACCTGTGGTTTACTTATAAATTTTAGCTAATTCTTCAGCAACTTTAATGCCATCAATTGCAGCAGATGTAATACCACCTGCATATCCGGCTCCCTCACCACACGGGTAAATTCCTTTGATATTGCTTTCTAGGAGTTCATTTCTTACAATTCGAACTGGTGAACTTGTTCTACTTTCAACTCCACATAAAACAGTATCATCATTGTCAAAACCTTTAATTTTTCTTCCAAATTCTGGAAATGCTTCTTTAATAGAACTACTTATATAATTTGGTAATATTTTATTTAAATTAGCAAATTCATATTCACTTTTAAATAATGGTTTTAAATTACCAAAACTATTTGATTTTTTATTATCTTTAAAGTCTTTTAATAATTGAATAGGTATTTTACCATTACCTATTTCATAAGCTTTCTTTTCTAAATTTCTTTGATATTCTATTCCATCAAGTGGATTAGAACCAAAGTCTTTTTCATTAATTGTAACAATAAGTGCACTGTTAGCAAAACCACTATTTCTATCATGATTACTCATTCCATTTATAGCTAACATATTTTTCTCGCTTGATGCATTAATTACATAGCCACCTGGACACATACAAAATGTATAAACTCCTCTATCGCCAACTTGTTTAGTTAGTTTATAACTGGCATTTGGTAAAACATCTTTATATTTTTTTCCATATTGTGATTCATTAATCATATTTTGATCATGTATTACTCTAAGACCTACTGCAAATGGTTTTGGTTCCATAATTAAATTACTTTTATAAAGCATTTTAAATGTATCTCTTGCACTATGACCTATTGCTAAAACTAAGGCATCACATTTAATATGTTCATCATTATTGACAATAATTTCTTTTAATTCATTGTTTTCAATTATTAAATCTGTTAGTTTAGTTTCAAATCTAAATTTACCACCCATACTTATTATTTTTTCACGCATATTTTTGATAACAATGCGAAGTAAATCTGTTCCAATATGAGGGTGATTTGAATACATAATATCACTTGGAGCACCACACTTTATAAATGTTTCAAATACTTTAAAGTGGCGATTTTCTAAATCTTTAATTAAAGTATTTAATTTACCATCTGAAAAAGCTCCTGCTCCACCTTCACCAAATTGAACATTTGAATCAGGTTTTAATTTATTTGTTTTAAAGAATTCTTCAATATCTTCAATTCTTTCTTCTACTTTCTTTCCTCTTTCAATTATAAGTGGTTTATAACCATTTTCAGAAAGAAGATAAGATGCAAATAAACCTGCTGGCCCTGCTCCTACAATTACAATATTTCCTTTTTTAGTTCCGGTTTTAGAAAAAACATATTCTCGTTTTTTAGATTCAAAAATATCATTATTATACTTGATTCTTTTTTCGTTTTTAACATTAACATCAAGTTCATAAATATAATATATTTCTGCTTTATTCCTTGCATCAATTGATTCTTTAATTATTTCATAATCAAGAATATCTGATACTTCTACTTTTAATTTCTTGGCCAAAGCTCCAATTATATCTTTTTTTAGAACTTCAACTTTTAGATTACGGACTCTAAGCAATTTTATCACCTACTATATATCCTGTTATGAATGCAAATGCTAAATTAAATCCTCCGCATTCACCATCAACATCTAATGTTTCACCTATAACGTAAAGATTATTGATTCTTGTTTCCATTGTTTCAGGATTAATTTCATTTAATGAAAGTCCACCTGTACATACTTGTGCTCTTTCATATCCATTTGTCCCAACAATATCTAAATTAAAATCATTGACAATACTAGCAAGTTTTTTCTTTTCTACTTGGTTTAACTCTATCCATTTTTTAGATTTACTTACTTTCGCAAGTTTAAAAAATATATGCATAAGTTTATAATTAAACAAACTTTCCATTGTTTCTTCAATTGTTAAATCTAATTTGTTATTTTCCATGAATTTATAGAAATCTTCTTCAAAGAAATTTATTTTAACATTTACTTTTTTCTTAGAATGTAATGCTTTAGAAACTATTGAACTAAGATTAAATGTGCATATTCCACTTATGCCATAGTCAGTTAATTGAAGTTCACCAACACTTTCTTTTATAAATTCGTTATCAATATATAGTTTTAAACTCGATTCAACACGGATTCCATTCCAATCTTTTAAATAAGATTCATTTGCCTTGAGTCCAATTAAAGCTGGTAAAACAGGAGTTATTTTTAATCCCATATTTTGTAAAATATCATAAACTTTACCATCACTACCAGTTTTAGGTGCTGCTTTAGATCCCATGGCAAAAACAAGTTTATCACATAAATATTCTTTGCCATTTGTAATTACCTTAAATTTATTATCTTCTCTTTTAACATCTAAAACTTCAACATTATATTCAACTTTAACATTTTTTTCTAATGACTTATCAAATATTTCTTTAATACTAAGACTAGATAACGAGTGAGGATAATAATAACCATCTTTAATAGTTGGATAAATACCAAGACTACTTAAAAATTCATATGTTTCATCTTTTTTTGAAAGAATTCTTTCTAATTTTTCTTTAGAATCAGTATTATATTTATTAATGTTTATATCAGAGTTCCAATAATTACACCTTCCATTACCTGTTACTAGTATTTTTTTAGAAGATTTATCATTCTTTTCTAGAAGTGTAACGTTTGCTTTTTTACTCATTTTTAAAGCTGCAATTATTCCACTTGCTCCTGCTCCAATAACAATTACATCCATTTAAATCACCATTTTTATTATAACAAAAATAACAGGATTATTAAATCCTGTTATTTAGTTAATATATATCCTGTGATATGTATGTTTTCTAGTTTTCCATTATAACCATTGATATTTAAATTTTGAACATATAAGTCATGAGTTTCATCTAACTCATATATTAAAGTACCTTCAATTAATTCATGATTGATCAATTTATTAATTGTATCTTCAAAGTTAACAGTATATTCATCTATCTTTATTTTGTTGCTTTCAGTATCAAAAGATTCCATCATTGGCTTAATCTTTGAATATTCAGAAATATCAAGTTCTTTTATAGTAGCTTCATATGTTTCATAAAAATACTCATAATGGTTAGCTTTTTTTCTCATTTCATCTTTATCTAGTTTAACTGTTAATTTATCTAAAGCATCTTTCATATCTAAATAATTAAATGAACCAATTACTTTAGCTTGATCTTCACCATCTAATTCTTTGAATTCACGACCTGACATTATTTTTTCTATTCTTTTAGTTTGAAGAGTAATACTTAAATCTTCATAATTAATCCTTGGAACTATAAATGTAATAGCAGATACAATTACAATTATGAAGAATATCAAATTTAGATGTTTTCTTTCTTTAAATTTCATTAAGAATAATATTATTAATTCAACAATTAAGACCATCAAACCAATATATCTTTCATCAGTCAATCCATAAGTACTTATTCTTATAATCATTGCATATGATTGAAGTATATAAAGTGGTATAAAAATATAAGAAATATTTTTATCAACGAAATTAACTAATTTATTCTTAAGTTTTAATTCTTTAATCAAAACAATTACTGGTATTGAAACTATAAACAAGGCTAGTATAATTCCAAATACTGAATTTGATGGCATGTCATTTGTTACAATTATTTTTATGATATAAAGGTAAACAACTAATAATGCAATATATGTTAATGGAACAATTACATATTTAAGTAAATTATTAGCAAGTTCTGTTATATCTGCCTTTTTATTGATAAATGCATATAAATAAGCAGGTATTGTATAAAAACCCCAAATAGCAACTAAAGTTCTTAAAAATATATCACCATCATGATCAGGTATTAAAAGTGCTGTAATAATACTTATAACAGCAACAACACCAATTGTTAATACAATGTTGATGATTGTTGTTGAAACTAAATTACTAAATATCTTATGTAGATAAGTTGATAGTTCTAATTTTGTTTCTTTAATAATGCAATATAAGTTAATTGATACCATACTTATTAAATAAAATATAAAGAAATTAGCAAAAGATTCTTCATAATTGACAAAAAGATAACCAAGTCCGAATGATACTAATGCTGCTATTATGTACCCTATTATTCTTGATGTTCTATGTTTGAAATAATTTTCAATTGTGAAAAAGTTAATACAAAAGAATATCTCATATTTAAAAAGTTCATAACATGTACTTGTATCAATAAATATAATTGTGATAATTGTTGAAATTATAATAGCAATATTAGTTAACAAATAACTTTTAAAAAATTCAACATAATTGTCACTTAATTTTTTAACTAAGTTTTTAATAAAATTCATATAATAACCTCCTTATTAATTATACACTATTTATATATGCTTTTAATAATTGAGTTAAATAAATGACTAAAATAAGCATCTATTTTAGGATCTATTTTTTTAGTTTTATTATAAATTGTAATTAATTCTTTAAAACTAACTTTTATATCTTCAGTATATTTTTGATTTAAGTTTTTAAAAACAAACTCAATTGTCTTTTTAACTAAATCTGGATCTAACTCCATTAAATTAGTTGTCGTATTTTCGTGAATTTCCTTACTAATACTAGACAATTCTCCTTTATTAAAAAACTCCCCAAATAAAGTCCAGTTAGTTGGATAATGTTCGTTTATAGCAATAGTGTTAGTTTTGACAACTTCAGGTTTTTTATTATACATAATTGTTCCAATATAAGAACCTGTTGGAATAATATTAACAAGTTTTTTACTAACACGTTTAAATTTATCTGATTCAAATTGCTCTAACCTAAAACCTGGGCCATCGAATGAATAAACTTTTTTAATGTGCTCAAAAACATCATCATTTACTTCCATACCAACAAAAGTAGCTAGATTTCCACCTTTAGAATGTCCTACTAAATAAATTATTTCATCTGAATCATTTATATTTTCTAAAAAATATTTAAGTGCTAATTCTTGAGTATAAGTCGGATATGAATAAGCTGTTCTAAAATTTTCAACCCATCCAATAATTGACTCATCAGTACCTTTAAAACTGATAATTGTTTTATTATCTAATACAATTTTAACTGCACCGAATTGAGTTTTCTCATTTCTAAAATTTTCAAAATTAATAAGCTTCATTTCATGATATCTTCTAGATGAAAGCATTGCCTTTGCCAAACTATATAAATCTTTATGAAATGACTTCTTCTTTTTTGGTTCCAATGCCTGTATTCCTTCTTCTAGAACAACATCAAGACTTTTTTCACCTTTATAAGGTTCTATTGGTAAATAAGATAAAAGAGCACATACTAATTGATCCATCATATTAAAATTAATTTTTTTAAGTGATGACGCTTTATAGTACTTTACATAATCTAATATTGTAAACATATTTTCCTCCTATCCTTTACACTAGTAATATTATAGCACAAAAAAAGTCATAATAAATTATGACTTTTAGTTAAATGATATGGAATACTGCCAAGATTAATAAAATAAGTACTCCTGGAGCCCCGAATATTCCTGCTACTAATACTGTAATAATATTAAGAGGAATTGAAACTAAGCCAGTCCAATTAATTAACCATAATACTGCTAATCCGATTAATGCATTAACGATTAAAGCAACAAGCTTTTTACCATTAATTTTGAAAACATATTTAGCTAGTAAAATTACGACAAGTGCAATGACTGCTATTTTTAAATAATCCATCCAACTAACTCCTTTCAAATACATTTTACTGCATTTTTTAGATTTTGTCTATTAGCCTTATATTACAATGATTTTACAATTATTTTTTCGATGTCAACTGTTCGCCAGCACCCAATAATGTAGCATATTTTGACATCTCATCAATTGTTAAAGGAAGTCCTAGACGCGTTCTATCATATGCCGAATATTTTTTTAAAGGAGACATAAGCATTTTTTTCTACTTACATATTCATAGTTATATTCTTTTTCTAACATTGAATCGAATGGCCTAGGAAAATACCCATCCCTACTTGTACTTTCTGAAATAATTTCAAGAAAAAAAGATAGAAACCTATCTTATTTTTCACAAGTACATTCTTTTCCTTCATGACAGCCACATTCGCATGTTTCATCACAAGAGCCATCACAAGTACATTCTTTTCCTTCTTGGCAACCACATGTGCAGTCTGGAGTGCAATTACATTTCTTTTCTTCCATTTTAATCCTCCTTATTTTTTATAATAATTACTATTATCTATAAACAAATCCTTTTTATTATATTTTTCTAATGTGTCTATTATTTCATCTTTATATTTAGCATTTATAGAAATAAAACCATTGACAACAATTTTAGGTAATATGCTTATTGTATATTTATTCAAAATAATATATTTAATATCTTCCCATTTAACACGAATGTTTTTATCGTCATCAATGTACTCAATTCCATCTTCATTAAACTCAACTATTCTAACTCCTTTAGTTTTAAGAAGCATTTTTATTCTCTTAATACAAACAAATAGATAAACAATTTGAATCAACAAAATTACAGTCAAAGCACCTGTCATAAACATAAATATTGTCTCTTTTGTATCAAGATAGAAATAAAAATTAAGCAGTAAGACAAAGAAAACAAAAATATTATAATATATTAAATACTTTGTAAATTGATATGCTTTTCTTCTTGGATTTTTTTTGAATTTTTTATATCTTGAAACGACATATAAAAATTCATCATAATATTCTTTAGATCCACGTTCTTTAACTTCAAGTCGCATATTATCGTCCTTTCACATATAATTATATCACAAAATGACTTTAGAAAAAAGAGACAAAAGTCTCTTCTATTCGCTTCTTAAAGCTTCTACTGGATCTTTTTTAGACGCTTTCCTTGCAGGTATTAAACCACCAATTAAAGTTAATATAATACTTAATACTACAAGTATAAATGCACTCTTTACGGCTAATGCAGCACTTAAAGGAATATTTCCTGTATAGTGATGCAATATAGTATTAATAATCGGAATTAATGTATAAGTTATTGCAATACCAATTAATCCAGATAAAAATCCAATTATGAATGTTTCAGCATTAAATATTGAAGAAATATTACGTTTAGATGCACCAATACTTCTTAAGATACCAATTTCCTTAGTTCTTTCATAAACTGAAATATAAGTAATAATACCAATCATTATTGATGAAACAACAAGTGAAATTGAAACAAAAGCAATTAAAACATAACTTACAGCATTAACAATTGTTTTAACTGAATTCATTAGAATACCTGTCGTATCTGAATAATGAATTACCTTATCTTCATTACCTTCTTTTTCCATTTTTTCATTATAACTATCAATAAATTTTAAGAAATCTTCTTTACCCTCAAAACTTGTAAAATAGAAAGATATATAAGTTGGAATTTCTTTATCTTGATATCCAAGTTTAATTAAATTTGTATTTTGATTTGTTTCACTTCTATTTGCCATTGCCCCAAAAATACGCATAAGCTCATCTTCAGTAAATTTTAAAGTAAATGCTGATGCAATCTTATTTGAATCAACATTGAATGCATTAGCAAAACTTTTACTTAAATTTCCTGTTAATTCACCAACTTTTGTTAAAATTGTTGCTTTCATTTTAGTTTCGGTCATCCCTTGAGCAAGTTTTTCAATTGCTCCAGCAGCACCAGTAACATAAGATTGATAAACTGTATTTAAAAGATTATTATCAACTTTTGCTGTTGGATTAGATGGATCAGTTGTTAAACTTGGATCAACTCCAGCATATGTGGAAATGTAGATTTGAAGTAGTGCTTTCAAAAGACCTGAGTATGCCTCTTTAAATGTTGCAGCTGGAATTACATAATTTTTTTCCAAATTATTAACGATATTCTTTGCTTCAGCACTATTCATATAATCATTAACAATATTATTAATATCATTCTTGCTAAAATTCCCATCAATGCTATTAAATAGTCCTGTTTTTAATGTATTTAATCCATTATTAAAGTCTTTTTTTGCAGGAGTAATATCTGTTGTAATTGAATTAGATATTTCACCCATATACCCCTTTGTTTGATTTTCTAGATCCTTTTGATTAATTTTTACATTAAATGCATTACCAAGTTTTTTCTTATCGATATTTACTAAATCTGCAAATTGTAAATCTAAATTATTCTTTTTACTATCAAATCTTGTATTTGAGAAAACATCTACTTCTGGATTATCTAATTGTTTTTTTACCATTTCGTTTTTAGAAGCGTTATCAATAATATAATCTATTAATGAATTTTGATAATGAACTCCTGGTGTTAAAGCAGAAGATGTAACTCCTGGTTTAGTAGTAACAATTCCAACTATTTTTAAATCAAGGGCTTTATCATAAAGACCTTTCATGTATTCATCGTCTTCACTCATATCTTCATAAACTTCATATTTTGTATTATATTTATAAACATCATATGGATTAACCATTTTAAGTTTAATATTTAATAAGTCTTCATACGTGAATGTTAAAGGTTCATTATGAATATTAGAACTTTCACCTGACATTATTTTGGTAAACATATCAGTTAATTCATCATAATCTCTTAAACCTAATGAATAAACAAGCAAATCAGAAATATTACCTTTTTCACTTAAGACAATTATCATTTCATTATATTTTTCTGGCCATCTACCAGCTAAAACTTCATATTGCTCATCAAGTATTTCTCTACTATCTAACATTTGACTATAAATTGAAGTCATCGATGATAGTGTTCCCATCATATTTGAATTAAACATAGAACTAAATAAACTACTAGGATTTAATTTTGCAAGTTTATTTGTTGCATCAATTGTGTAAATCAAAGGTTCAATGCTATACGAATACTTTACATTTCTTAAGTCTTTTTCAACTTTTGAATAATTGTCTTCTAAATAGTGTTTAAAACTTTTAATATCATTTACTTTGATATTAGAAAACATTGATGTCATATATTGTTGTTCTTTAACAACATCTTCATTTACTTCCTCACCATTACCAGATTGCATAGCAAGTAAAGCTCCTGTAACATCAGTTGCTTCTTGCATAATAGAAAGTGGATAAGAGCTCAAAGTATCTTCTTGAATAGAATCAACATAATTTTGAAATCCTGTTGAAACAGCTAATATCAAAGCAATACCAATGATTCCAATTGAACCAGCAAAAGCAACTAAAATTGTTCTTGCTTTTTTAGTCATTAAGTTATTAAAAGAAAGTGATAAAGCGGTCAAAAATGACATACTTGTTTTTTTATCTTTATTACCAGATCCTTTACTCTTTTTTTCTTTAAAAGGATTAGAATCTGATGTAATTTTACCATCTTTTAAATTGATGATTCTATTTGAATATTTTTCAGCTAACTCTGGATTATGAGTTACCATTATAACTAATTTATCTTTAGAAATTTTCTTTAATAATTCCATTATTTGAACACTTGTTTCAGAATCAAGTGCTCCTGTTGGTTCATCAGCAAGTAAAATGTCTGGATTATTAACTAGTGCACGAGCAATTGCAACTCTTTGCATTTGACCACCAGATAATTGGTTTGGTCTTTTATACATATGGTCTTCTAAACCGACATCTTTTAATGCCTGTTTAGCTTTCTCAATACCTTCTTTTTTAGAAATACCAGAAAGAGTCAATGCAAGGCGAACATTAGAAAGAATAGTTTGATGTGAAATTAAATTATAGCTTTGGAATACAAAACCAATACGATGATTACGATAAGCATCCCAATCTGCATCTTTATATTTCTTAGTGCTTATTCCATTAATAATTAAGTCTCCTGAGTCATAATGATCAAGACCACCAATTATATTTAAAAATGTAGTTTTACCTGATCCAGAAGGACCTAAAATAGAAGCAAATTCGCATTCACGAAAAGAGACACTGACGTCATCAAGTGCCTTTTGAGTAAACCCTTCTGTTTTATATATTTTTGTAATGTTTTTAATTTCTAACATCTAATCACCTTTTCTTGCCGTTAGTATTATATTATATTTTCTTAAAATTTGATAGATTTTTTTTAATAATCTGATGTTCTTTTTTTGTTTAAATTTTCATCATCATCAGTAGTTAAGAATTTCATGAAAATTCCTTGAACTAGTGAATAACCAGCATCAAAATGTAAAGGCTTATCACTTTCATTTTGAACTTTAACAAATATATGTCCCTCATTGTCTTCATTGTTATAATAATCAGCATCAATAACACCTACTTGATTAACTAAACGAATATTATATTTAAAACCAGTAGATCCTCTTACTATTAAAAATAAAACTTCATCAGAATTAAAGCATGATTTAACTCCTGTTGGAATTTTAGCAATCTCGCCTGGTTTAATATCTAAATCTTCAAGTAAGTATATATCATATCCTGCAGCATCTGTTGTTTTTCTTGCAGGCAATTTATAACTATCATAAAACTTCTTATCATCTTTTACTGATTTTGAGAATTCTTCATAACTAATTTTTTCAAACTTACGCATTTTTATATCTCCTTTGAATAATAATTGACTATAACTTCTGTTCCATCTGGATAAGTATCAGTTGATGTTTTTAGATATGTTGTAAAGCCATATTTAAAATAAATCATCATATTCTTTACTTCACATGGTTCAACCCCTAAAGTTACTTTTTTATAACCTCTTTTTTTAAGATCTTCAATCATGAACTTAAATAACTTACTGAAGTATCCTTGGCCTTGATATTCTTCAATTACACGAAACGCTTCTAAATAAGCTGTATCTTTATCGGCTAAACCATTTCCATTTTGAACATCACTTGTATCAAATATTGCAGTTGTTTCAGCAATTATTTTACCATCTAAGACTCCATGATAAACAACACTTATACCTTTTTCTACTCTATCAAAAGCATTCTTTTTCCAGGTGATCCAATTATCTTTATCACTAGCTTTATTTATTTCATAATCCCACTTTATTTCCATTTCAGGAATAGTCGCGATTTTGCAAATATATTCCATAGGTCTCACCTTTAGACATTATAACAAAAAAGAAGCAGATTTACTACTTCTAACTTAATTTTTTATAATCAATTTTACCAATTTTAGTAGTTGGAAGTTTCTCTCTGAATTCATATTCAGCTGGCCACTTATATTTTGGTATGTTACTTTCACAATATTTCTTGATTTCTTTTTCAACTTCTTTTGTTAACTCAATATCTTTTTTAAGCACAATTACAGCTTTAGGAACTTCCCCTTTTACTTTATGCTTCATTGCAACAACTATTGCTTGATCAACATATTTATGTTTACTAATAATACTTTCAAGTTCAAGTGGATAAATATTATATCCATTTGAAATAATCATTCTTTTTAAACGTGATTGATAATGTAAAACTCCATCTTTACTCATGTAGCCTAGGTCTCCAGTATGAAGCCAAGTCTTGCCATCATAGTGAGTTCTTAAAACTTCTGAAGTTTCCTTTTCCTGATTAATGTAACCTAACATTACAGATGGGCCTGTTACACATATTTCACCAATTGTTCCAAGTTCTAGTTCAATATCAGTATTTGGTTCAAATATCTTGATAATATTATCTGGATTAGGTATACCAATATTATCAATATCTTTAACACTTTCACATGTAGCTGAAATAAATGCAGTTGCTTCAGATAATCCGTATCCTATCTGAATATGTGCCAAAGATCCACAATCTCTGAAATAATTAATTGTATTTTCTTTCAATTCTTTAGGTAAATAATCTCCACCACTTAATATTACTTGAACACTCTCAAAGCTATTTCTTCCAAGTTTCTTATTTTTTATTATATAATTTAACATACTTGGAATAACAGGTAATAGATTAGGTTTTTTATCCTTGATTACCTTATTTAACTTATGAACATCAATCTTAGGTATTAAAATGCACTTTAATCCTATTGCAAGTGGTACATGAATACAAACACAAAGACCAAATCCATGAAAGATTGGTAAAGCCGATAAAATAGAATTACCAGCTTTAGCTTCTGGGCAAACAGCTTCACATTGAGCAGCAATTGAATTAAAGCAAAGATTTGAAAGAACAACACCTTTATTTTTACCAGTTGTTCCACCGCTATAAATTATTATAGCCGGACTATCTTGACTACGATTGACATGAGTCTCAATTAAAGAAGTATCATTCTTTAAAAAGTCAATCCATCTAATAACATTGTCATTGTAATGCATGTTCTTGCGATTTTTTAAAGTATACAAAAGTTTCATGATAGCATCCATACTATTACATACTTCACATACTATTAAATGTTTGATTTTTAGATCTTTTACTTTCTCATATGTAACATCAGTTGTAATTAAAATTGTTGAATTTGTTTCCTTCATTGCTTCTTCAATCTCAGCTGATGTTGAGATTGGATGGATGATATTACAAATAGCCCCTATTTTATTAACTGCATATATTGTAAATATTGCTTCAGGCATATTAGGCATACAAATAGTTACGCATTCATTTTCAACTACTTTTAAATTTTTCAAAGAAATTGCAACTTGATCAATATTTTTAATTAATTCAGTATAACTATATTCGATTCCAAAATATTCCAAAGCTGAGTTATTTGGATATTTAATACTTGTATCTTTAACAATATCGTACATTGAGCCATTGTAATAACTTAAATGTTCTGGCATACGATCATAATATTTTAACCAAGGTTTTTCATCATTTTGTTTAATACTATTTACTTTATTTATTATTTTATTTATATAATCATTTACTATTCCCATATATAAAACCTTTCTAATAAACATTTTTTATTATATCATAAATTGCACTTCTTTTTTAACAAAAATGCACTATTAACATATTATCACATAATTAAAAGCAAGAATTACCTATCTTGCTTTTTTTCCTTAAAATTAAATATTTTCTTTCTTTTCAATGTTATAGAACTAATATATGCAGTTATTGGAATAATCATAATTGATCCAATGAAAGAAATTAATAATTGAATTACTTCTTGATCAAATGCTTTATAGTTTAAAACATATTCAAAAGTTGCACCTCGATGCCACAAGAAGAATCCTATGAAATTGGCAATAATTGCAAAGTAAAGTGTATTTATCGTCGTTGACATAATATCTCTACCAACATTCATTCCTGACTTAAATAATTCTTTACTATTTAAATGTTGATTATTTTCTAACACTTCATTCATAGCAGAACTTATTGAAATAGATGTATCAATTATAGTACCAATAATACATATTAAATACATTCCAATCATGACATCTATCATATTTGTTCCAATATCATATGAATATCCACCAATAGCTTCAAGAGATTCCATTGAGAATCCTTGAATGTTACCTCTTTTAACAATTATAAATATGAGAGTAAATATAAATAGTAAAACTATCATTATTGATACAAATGAAGTCTTTGTTTTAATATTGACTCCATTGATAATAAATAATGTTGAAAGAGTCGCAAGCATACAAATAATTATTGAAAGAATTATTGGATTAAGTCCAGACTTCATTAATAATAAATATAGTATTATTAAAAATATGCCTAGATAAAGAGTTATATATGTTTTAAATCCTCTACTTCTTCCAATTATTAATAATAATACTAAAAGAGTTATAGATAATAATGTTATCATTCTTGCACCTCCTTTTTAGAAGGTTTTAAAATATGTATTGCTATAAATAACGATATGGGTATTGCAAGAACAATACTTATAGAACTTGTAAATACAGCTATTAAATCTACTTCACCATAAAACGTTAAAGCATCAAATAGTTTCATATTATTTTTGATTGCAAGAAAAACCATTGGAACAATTGGAGTATAACAAGTATAAAGCATAACATTAGTCATTGTTCCAACTATATCTTTTGATATTTCTCTTCCAGATTTAATTAAAGCTGATTTTTTTATTTTAGGATCTTTTTCAATTAACTCATTTAAAGATGATGAAATAGTAATTGAGATATCCATTATAGCTCCAAGTCCGCATAATAAAATTGTGACATAAAAGAAATTTTCATAATCATATACTGCTTCAATATATTCCATTGACCAAATAGATAATTCCCCACCATATATTTTAACAATTAAAAATGCTAAACCAAATGATATAAAGAGTGAAGCAATTGAAGATATAATTGCTGATAATGTTTTTTTACTTTTACCATTAGTAATAAAAAGTGATAAAACTATAAATAATACTGATACTCCTATATAAAGTAATAATAGATTTAAAGTAGTAAACTTTTTTTGAAAAATGAATATTGCTATAGCAGATACTATAATATTTATGAAAAAGCTTATTAAAGTCTGAACACCCTTCTTACCGGCTACTAAAATAATGGAATCAATGAATAATACGAGTAAAATAACTAAATATTTATCTCTTTTAACGCCAATAAGTTCATTAACTTCACCTGTCTTTGACATCTCAATCAATAATTCGTTTCCTTTTTCGACTATATCTCCATAAACTCCTGTTTTAGAAACTAAATTATTTATTTTTATTTCTTTACCTTTATATTTCCCGTTTTTTATAATACCTTTAATTTCTTGGTTATAATAAGTTTCCTTAAACATTTCAGAATTTTTAGTACCATTCTTAACTTCAGTTACTTTCATAATTGGAGTTTTATATAAAAAGTGATCATTATATACAAATATAATACTTACTAGTGAAAATAGTATTAAAATCATTATTTCTATTTTAAATTTTTTACTCATCTTATCACCATACAATATTAATTCTATCATATATTTTAGTATTTTTACATTTTTTTGATTTTTTAGAAAAGAAAAAGCATAGACATTGTCTACACTTTTTTGGTTAGTTTATTACTTTCCTGTTTTTGATTTTAGTTTGTCATAATACATGGCATTAGCAACAGTCATGTATGGGAATAACCAAATCATGATTAACCCAAATGTTGGAACAATAAGTAAACACCATCCAATGAAACTTAATCCAAATACAAAGTATTCCCACTTATGTCCCTTCATCATTTCACGACATTTCTTTAAGGCATCAACACCTGACAAATTAGTATCAAGAATTACATAATTTACAAGTGCATAAGCTAAAGCTAAGATAATTCCAGGAATTACGAATAATACCATTCCTAGACCGATTAAAAGACCACCGATAAGATTTGCAACTAATAAGTTAACCCATTTTTCTTTTAATGTTTTAATAATTACATCATGGTTGAACTTACCTGTTCTTACAAAATCAATGATATATTTCAAGTAACAAGCACCTAAAATTGCACTCACCAAAGTAACAACTGTTGAACCTGCTGTTTGTATAGGTGTCATCTTAAACATATCTAGACTAAAATTGTTGAAGTCAAAAGTATTTATATCAACCTTTGGGCTAAAGAAACTTGATAAAACTGATGTAATAATTGAAATACATATATATGGCCACCAAATATTCCATTTGTTTCCCCTAATCTTTTCTTTTGCTGCTTCCTTAATCTCCGCTCTGTTCATAAACTTACCTCCTATTCCTAAGATAATTATATTTCATTAATCAATAAAAATCAACTTTTCAAAAATGAAATTATTTTAAAGATTATAAAAATTATTAAATTAACAATTACAATTGTTGCTCCAGTTGGAGTTGCAACTAAATATGAAATAATTAATCCAATTATAAATGCTATTGTTGAAACAATTACACTAGAAATTACTACGCTTTTGAATGTCTTAAATATTTGCATCGATGATAAGGTTGGAAAAATAATCAAACTTGAAATTAGAAGTGCTCCCATTAAACGCATTCCAAGTACTACTACAACTGAGCATAAACTTGCAAAAATAATATTATAAAGATTTGTTTTAATGCCAATTGATTTTGCAAATTTTTCATCGAATGTTAGTGCAAATATTTTATTGTATGAAAATATGTATAATGCTATTACAATTATTGAAAGTATTACACTTATAATTACATCTGATTTACTAATTGCTAAAATACTACCAAATAAATAATTATTAATATCTGTATTTACTCCAAATAAGGAAACTACAAATGTTCCAATTGCAAGTGAACTTGATGATATTAAGGCAATTGCCGCATCTCCGTTTATTTTACTATTTTCATTTAATTTAAGAATAAAGAATGAAACAATTATAACAATTGGCAAAGCAAACTCAAGTGGTGCAAAATGTAAAACCGAGGCAATGGCAAAAGCTCCAAAACCAACGTGAGAAAGTCCATCCCCAATCATTGAGTTTTTCCTTAATACTAGTGAAACCCCTACTAAAGATGCACATAAACTTATTAAAAATCCTGCTATAAGAGCTCTTATCATAAATGATAATGAAAACATTTCAATTAAACTATTTATCATGATGAATCCTCCTTACAAAATCAGTTGTTGATCCATAGAAAATTTCATCTTCACGAAGTGATAATATTTTATTACCTATTAGGTTCCCATGATCTAAGTCATGAGTAATCATGATAATTGTAATTCCTTCTTTATTTAAATTTGAAATCATTTCATAAAGATTTTCTTTTGATTTAGTGTCTAAATTATTTGATGGTTCATCTAAAATAAGTAATTTTGATGTTGCACACAAACTTCTTGCAAGTAATACTTTTTGTCTTTGGCCTCCAGATAAATCAGCAAAACTTTTATTTTTTAAATTTTCAATATGCAATAATTTTAAATTATTTAAAGCTTTTTCTTTGGCTTCTTTTGAATAGAATGGTTTAAATCCAGAATTATTTAAAGTTCCTGATAAAACTATTTCCAAAACTGAAGCTGGAAAGTTTGCATCGACTTTTGTTTCTTGAGGCATATAACCAATGAAGTTTTGTTTTAAATTGTTATACTTGATTTTACCTTTTAATGGCTTTATAAGGCCTAAAATACCTTTTATTAAGGTTGATTTCCCAGAGCCATTTGGTCCAACCACACAGACAAAATCTCCCTCTTCAATTTTAATATCAATGTTTCTTAAAACAATGTGTTTTTCATATCCTAATGTCACATTATTTAATTCAATAAGACTCATTAATTTAAAGCCTCCTTTAAAGCAACAATATTATTTTTCATAATATCAATATAACCAATATTTTTATCAAAATCAGTTTTAGAAATATTATGTGCACTATTAAATTCTAATACTTTTGCTCCTGTTTCTTTTGCTATTGCTTCTGCTATTTTTTTATTTGAAAGTTCTATATGAAAAATAACTGGTATTTTATCTTCTTTAACTTTATTAATTAAAAACGATATTGTCTTAGCACTTGCTTCACTCGCTTCAGAGCATCCAGGAAAAGCTGCATAGTAAGTTAAACCATATTCTTCTACAAAATATCTAAATGGGAAACGATCTCCAAATATGATTTCTTTTCTTTTAGCATTTTTCACTACTTTTTTTATTTCATTATCAATGCTTTCAAGTTCTTTAATATATGAATCTCTATTTGATTCATATAGTTCTTTATTTGGTTCATCAATAGATATAACTTCATCTGTTAATTTTTCAGTTATTTTAATTGCATTAACTGGACTAGTCCATACATGTTCATCAAGTTCAGTTTCAGCACTTTCTTCAGCTTCTTCTTCCATTCCTTCAGTTATTTCTTCTTCATATGTATCAACTAAATCCATAAGTTTTACTATTTTAGTTTTAGTTGGATCAATATCAATTAAAATATCATCAATCCAAGCGTCTGATTCGCCACCAACATAAATAAAAATCTTACTATTTTTTATTTTTAAAATATCTTGAGGAGTTGGTTCAAAGTCATGAATCTCACTACCTGGCTTTAATAACATTTCAACTTCAATATTAGAATCTTTTGTAATTGCTCTTGCAAAATCATAACTTGGAAAATTAGTCGCAACAATAGTATATTCTTGACTATTTTTATTACATCCAGTTATTAAAAATAACATAATTATAACTACTAATATTTTTTTCATAGATTCACTCTCTTCCACACTTTTCACAAATTCCATTTATAATAATGTGTTCACTATTTATTTTAAATTTATGTTCTCTAGCAATATGACTCATAAGTTCTGTAATACAGTCACAATCAACATGAATGATGTTTCCACATTTTTCACATTTCAAATAAAAGTGATTTTCATGTTCACATTTTTCTAGATATTGATAATAAGCTATATTATCATCACCTATTGTTTTATTTAATAAGCCTTCTTTAACTAGCTTATCTATCAGACGATATATAGTTGTTAATCCAACTTCTTTATTTAAATATTTATAGATATCTTGTGCTTTAAATTCACTTTTTTGATTCTTAATTTCGTTTAAAATTAAATCTTTTTGTTTTGTTTTATAAGAATAATTCATTATATCAGCTCCAATTTGAAAATGATTTTCAAATTGATTATACTACATTTATAAAAAAATGCAATAAAAAAAATCATGAATTATCATGATTTATCTATGTTATTTTTATCTTTCCTTCTATTTAGTAACCAAACTACTAAACTAAGTATATATGTTGCAACATGCATAAATATAAATACAAATACAGTTGCTTTAAAACCACCTCGTGCAAATCCATACCAGTCATATGCAAAAGGCACTTTGCCATTTTCAATATGAGTAATTATGTTTAACACATAAAATATTGCATATATAAATACAGGTACTAACCCTAAAATAGTGTGCTTAAATTTTATTTGGTTGTTTTTTTCAAAAAAGACAAGTGTAATAAAACTTAATACTGGAATTATGAAATGATAAAATAAATTGCTATTTTGAAACATTGAGAAAAATCCAGTTGGTGCAAATGGAGCTAAATATAAAACTGTTACTAAAAATGTTACTAGAACCCCAATTGTAAACATATATTTCATTATATATAATTCTTTTGGTATTATTTTTCTTTTATCTTTCATTGTTTTATATTCGAAACAAGCAAACACTAATGATATTAGTCCAATTAATATATTTGAATCAACAGTAAAAAACTTAAATAGTTGAAGTCCTGATACTTCTAAAACTAGATCATCACTCATAAAATGAAAACCAGCCATCATAAAAATAGTGGCCATAAGAACCAATATAAATATTATTATGTTAAAAATGAATGATATTTTTATATTTTTCATATTTTCACCGTACTAATTATAACATAATTATTGCATTTATTAATTTCATTTGTTAAAATATGTCATAAAAGGTGGGGATTTTTATGATTAAGCAAGAGATTCCAAAGTCTGTGCTCAAAAAAAGAGTCAAAGAAATTGCTGAAAGGATCACTCGTGACTACCAAGGTGAAAGTGTAACACTAGTTTGCATTTTAAAAGGCGGCATTTATTTCTTTGCAGATCTATCACGTCAAATAAATCTTGAAGATGTTAGATTGGATTTTATGTGTGTATCAAGTTATCAAGATACCGAAACAACTGGTAAACTTGATATTAGACTTGACTTAAGTGAACCAATTACTGGTAAAAATGTCATTGTTGTTGAAGACATAATTGATACTGGAACAACATTAGCTTATCTTATGGATTACTTAATGAGTCAATCGCCAAAGAGTTTAAAATTATGTGTTCTTTTAGATAAAAGAGCACGACGTGTTACTGAAACTAAAGTAAACTATGTTGGATTTGAAATCGATGATAAATTTGTTGTTGGATATGGTATGGATTACAATCAACAATATCGTACATATCCTACTGTAGGTGTCCTTGAAGAAAGCGGACCTCAACATAAAATAAAGAACCCAGGAGAAAAATAGAGAGTTATTCACTCTCTATTTCTTTTTGGTTTAAATTTTCTACAATCTTAGTTTTTAATGCTTTATTTCCTTCTTTAGTTAAATGAATTTTATCTACCATTAGATATTTTGGATTTTCATTTATCTCTTTATAGAAATCAATTATTGTGGCATTGTTAATATTTAATTCATCTTTGCCCATTTTAACAATGTAAACTTCTCTTTCACCACATAAATCAACTAAACTTTGATAGTTTTCATTAGTCAATTCACTTGAATTATCAAATGCAAATATAACTCGATGTGTTAAAGTATCTTCAGTTATATTTTTTTCTATTTCGTTTTTTATTTCTTCATATTTATAATCTTTATTAATCATAAAGTTAGAATCATTATATTCATCTTTTAGATCATTAAAGGCATTTACTAATAGTTCGTTACCATAAAAACTAAGTTTTGTTCTCATTTCTTCTTCATGTTTATTCATGATTTCTTCTTTTTTAGCATTAAATTCGTCCAAATAAACATTATAGATTGCTTCATATATAGCATTTGTATATGCTACTCTACCTGGAGATGGTAAATGCAAGCCATCTGAATAGAAGTATTCACTATGACCTTTTGAAATCTTTTCCCAATCAATTATATATAAATTATTATATTTTTCTGCAAATGCTTTTATTTTATCATTAAAATGAACTCTTTTATCATTAGTAACTGTCAACCAGAATACTTTTCTACTATCCCCGATTGTTTTCATGATTGTTTCTTTGGTTCCTTGTGAGCAATCACCATTAGCACCAAAGTTAAATACAACTACATCACCTAAAGCGTTTTTTCTAATCAATTCTTTTAAAATATCATTTGCAACATAACATGTTCTTGATATTTCAGCATTGAAATAAGCGTTCTTAAATTTTTTCTCAATATTTAGTTTGGCTCCAAGCATTACAGAATCTCCAATAAATGCAGATGGTACATCAGCAACAATTTTCTTAAGATTTTCTTCACTAGTATCTAAGTCAGCCATCATTTGTTTCCACTTTTCTTGTTCTTCTGCTGCCTTAGTTTTATAAGCTTCTTGTTGCTCTTCCATTAGTTTACTATTTTCACTTAATTGCTCTTCTAATGCTTTCATTTCATCAGTATGATCAACACTAATGACATATAAATATAGTCCATATGCAGATATTACTAATACTCCAACTTGTAAAAGTATTTTTAAGAATTTTGCTTTATCATATTTTTTAAAATTTAATGCAATATGTAAAATATAAGCAACTAATATTGTTCCAATTATTATAAGTGGAATTTTAATATATGCCTTCATTTCTAATTCTTGCATCATGAATATTATTGGATATTGCACTAAATAAATTTCATAAGTAATACTTGCTATTGATTTAATAATATTCTTTTTATTTGTTAATTCCTCTTCATTAATTGAAGCATAATTAATTAACCTCATTGTAACAACATTTGTTAGAAGCATATAAACTATCATGTATTTTGGATCTGTTCCACCAAGCAACATCAATGCAATCCATACTAGACTATATATAACTAACATAATTCTACTATTAGCTTTAGTTGCGAGTTTTTCTGGTATTAAATTTTTATAAGCTCCTAAGAATGCAATCATCATTCCAAAACAAAGATCAAAAAGGCGCGCAAATGTATTATAGTAAGCAATTGTTATATTATTCAAACTCATTTTGTAAAAGAAAACTGCACTTAATATTCCAAGTAATCCTGTTAATATTACCGGACATACTTGACCTACTTTTCGTCCAATCTTTCTTAAAAAAATGAATATAAATGGAAATATCAAATCAAATTGAAGTAATATTGCAATATACCATAGATGCATAAATGGTGAATCTACATGACGTGCAAAATAGTCCAAGTTAGCATTCAATTGCCAGAAATTATTGTATCCAAGCAATACTGAATTTGTTTCTGGTTTTAGATTTAACCAACTAATACTTGGTATAAATGATATTGCAAATATAGATATTAATACCACAACTAGAAGCGGTAAATATAAGTGAAAAAATTTGTTTTTATAATAATTTTTAAAATCAAATTTTTCTTTTTTAAATGCTGATACGCATGATAAGTATCCACTTAAAACAAAAAATGAGCATACTGCTAAATATCCGCCTTTTAAAATACCTAAATGATACAAAAGAACTGCTATACAAGCAATTACTCTAATAATGTCTAAATCTCTATAATACTTTTTCATTTTATACATCTCCACTATTATTAATTATACAAAATTTTGATATAAATTTAAAGCAAAAATAAAAAAAAGTACAAAGTACTTTTTTACATTCTTCCAACTCGCTTAATTTCTTTTTGAAGCATTGGACAACCTTCTGTATGAATATCTAAGTCTTCAGCAACATCTATTAATGATTTACCACATAAAATGTTTTCTAACTCATTTACTACTGCTTCCATATCATCTTTTGATCTATAGATTAATTGAATTGCATATTCAAGTGATTCTAAAAATTTATACCAATCCGCTATTAAATAATGAAAATATTTAGAAAGCAAAGGATCATTAGTATTAGCTCTTTTGCACAATTTTTCTAGATCTCGTGCAACTTGTTGTTCCATTGGTAATCTAGTAAATAAGAAATAATTAAGAGCGTTTTCAAATTTTTGATCTCTTCTTAAATGTGTTATATATTCTAAAAACATTGGTAATACTTCTTCATATTCAAGAAAACTTCTTCTTAATAATTCAACTTCTGGAATATGTCCCATTTCATGAGCGTATCCAACTTGATCGTCCATTGTTAAAGGTCTTTTTGGAACATACAATTTAAATGTTGTAGGTCTCCCTACACCTCTTGTATAACCTAATTCTACGTCTTCACCTTCAATTCCACTTTTTCTTAAAAGTTGAATTTTTTTAGTTCTATCTGTAAAGTAGTCTGTTATATCTGATGAGTTAAATACTGTCAAGCTCCTTAAAAAGTAAGCTCTCATTGCTTCTTCTTTTATTTTTGCATGAATACCACTATCTTCTGGAAATGTCGCTCTTGAAAACTTACGACACATAGCAAATATTCTTTGTCTTTCAGCTTCGCTATATTTATTTTTTATTGTTTGTCTTTCACTTTGTAATTTCTCTTGAAATTCTGTGACGAATCCTCTAAAATCTGCTTTTTTCATATTACCATTCTCCCTTGATGCAATATTATAATAAATAAAAATTTTTATTTCAAGAAAAAAAGATCATTTTGGATCTTTTTGTACATCTAACTCTACAAATGTGGTTCTTCTAATAACTCGTGGATTCCCTTTTTGTGGAGATATGAATTCACGATAAGCTGTTAAAGCATCTTTAATTGATGGACATTGTTTAATACTCATTGTAAACTCAAACGATTTTTCTAAAGTTGGAAAATCAAGAAAGATTGTTTTTAAATCACCATCATTTAATATTACTCGATATGAAAGTCCTTTTTCATTTGCTACTGGTGTAATTCTTGCATGGAGGAAATTTAACGACATTGATAATTCATTTTCATTTACAAATACTCCATTATATTCAACTCTAGTTGACATAATTACACTTCCCTACAATGATATTATAACATATAGATAATAAAAAAGAACTGAAGTTCAGTTCTTTTATCTTTGATTTGTTGGTTTTACAATAGTTACCTCTTCTGCTGGTTGTTCTTTTGTTAATGTTGCATTACCATCTAATGCTGCACATCCAGATAAAAGACTTAACATAACTACACTTATAATCAATGTGGCACAATATCCATTTGATTGAGGCATATTTAAAAATGGTCAAATTCAGTCTTAAAGCTTATTTAAAATATTATTTAATTCTATTCTCCAACGTTTTATATTATTATTGACAATATTATCATCGATTATTCCATATAGTTTCGCCCAGTTTTGAATTTCTTTTAAACTTAAAATTACTCCATCAATATATACTTCTTCATTATCAACGTTTAATTCATTAAGTATATCTAGTGAATGATTTACTTTACTAAACATTAAAAAGTATGTTAAATCATATAATTCAGGCATATAAGATATATATTCCCAGTCAATAAACTTAACTTCATTCTTATCTAGTATTATATTTGTTGGTATTAAATCACCATGAGCCATAACAATTTTTTTAGGTTTTTTAATTAAAACTCCATATAATGAAGTTATTTTAAGATAAGTATTCTTAGAAATAAATTTTTTTGCTTTTTCTAGATATTTATCAAGTTTTTCTTTTCTATTATAATCATTATCCAAATCATAATTTAGTTTAATGTTTTTTATATTAAGAACACTTTTAGCAATACTTAATCTTTTATCATGAGATAAATGTGTATTATAATCGTTTCTTTGAGTACTTAGGGTTTTACCATTTATTTTTTCTAATACTATTAAGCAGTATTCATTTGAGATAAAAGAATCAACCAATTTAGGTATTATTACATTATCTTGGTTATTTTCATATAATTTAATCTCTTTCACTAAATTATTAAAAAATAATTTGTCAGAGTTTTTACCTACTTTAGCAAAATATTTATCATTTATAATATTATCTCTTTGATTTTTTTCTAAAGTCTTCCCTATTTTAATAATATCTTTTTCATTAAAATATTTTCTTAATATAGAAATAATTTCATTCATATTATTTATTTCCTTCTCTATAATTTAATTATCTTCTACTTCTATATTGAATTTCATCTTTTGCATCTATTCTTCTTGTAGATAAATCATAGGCTGCATTATTATCTCTTAATGTATAAATATTAGATAGAAGCACGCGGTCTAGAAGTTGAACTTTACCTTTTGATCTTTCTAATAATTCTTGAATTTGATCTGATGTTACAGTTTCACCACGATCTAAAACAATGCTTGCATCTAAATCTTCAAATAGCATAATTCTATAGTCGTCACCACGATAGATTTTTCCACTTTGAAAAATTCTAGCAATTTCATCACTTTTAAAAAGCAAAAACCTTTGAGCGCCACCAGCTTGACAAATATGTATTGTATGTTTAGATTGATCATACTTTTCAGTGTCATCTATTTCAAAAAAAGACTTTTTCAAAATATACAATAAATATGGCTTTCTTTGGGCTTTATTAGTGGTTAAAAAATCATATCCTTCATCAAGGCATATTTTAATCCAATATGACGTCAATAAAGAAGCTAATCCAAGAGAACGATATTCAGGCTTAACATATGTACCAATATAAGAACTTGTTCGCGTTTCAGGATCTAAATAAAAATATATATACCCCATGTTTTCATGATGACAATTACTAGCAGTATCTGTTCTATATATTTTTACAAAGTATTGATCAACATTTCTATGTGTGAAAAATGTTTTTTCTAAACTAACTGTGTAATAACAAGTACTTGATATAGGAATATTATCAAATTCTATTCCCTTTTGCCCATATTCTACTTTACTTAGCATATTGATTTTCCTCCTTACATAATTATTTTAACCATTTATTTTTCTATGATAAAAACCTATTGTATCTTCTGTTTTAAATCCTGCTGCATTATAAAATTTTTTGCGCCAATCATAAGAATTAACATAGCATTTTTCAACACCTAATTCTTTACATCTTAGCATTACTCCATGCATCATAGCAGTTCCAATGCCTTTATGGCGATATTTTTCTCTAGTACTTACAGGTTCTACAAATGCTGTCTTTGATTCTTTATCAACATAAACAAAACAATATGAACATACATTATTTCGTTCACTTGTCTTTTCATCAATTACCATGCATTCAAAGCTATCTTTATACATTGATGAATTCTTTCTTAAATTATAAGGGGCCATACCATTTCTATAATTTGGATTTTCTAAATCTGGATGAAAACCCAAATTACAAGCACTCCATTTATTATCTTCATCAGTATATTCATCACCATAAACTAGTCTATATCCTGCTGGTAAATCTATTGAAACATTTGTTTCGGAAGGTAACACAAAGTTATCATAGTCTTCTTCTTGTTGTCTTGTATAACCAATTGATTCTAAATAACTTCTTGGATAACCTAAACTATCATTTGCAATAACTAAAAAATCTATAGACCCATCATTATTTTTTTTAAATAATGGCTTGCAGTTTTCTTCAGCATAACTAACTATAGTTTTATATAAAACTTCATAGCCTTTTTTAATACTTATATATATAGCATCTCCATCAGGCAAAATACATCCAACTATTTTTCCGTCATCTTCCCATAGATAAATATAATTGTATGAATTAGGTTTTCCTGCATCTTTTTCTTGTGCTGTCATACGAAATATTAAATCATGTAATCTTTCAGGTAACCATGAAGTCATATTTCTATTATCTAAATATTGATTTCTAAGATAGTTTTCTAATCTTTTTAAATCTTTTTCTAAATCAAATCTTTTTGTTTCCATAATTACCTTCTTTCTAATATATAGACACTATCACAATGGGTTGTATCAGTGTCAGTGCTAAGTGCTCTAACCTTGTTTCAGTATCAGGAATATTTCTAATTTTGAAACTATCATAGTTGTTTGCGTATTAGGAATAAGTCGCTTAACTCAAATAATTTTCTAATATATAAGCATATCCTCTATTAATTTTTCCATCATTTATTTTATTAATAATTTCTTCCTTAGTATACCAATTGATGTTTACTACTTCATTAGTATCATATTCTATACTATCTATATCTATTTCATCTTCTATTAAATAAATATTAAAGATGTAACTATTATATGGATATATAATTGTATCTAAATGCTCAACAGTAACATTTTCTAAATTAAGTTCTTCTTTTAATTCTCTTTTTAAACCAGTTAAACCATCTTCTCCAGCAAGCACATGTCCTCCAGGGATAGCTAAAGTATTGTTACTACGAGCTGTTGCTTGCTCTAATAAATATTTGTTGTTATTTTTTATTAATGCATAACTCATCATTACATAACAACCTTCTGGTATTTCATCTACTCTTCTTCTGATAGTTTTATTTAACTTATTAAAATTCTTATCATACAAATCTTCTAATTCCATAATTATCTCTTTTCTAATAAACAGACACTCTCGCAGTGACATGTATTAGGAAACATATCAACAGGAGTAACTTTTAAAACATTATAAGTTTCTTTTAAAGTACTTAAATCTCTTGCTAATGTTGCAACATCACAGGAAACATAAACTATTCTTGATGGATTTAGTTTTAGAATAGAATTGATTGTTTTTTTATCTAATCCTCCTCTTGGTGGATCAACTATTAAAATATCAATGTCATCTTTTATTTTAGTTAAGAATTGATTGGCATTCATTGCATAAAATTCGATATTTTTAATATTGTTAACTTTTTTATTATAATTAGCATCTTTAATAGCATCTTCATTTATTTCAATTCCATATACTTTTTTAGCTTTATCAGATAAATATATTCCAATTGTTCCTGTTCCACAATAAAGATCTAAAACATTTTCATTTCCTGTTAAGTTAGCATATTCTTTAACTCTATCATATAGTTTAATTGCTTGAAATGTATTTACTTGAAAGAAAGATGATGGTGATATATAGAATACATAATCATTCATTTTCTCAGCTATATTTTTATTTCCTGCTTTATGAATATATTTATCTTTTACTTTTACATAAACTGAACCAGATTTATCAAGTACACTAGTATCTATATTTTTAGTTGCTTCTATAATAATCATTTTTTCAAGTGTTTGTTTTGATACTTTAATAGTTATATTAGTAATATATTCTAATTCTAGTTTTTTTAATTTTTTAATCAATTTGTTAATATTTAAATCACATATTAAACAGTTGTCTACTTTTACAAAATCATTAGTTCTTTTTTCAAAAAAACCAATGTCATTAGAAACATGAAATGTTATTTTATTACGATAGTTAAATATTTCATCTGAAGGAATAATTGCTTCTATTTTAGGTGAAATATTTGCAAATTTCTTTAATGTTGTTTTTACTTTATCCTTTTTAAACTCTAGTTGATTTTGATAATCCATATGCATTAAATCACACCCACCACATACTTTATAGTATGGACAAGATGGTTCAACTCTTTTTGGACTTTTCTTTTTAATATTTATAGTTCTCGCTTCATAAAACTTCTTACTTTTTTTAGTAATTTCTACATCAACTATTTCACCTTTTAAGGCATTATCTACAAATGTAACTATATTATCAATTCTAGCTATTCCTCTTCCTTGAAAATCCATATCTGTAATTTTAACATCATTCATATTCACACCTCATTTTATATTATAACAAAATAAAAGATACTTTTGTATCTTTTATTTCAATATGTATAATTGATAACCATATGTTTTACGACCAGTATCATATCCGGATATCATAAATCTTGATGTGTCACGATCCATACGTTCTAACTCACCATCATAAGAGTCAATTATAAGTAAATCTTGTTCACTCATAGTTGATCCTGATGTTACTGACTTTTTATAGCCAACTACTGTTACATAGTGACGTGATGTTCCGGCTTTATTTCCATTTACATGGATAACCATTGGTTGTCCAGCATTAATAAGTTCATATACCTTTTCTAAAACAACTTGTTTATCATCATTTTTAAATTCATGGAAACGACCAGCATACATATATTTTGATGCTTCAGGTGCGCTCATTCCATTTATATTGTCACCATTATATAAGTTATATGCATGATAATATGCAAATGATAAACACATATCTGGATATCCTGGTGGATCATTCTGAGCAACTCTTAATCTCTTAACTGTCTTTGCAAATTCGACTGTATCATTTTTAGCTGCAACAAGTACATATTCTGTTGAATCAATGACAGTTGAGCTTCCAGGTGGACGACCTGATACGGTTGGTTCTTCTTTAATTGTTACATCACATTTTAAAGTTGTTTCATTTCCTACTAAATCTTTTACTTTAACAGAAACTGTAGTTGATTTTTGACTTGCTTTATAATTTGTTTCTTTCTTATATTCAGTTGCTGTTCCATCTAGTATATAACTATATCCAGCTATACCTTTATTGTCGCTTGCACTTACATCAACAACAGTGTTTGATCCTTGTACTAATGCTGAACATGTTCCTGATGGTGGAATATTATCGATGTTGTTAACATCAATTTCCTTAATAATTTTATTTCCATATATATCTTGGATTGTAAATGAATATTTTCCATTATTTCTTACAGTTTGTTCATAGTGACGGCTTATTTCACTTACCGGTTTAATAATGCGGTCATAACCTTTACCTTTTATATCAAGAGATAATTTTACTTCTCGTGTTATTTCCTCTGTACTTTTTGATAAAGTTATATCTAAGTCTGCTTTATACTTTACGACTGTTATTGTACGTGTATCAATAGCAGTATTTCCTTTTGAATTAGTGACACTATATGTAATTGTATAAATAGCTGGTTTTTTGGTGTCAATTTTTTCAGGATTAGGTGATACTCGAACTTGACGACTTATTTTTCCATCTTCAAAGTCAATTGCCGTATATCCTTCTTCAACATATTTTTGATTTACTTGAAGAACAATATTTTTGTCTCCCATTAAAGTCAACGTTGGATCTTCACGATTTTTAAGTGGAGTTACATTCTCGCCTTTATCGTTTTCAGTTACAATGACAGTACGATAAACTGTTTCTTTTAAATCTCCATCATATACTTTATAACTAAGTGTATAAACACCTGGTTCAGTTCCAACCTTACCTGTAATTACAACATCAGCATCTCTCGTTAAGGTGTAATTCTTTTCTTCATATACTTCACCTTTATTTAAGATAACAATGTCGCCGCCAAGCAAAGTAATATACTTAGTACTCTTTAATTGTATAGTTGATTCATAATTGTCACACTTTAAATATGGTAAATAATTTATTTTACCATTTTCATTTTTAACAATTACACCACTTGCCTTACTACAAAGTTCCGTTCCTTGAATGTCCCCAAGTTTTGTAATTGGAATGAAATCTTGATTAGTTATATTCATATTATTACTGGTAATATATTGTTTAGCTGCTAATATCATTTCACTCTCAATATCGTTATAACCTCTTTTACAACTCTTTAAAGCAAATAAAATGATAACAACTATTGCTAATAAAATAATATATTTTCCATATTTGATTATACTTTTTAACTTATCTTCATCTTCTATTGAATTCATATTATCACCATTTTCATTATAGCAAAAAAAAAGATATTTTCATATCTTTTTTAATGGCATACTGCAAAAGATTTTGTATCCCTTGTTTTCTTAATAATATCCTTATTAGCATCCCATGTCTTTTTAGTAACTTTTTCACTATATGGGTCATTTACAGCTATTTTTCCATCAGCTGTAACACCTTTTAGAACTATATAGTGTCCAGTATAAATACCAAAGGCATTTTTACCAACAAATGCGATTATTGGTTGTCCACTTCTTAAAGTATCTTTTAAAGTTGCTTCGTTTAAACTCTTCCATTCACAACTAACACCATATTTAGCAGCTGCTTTTGTTAATGCGGCTTTACCAAATCCATTTCCATGGAAATATCCTTGGGCAACCAAATCTTCAAATATTAATTGTGGATTCTGGCTAATATTTCCAGTTAAATATGCTACAACCATTGATACTGACGTTGGCCCACAACCAAATCCTTTTACTGTTGTTGTTCCACCATACCATTTTATTGGTTTAGTATACATTGTTTGATAGAATGTTGGTATATTCATGATACCATTTGTCATGCTACCATGCCCTGTTACTTTATTAACTTGACACGTAAATGTTGCATTGTTTCCATATGTATCTGTTACTTGTACTTTTGCTACTTTTAAAACTTTAGATGTTGAATAATATGATGTTGTACCTTCTTTAGTTTCTCCATCAATTATAAAGTTGTATGCTCTTATACCACTTTTGTCAGTTGCATTTACAAATACGTTTGATCCTGTTGGTGCAACTGATGCGATACAAGATCCTGTTGGAGGTGTAATATCAATTCCATTAACATCGACATCTCTTATATATACGTTATTATATGAATCATATACTGCAAAATGATATGTGTCATTTTTAGGTGCTTTATATGTTATACTCGTTTTTGTTTCCTTAGTGCCGTCAGGTAGTATTGTATGACTATAACCAGAACCAGTTATATTAAGGGTTATTGCATATCCTTTAGTTTGTTTTTTAATTGATGATTCAATAACAACATCGCTTTTCTTTAAAACGACTTTAATTGTTCTAGTTTTAGTTACTGTTACTCCCCTAGAGTTAGTTACACTATATGTTATGGTATAATCTCCAATTGCTTTTGTTATTCTACTATCTTCAACACTACTTGTTTTTTTTACTTGACGGCTTATTTTTCCATCAACATAATCGACTGCTTTATAACCTGGTTCTTCGTATCTTTCTCCTCTTTCGAGAATCATTATAGTATCACCATATAATTTAAGCGTCGGTTCATTGCTGTTTGTAACGCCACTATTAGTAGTTTCTTTATCATATTCTGTAACAATTACTTTTCTTGTTACAACTTGTTTTTCTTTACCTTCATCGATTATACGATAGTTAATTGTATATATACCAGGAGTTCTTTCAACCTTACCTTCTGTTATGACTTCAATAACATCATCGCTGTAGTAACCTTTTTCTTCATAAAGTTCTCCTGAGTTTAAAATAACAACAGGATCTCCAGATAAAGTAATATATTTTTCACTATTAGAAACTAGCTTTGTTTCATAGTCATTGCACTTTAAATAAGCTTCATATTTATACTTGTTATTTTTATTTGAAACAATTACACCACTTGCATTACTACAAAGTTCAGCACCTTCTACTTCACCTAATATTCCAAGTGGAACATAATATTCTTCTCCTTCGGGTACTTTAACACTATATGTTGCAACATATTCTTTTGCTTTTTCTATAACAGTACTTTCAACATCACTATAGGTTACAACATAATGACTTATAATTGCCCAGATAGGAATTATAGGCAACAAAAAGAGCACGTATTTTAAGCGTGATATTATTTTTTCTCTCTTTTCTTCAAAATCAATGCTGCCTATACTATCTAGCATTTAAACACCCTAATCCTTCTTTAGTACAAAATATTTACAATCATATGCACAATAATTTTTAATATATTCATCTTTGTTTTTAAAATCATTTATTTTATTAAATATTTTATTGTTTTTTTCACAAAAACCTTTGAGTCTTAATTTACCATATGCCCAGTCTCCTACGAGGTAGTCATAACTATCATAAAACTCAGTCATACACTTTTTAGTTTCTTCATAATCAAAACCATCTTTATAGTTTTCAATTAATTCATATTCGTGTTCATTAAGTATATATTTTTTCATAAAACCTCCTATAGAGCCCCTATTATTTCTTTATATTTAGTTAATGACGATGACGCACTCCAAGGCATATGTCCACCTGTTGCACCTGAGTCTTCAATTGCTCTTATTTGATCTTTTATTTTTTCGGAATCATAAATAACTGATGGTGTTTTGGTCGTATTATAAGCTTGAATCCAAGTTCGCATTATTGCTGGTGTTGGAATTTCAGCTTGACGCTTCATCGCATATTTACTACACCAAGTATATAGTAATTTGTATGGGTTTGTCCATACTACTTCTTCAATTCCATATTGATGAGCTAAGAAATGATCTGGATAAGGCATTGCACTTATAACGTCAACAACATTAGAAACAGCTCCCCAATATTGGCCATAGTTATTTACATATTCATGAGCACTTTCTCCAAACACATCTGCCGATATATAAACACCTTTTTCATGAAGTAAATCTGTTGCATACATCAAGAATGTTTGAATTGCTTGAATTTTAGAAATACCATATTCATTTTTCATATTAATGCTTTTAGCTGATTCTGCTATTGAAGTTCCATCTGGGAAACGAACATAATCAAATTGGATTTCATTAAAGCCAAATAATTCAACAGCTTCTAAAGCTAAATTGATATTGTATTCCCATACATTCGTGCTAAATGCACTTGGCCAATAAGAACCATTATGTTTATAAAGATTTCCACTTGTATCTGTAATTGAATCTTTAACATTATCTATGGCATAACTTTTATCTTTGAATAAAGTTATACGCCCAACTACATAATAACCATTATCTTTTAATTTTTGAATGCATTTTTGATAATTTTCAATACTTGATATTGCATATTTATATGTCGTTGGTGTATATTTTTCACTCACTTTTGACTTATATGCAATTGAGTCATCTTTAATATCAACAATAAAGGTATTTATATTTGTTCCCTTAGCTATTTCAATATAGTCATCAACTTTACGAATTGCACTTCCATTTAAATATAAGGCATGAACTTTTTCTGGCATTACATTATCTTTAAAATTTGCTTTCTTTCTTGGATAAAAATCAAGTTCTCCTGCTTTTCCACCAAAATTACTGCTTTTTTTAGCATGTATTTTTTGAATGCCTTCTTCATCATAATGCTTTAAAGCTTCTTCTTCATTATCAACTAAGTATTCAGCACTTATATAACCTTCTAATCCATTATAACTAACTTTATATTTATTTGGATTCCCATTTTTATCAAGTTTATCAAATCCAAGAATTTTTAAGCTTGATCCTTTAGGTACAATAGATTCTATTTTAGTTCCATTTAAAAGTGTTGTCATTGTCCTTACATAGATTTTATCATTCAAAAGAACATTACTATATTTATTAACTACTGCCGATTGCTTTACATAATAACTATCATTATTAACTTTAATTTTAACAAAATCATCAATAGTTTTATCAACATATAAAGTTGCTTTTGTTCCTCTTAAAGTTTCACTGACTTTCTTTTTTTCTTTATCATAAAGTTCTACTTTAGAAATAGAACTTGCTAAATAAACATTTTCAGTTCTAGGATTTATTACTCTATATAGAGAGTTTACACCTTTTACTAACAATAAAACGATTACTACTAAAGCGACAACACAAATTAAGATACGATCATAACGTATTTTGACTTTCTTCTTATTCATATTATCCACCATATAATAGTATATCACAATTAACAATTTTATACTAGAAAGACAATAAAAAAATCTATAGAGATAATCTATAGATTTTTACTATTTAAATAGTCAATTACATCAATTGCTGCGATTGTACCATCGTTAGTTGCTGTAGTAAGTTGTCTTACATTTTTAGTACGAACATCACCTGCTACAAAAATGCCCTCTAAATTGGTATTCATATCAGTAGATTTGATATAACCATAATCGTCGATATCAATTAGATTTTTAAATATTTTACTTGTCGGAATACGACCAATTGATAAGAATATTCCATCTAATTTAATATCTTTTTCATTATTTACTTCTATTCCTGAAAAGTTTCCATTTTCATTTAAATATTTTGTAACTTTACTTGATAAGTTTATTTCGACATTAGATTTTTTACCTATTTCAGCAATATATCTTTCTTCACCAGTTAAGTGATCTAAGTCTTGAATAATTACTACTTTTTTGCACAATTCAGATAGCGATAGAGCATTAATCAAAGCAGAGTTTCCACCACCTATAACGCCTACTACTTTATTATTGTAAAAAGCGCCATCGCAGGAAACACAAAAGTGAATTCCCGATCCGATAAAGTCTTCTTCACCCTCAAGATTTAGTTTACGATATTCACATCCAGTTGCAATAATGATTGATTTAGCTTGATATTCACCTGAATCAGTAATAACTTTTTTATCTTTTGTTATTTCTAATACTTCTTCAATTGCTATTTCACAACCAAGATTATCAACTTGTTCATATAAATTATTTGCAAGTTCAGCTCCGCTTATTGCTTTAAATCCTGGATAATTCTCAACAAGTGGAGAGGAAGCTATTTGGCCTCCTATCCCCTCTTTTTCAATCAATAAAACATTTTTATTAGCTCTTTTTAAATATATTGCTGCAGTTAATCCCGCAGGACCTGCTCCAATTATAATTGTGTCGTACATATTATTTTGACTCAATATATTTCTTTATGTTAGAAAGGTTCTTTACTTGTTCTACAGTACCTTTTTTAACAATAACTAATGTTGGTGCTTGAGTAACTCCACATTTCTTTGTAAGTTCTACTTCTTCTTCAGCATCAATAAATTTATATTTGATTTTTGCTTTATCAAGTAATGTTTTTGCCATTTTACAGTTTGGGCATGTTTTAGTTCCGAAAAGCATTATTCCATCTTTTACGTCTTCAACTTTTTCAGTAGTGCAATTAGTTTCGCAAGCGCATTTTTCAACATGATGAGTATGATCTAATTCTTCATATTCAGTTCTGCTATCATATTCACTTCGTTTTCCATCATTCCAATTTTTGATTGGACGATAGTATCCTGTTATACGGCTGTATACTTCAGCTTCTTCACCGCATTCTGGACATGTAAAGTGTTCCCCTGGCATATAGCCATGGTTCTTACATACTGAATATGTAGGTGATATTGTATAGTAAGGTAAACGATAGTTTTCAGCGATTGTTCTAACTAATTTAGCTGCTGCTTTCCAATCTGTTAATCTTTCACCTAAGAATGCATGGAATACTGTTCCTGATGTATAAAGTGTTTGTAATTCATCTTGAATATCTAAAGCTGCAAAGATATCTTTTGTGAAATCTACAGGTAAATGTGATGAATTTGTATAGTATGGTTTTTGGCCTTCTTTTGCTGCTGTTATAATATCAGGATATTTTTCAACATCATGTTTAGCAAAACGATATGTTGTTGATTCTGCTGGAGTTGCTTCTAAGTTATATAGATCTCCATATTCTTCTTGATAATCTGATAATTTTTCACGCATGAAGTTTAATACTTCTTTAGCAAATTTTTGTGTCTTTGGACTTGTTAAGTCTTCTCTTAACCATTTAGCATTTAAACCTACTTCATTCATACCAATTAAACCAATTGTTGAGAAGTGATTATTAAATGTACCTAAATAACGTTTAGTATATGGATAAAGTCCTTCATCAAGTAATTTTGTAATTACATTTCTCTTTACCTTTAAACTACGAGCTGCAATATCCATTAAACGTGTTAAACGCTTGTAAAAATCTTTTTCATCTGTTGCTAAATAAGCAATTCTTGGTAAGTTGATTGTTACAACTCCAATTGATCCAGTTGATTCGCCACTACCGAAGAAACCACCTGATTTCTTTCTTAATTCTCTTAGGTCTAGTCTTAAACGACAGCACATACTTCTTACATCACTTGGTTCCATATCACTGTTGATGTAATTTGAAAAGTATGGTGTACCATATTTAGCAGTCATTTCAAATAATAACTTATTGTTTTCTGTTTCACCCCAATTAAAATCACGAGTAATTGAGTATGTTGGAATTGGATATTGGAATCCACGGCCATTAGCATCTCCTTCAATCATGATTTCGATGAATGCTTTATTTACCATATCCATTTCTTTTTGACAGTCTTTATATTTGAAATCCATTTCTTTGCCACCAACGATAGCATTTAATTCAGCTAAGTCATTTGGTACTGTCCAGTCAAGTGTAATATTAGTGAAAGGTGCTTGAGTTCCCCATCTACTTGGTGTATTAACGCCATAGATGAATGATTGAAGTCCTTGTTTTACTTGTTTATAAGTTAAGTTATCAACTTTAACAAAAGGTGCTAGATAAGTATCAAATGATGAGAAAGCTTGTGCTCCAGCCCATTCATTTTGCATAATACCTAAGAAGTTAACCATTTGATTACAAAGTGTTGATAGGTGCTTTGCTGGTGATGAAGTAATCTTTCCTGGTACTCCACCTAGTCCTTCTTGAATTAATTGTTTTAAACTCCAACCTGCACAATATCCACTAAGCATTGATAAGTCATGGATATGAATATCAGCATTACGATGTGCATTTGCAATTTCTTCATCATATACTTCACTTAACCAATAATTTGCAGTGATTGCACCAGAGTTACTTAAAATTAATCCTCCGATTGAATATGTAACTGTTGAGTTTTCTTTTACTCTCCAGTCAGTTACATTAATATAACTATTAACAACATCACGATAGTTTAAAATCGCACCTTGCATGTTACGCATTTTTTCATGTTGTTTACGATACAAAATGTATGTTTTAGCAACTTCTGCATAACCAGCATTTGATAATACACTTTCTACACTATCTTGAATATCTTCTACTCTGATTGCGTTATTTTTGATGTTAGGTTGAAAATTAGCAGTTACTTTTAAAGCAAGTAGATCTAAAACATCATCATTGTATTCAGTTTCAGTTGCTTCAAATGCTCTTCTAATTGCACTTTTAATTCTCTCTATATCAAATTCAACAGTTTTTCCTTCTCTTGTTTTTACTTTATACATAATAAGTTCCTCCCTTTATTTCTATTATCTATAAACCACGTATTTCTACGTTCTTTTCGTTTTTAAATATAGCTTTTATTTTTTCTAGCTCATCTGCTTCAAATCCAATTAAATTCTTATCAAGTACATCATCGCTCATTTTAAAGTTTTGAATATAATACTTGCTTCCTTTAACTAGTTTATAAATTGATTTTACATCATCAATTGTATGATAATTCTTTATGAGTGTTGTCCTGAATTCATAATCAACACTACCATTTTTTAATATTTTTATACTCTCTTTAAGAGCTTTTTCGTTGACTTTGCATTTAGCAACGATTTCATATTTATCAAGACTATTTTTTATATCCATCGCCACATAATCAACTAATTTATTGCTTACAAGTTCTTTTAATACTTTTGGATTGCTTCCATTTGTATCTAATTTAACTTTAAGTCCAATTGCTTTAACCTTTTTAATGAAATTTATTAATTCTGGTTGAACTGTAGGTTCACCTCCAGATATTACAATTCCATCTAAAACATTTTTTCTAAGATTCAAGTAATCTAATATTTCTTCTTCAGAAAAGTTGCCTTTTTCTTTCTTGTGCAAAATTAATGAACTATTTTGACAATAAGAACATCTAAAATTGCATCCTCTTGTAAAAATAATGCAAGCAACATGTCCTGGATAATCTAGTAGAGTTAATTTATCAAATCCATCAATTATCATAATTTACCTCCACATATTTTATTTTACTTGCTTCTAAGTCTGATAAAAGTTTAGTAAATTTTTTAAATTCAGCATTTTTTAGATTGATTGTACAAATTGCTGAAGTTAAACTTTGATATTTTGCTTGAAGTGTTAGTTGTGTGTCAAAACCTAATTTTGATTGATTAATAAATTTAGATACTGGTTCATAACAACTTTTATTGATTGTTTTCTCACTTCCAAACACACTTTTATCGATACGAATGAAACTATTTATTATTGATTGATCATATATTTCAGCAATCATGAAGTTTAATTTTAAATCATTACTTAAAGCTTCACATTTTTTATTCATTGCTTTGATAACTTTAGTAAGCATTTCAAAATCTTCATTATTTAGTTTATTATCTGCTTTCTTATTTAATAAGAAGACTGCTTCAACAAGCCCAACAAATCCAATTACAAATGCTCCATTACGCAATATTTTTCTAACTTTTTGGCCATCATCAAGTTTTTCAGAGTCATAAAGTAAACCTTTATTAAATAGAACATTATAATTTTCTTTAATTTTACCTGATTGAACTTCAAATCTTTGCATAAGTGCATTTTTTGCAAGCTCCATGACATTATCAAGTTCCTTTAAAAAATCATTTATGCAGGTATTTTTCAAAGCAAGTCTGGCCAAATTAATGGTTGAAATCGAATTAATTGTTCTTCCTCTTGATGTTTCAGTTCCATTTATATTATTAAATACACATATTCCATTTGAGAAATAATTAACATCATGATTTTTACCAAATACAAAGTGAATTTTATTTGATTTAGTTTTTTCAAACAAAACCTTATTTATTTCTTCGTCATTATTAATATATATATTAGTAATTACCTTTGATTTCGGTTTTAATGCTTTGAAATAATTGATAATTATCATTTTACTTATGAATGAGTCATCATTATCAAGGCATATTACAATATTTTTCTTTAAAATTGTATCAATAATATCAAATAATCTTTCGAAGTTATCTTTTATTAACCTATTCAGTTTTTTAATTGTTTGATTGTAAGTAATTTCAAAAATATTTTTTAATACGCCATTTTTTAACTCAGTATTAAGAAAATCTTTATCTTCAATATTTGTTAATGGTTTTACTAATTCTTCAACTTTATTTCTATCTATATATATATCTAAACCATTTATACTTAAGTTATTCCAAAATTCTTTTAGAAATATATCTTTAAAATCATTTAATACTCTTGTTGATAAAATTCTATCAAAGTTCATTAAAGTTTGTTCTTGATATTGATCTGATTCTACTAGAATAATTGTATGAATTATCTCAGTCATAAAACTTTGAACTGTTTTTAAATCTTCAAAATCAACATTCAAGTTACTTGAACAAGGAGTTCCAAATGTATAATTATCTAATCCATTTATTGCAATTATTCCTTCTTCAATGCCTTTTTCAACTTTGCCTTCAATTAAGTAAGCTGTTGCAAATTCCTTTGAAATTACTTCAGCAAAGTTAGATATGAGTTCATTTGGTTTTTGATCATTTGCTTCATTTGCCAAATAGCCAACTTTTTCCATGGCTTTAACAAATTTATGTTGTGGTCTTATTCCAAATACATCCCTTGACTTTGCTCTACGTAAGCGATAATCACTAAATGAATTATAAACATTTATGTACCCTGCTTTTTTCAAAGATTCTTCAATGATATTTTGAATGTCTTCAACATTGATAGTTTTTCTTGTTTTGTAGTTTTCAGCAATTGTTTTTAAAACTAACTCATAAACTTTGTTTACATCTTTAACATTTGGGTCTTCATAGACGCTTCCAAAGCCTTTTCCTATAGCAATTGCAATTTTTGTACCATTGAATGCTACTCTTTGACCAGTTCTCTTAACAACTACGAGATCTTTAAATTCTTCTTTCATAAACTTTCGCCTTTCTATTTTTGGCTACTGTAATCATATTACCAAATTGGAGAAAAAATAGCAATATTTTTTTGTAAATTTTTTTACATTTTTTTAAAATTATTTTTTTGATTTTTTTGATTTTTTTCTAAAAAAAACATTTTGTATTTTTTACACAAAATGTCTTTTCTTTTGAAATATAAGGGTTAATATAAAAAACGACAAAATGTCGTTTTTTTGTTTTTTATTTTTTATTCGACAGTAAAATATCCAAAATTGATTTCAGACGTTGGATTTTCAACAGTTCCTGTGAAATATCTAACACGGAACTTTTCATCTCCTGTAACTTTTACTGAAACAGAGTTTGCATGATAATACCAAGAACCATTTTCTTTATAAAAATCAGCTATTGGTTCATCTTCTCCATTATATAGTTTATATTGAAGTATTGTATTATCTTTTGTCAATGTGTTAGAAGCATATGTATAACTATTAGCATTTTGCTTAAAGTCATATCCATTTATATTTTCTTTATCAATTTTAAAATAATTTGTAACAACATTTACGTAGTTGGTATATTTTCTTATAACTAATGTTCTTGTTGCTTCTTTTGAAACTGTATTGTTATTATCGACAACTGAATATCTTACATAAAAAATATTATCGACATTAGGTGATAAATATTTAGTAACTACTTTTAATTTAGTTCTTGTTTCATCTAAAACATAATTTCCTTTTGAATCTTTTTCATTATATGTATAGTAAACAAGATCAACTTTATAGTTATCACTACTAGTTACTGTATTTGTATTAAAACCGATAACTTCATTACCTATTTCATCATATATTTTATAGTTTAATAGATTAGTAATGTCACTTTCATTTTCTTGGCATAAAGAGTTACTTTCACTATTAGCAGCTCCATCATTAATGCATCCAGAGACTTTACCTTTAAAGTCATATTCCATTACTTCTTCTTCATTTATTCTAACATAAGTAGTATCAGGAGATATTTGAACACGTGCTCCATATGTTTCAGCCGCTTCATTCAATTCTGTTTTAACATTTTTCTTATATTTATCAAGAGCCAACTTACGATTAGATATCATTGCAAGTAAAGCTACAACTATTGTTAGAAACAAAATCATTACGGCATATAATATTCCACTTATGGCAAATCCCTTATTATTCAGTTTCATATTTTCACCTACTATAAGTATATAATTATTTCTTTAAAATAACAAGTTTAATAACCAATGATTTTTAAATTTGTTGGTGTTACTTTTTCAACATTTTCATTTTTAACAACTACTGTATTTGGATTACCATCTGAGATATATCTTCTTGTTTCAAGATATTTAAAATTATAGGTTATATCAAAATCATTACCATCATTATCATAAGCACGAATTCTTTTAACAAATTGAGGATTAAAGCTTTCTGAAAATGGTGAGTAATCACTTTCCCAACCTACTCTTAAAGTGCAATCTGTTTGATATGACTCACCCTCATAAGTTCCAGATAAAACATGTTTAAAATTTGCATGTGTTGATTTATATGGTGTTCCATATGGTAAAGCTACAATATTAACAAATTTATTTGTTTTACTCTTTAATAATTTATACATTCTGCCTACTTCTTTAATTGTTTCTTCTTCAGTAGTTGTTGTTAAATCAGCATGTGAATATGTGTGATTTCCTATATCGTATCCATTTTTAATCATCCAATCAATTATTTTATCGTTGTATTCTTTTTGATTAAATAAACCACCATTTAAGAAGAATGTTGCTGTCACTTTAAAATCAGGGTATTTTTTCTTAAAACTTTCTAAAATTCCAACTGCACTATGTGGATCTATTATAATATTTCCTTTTTCATCTAAACCAGTTACTTTTATGCTGTTACTTAAACCATCATCAAATGTGAGAACAATTGGGCTTTTTCCAAGCTCACAATCGATTTTACCATTAATATAGTCTGCTAGTCTTATCATTCTGTAACCGCTTTTATAATAGAATTCTAAATCATTTATAAATGCTTCATATGTTCTTTGATATCCATCTTTATCAACATTTCCACCTGTATATGATGTTTCTTCACTTTTTTTATCAATTATTCCATGATACATCATTACTGGAATACGACCTAGTTCATTTACATTATTATCACTGTAAACTTGATAATTTATTCCTTTTGAAATAACAATTTCAATTTTTTCATTGTCCTTTAATTCTGAATTTTTCTCTTTATTTTGTTTAATTATTTCATCTTTTTCAAAATCAATATTATATTCATAACTTATATCAACTTTACAGTTATTTAGTTTACAGAATTCAATTGCATCTTCTTTTTTTAGTCCAACAAAAAGTGGCATTAATACTTTTTCTTTTTTAGGTATTATTAAAATGACTATTATTATAAATATTAATAGTCCGAGTCCAATTAAAAAAATTTTAGCTTCTTTTTTTAGATGTCTTTTCTTTTTCATATAATCCTCTATTATAAGTATATCATAAAAAAATAGCTGTTAAGCTATTTTTTATTTTAATAATTCTTCAAGTTTTTTCTTTTCTTCTTCTAGTTTTTGTTTATCCATTTCAACAATCTTAGTAGGAGCTTTATTTACATAATTTTCATTTGCTAAGAGTTTTTCTCTTCTCTCAATTGAAGCTTGTAATAATTTGATTTGTGCTTCTTTTGCCATTTTATCAGCTTCCGTTTCAACTTTTTCAAAGAAGATAGTTGCTTTTATTTTCTTAGAAAATACATTATAAGCTTTAATTCCAAGTGGCTTTTTAACAAGATTTTCATCAAGTTTTAACATTTTTACAATTAAATCATTGTCATCACTTGTATCAAACATTACTTTTGCTTCTTTTGTAATGTTATTTTCAGCTTTAATATTTCTAAATTTCTTAATAAATTCAATTGCATCATCTGTTGCTTCTTCTTCAACTTCAAATATCAATTTTTTATCATATTTTGGATAACTAGAAATTATTATATCTTCGGCATCTTTAACTGGTAACATAGAGTATATTTCATCTGTTACATAAGGCATAAATGGTTGAAGAAGTTTTAAAATTCCTGTTAAGATAAAGCATAATGTTGATTTAGTGCTTTCTTCTTCAATTGAGTATTTAGCCATTTCAATATAGTAATCACAGAAATAATTCCATGTGAATTCATAAATAGATGCTCCGGCATTATTAAATTCATATTTATCCATGAATCTCTTTGTTTCATGTAAAGTTTTTTCAAATTTTGTAATAATCCATTTATCTTCTGGTTTTAAGTTTTCTAATTTTATTTCTTTTAAACCTTCAATATTAGTTAGTACGAATCTTGAAGCATTCCATATTTTATTGATATAATTCCAAGCAGCTTTTACTTTTTCTTCATCGAAACGCATATCTGTTCCTGGAGCTACATCTGTTGCAAGATAGTATCTTAAAGCATCTGCTCCATATAAGTTAACCATATCAAATGGATCAATACCATTACCTAAGCTCTTAGAGAATTTTCTTCCTTCTTTATCACGAATAAGTCCATGAATGAAGCAGTGTTCAAATGGTCTTGCACCTAGAATATGTTCTCCTTGGAATGTCATACGATTAACCCAGAATGGAATAATATCGTATGCTGTTACTAAACATGAGTTTGGATAGTATTTCTCAAGTAAATCAGTTTTATGTGGCCAACCTAAGGTTGCAAATGGCCATAGTGCACTTGAAAACCAAGTATCAAGTACATCTGGATCTTGTACCCAACCATCACCAATAGGTGCTTCCATACCTACATATATTTCGTCTCCTTTATACCAAGCCGGAATACGATGACCCCACCATAATTGACGAGATATACACCAGTCATAAGTAATTTCCATCCAGTGATTCATTGTTTTTTCATAACGTGGTGGAACAAAGTTAACTTTTTCGTTTTTCTTCTTTTGAATTTCTAATACATGATCAGCAAGTGGGCGCATTTTTACAAACCATTGCTTTTTAATCATTGGTTCTACCATTACACCTGTTCTTTCACTATGTCCTACTTCGTGAACAATTGGTTCTACTTTTAATAATAGGCCTTGTTTTTCCAAATCTTTTAAGACTGCTTCACGGCATTCTTCACGAGTCATACCAGTATAACCTGGTGCATTTTCATTCATTGTTGCATCATCATTCATAATAACAATACGTTCAAGATTATGACGATTTCCTACTTCAAAGTCGTTAGGGTCATGTGCAGGTGTTATTTTAACAGCACCTGTTCCCTTAGTCATATCAGCATGTTCGTCAGTGATAACTGGTATTTTTTTACCTACTAAAGGTAATATTACATTTTTACCAACGAACTTTTTATAACGTTTATCTTCTTCGTTTACAGCAACAGCAGTATCTCCAAATAAAGTTTCAGGACGAGTTGTTGCAACATCAATATATTCTTCACTATCTTCTAGTTTATATTTAAGGTGATAAAATGCACTTTTTTCTTCTGCATAGATAACTTCTTCGTTAGATAAAGCTGTTCTTGCAGCTGGATCCCAGTTAATTATTTTTTCACCACGATAAATTAAACCCTCATTATAGTAGTCAACGAATACCTTTTTAACAGCCTCAGATAATCCTTCATCAAGCGTAAATCTTTCTTTAGAGTAATCCATAGATACACCTAGAATAGCCCATTGTTTTCTTATAATGTCACCATGTTCATGAGTCCAATCCCAACAAGCTTCTAAGAATTTCTCACGCCCATATTCATATTTATTAATTCCTTTATCTTTTAGTCTTTTTACAACTTTTGCTTCAGTTGCGATTGCAGCATGATCCATTCCTGGAAGCCAAAAAGTATCATATCCTTCCATTTTCTTATAACGAATCATAATATCCTGTAAAGCTGCATCCCAAGCATGACCAAGATGTAAAACTCCTGTTACATTTGGTGGTGGCAAAACTATACAATATGGTTTTTTCTTACTATTTGGTTCACATTTAAAATAGTCTTTTTTTAGCCATTTTTCATATTTCCCTTTTTCAACTAACTCGTGATCATATTTCTTTTCTAACATAATATCAACCCTTTCTAAACAAAAAAACATTTCATCCAAAGGACGAAATGTTCGTGGTACCACCTTAATTTATAGTATTGCTACTATCTCAAAGTCTTAATGCGACTAACAATATATCTTACTCTTAGTTCTGACATATAACTCCCAAGCTACCTTCAAATAGGTTTCACTAATGAATGCTTTCAGTCGGTGACATTCAATTCCTAATAGTTACTAACTACTTTACTCCTCTTGTTCTTCGTTTTTTTATAATTATAATCATTTAAATAATTTTGTCAATACATAAAATGGCGCCTCAAGTAGGACTCGAACCTACGACCCCTTGATTAACAGTCAAGTGCTCTAACCGACTGAGCTATTGAGGCCCTAAAGATAGTATAACACTTTTTTTAAATTTTACAATAACATTTCTTTTATAGCTAACCAATCTTTAGCTCTTTCAATACCCATTTTTTCTAATTCTTCATCACTTATTGCTTCATTATGATATGCAGTAAAAAGAATTTTTCTTTTGGCATTTTTTAAATTATCAGTTCTATCATCTATTTTAATATCAGTTTGTAATAATGCTTTATTAGATAAAAATATATATTGACTTGGTTTAATAAATGGAAATTCTTTTACTAAAAATTCATGTTTTTGTTTTAATATATATCCACATTCTTCTGGTATTTCACGATATATATATGATGTTCCTATATATAAATCATATTTCTTAGACAATTCTTCTATTACTTCTTTTGCATTTGGTGCTATATGGCAATATTCATAAATGTTTTTATCTTTAAACCATTTAAAGAATGCTTCTTTATCTGGAAGAATATCTTGCATATAAAAATTCTTGAAATCACTTTCCACATAGTTTGTTCCCATATATTCATTCAAGAGGGCTATAAAGCCCCCTTGAACCATTACATCATCCATATCAATCATTAATGTCATTTTTTATCACCAATAACCTTATTTGGTCCTCTCGGAACCAATCTTCTTTGATATACAGGTTGAGGGTTAGGATTACCTTCACCAAAAATTGTTGCTTCTTCAGTCATGCAACTTTGAATAAAAGATTCTAGTCCCATTTCTCTTACTACTGGATTTTGAATTTGATATTGGTCTAAGAATTCTGTTCCAATAGTTTCTATAACTATTCTTCCATCTTCCAAATATTTTTCAACAACAAATAGTGGTTGACTACTATAGCCTAAGTTTTGTTCAAACCCACTTTGTCCAGATCCTGAACCTGTAATTGTAATTAAAGTATTATTAATTACAGAGGTTTCAAATATATGATAATGAGCTGCTATTACTTTATCAATTCTTGGCAAGTTTGGTGCCATTCTATTCAACCATTTTGAAGCACCTATAGTTGGAGATGACCCTCCACCTTTAAAACTATGTGAATAGATATTATTATAACCATTTATTGTTCTAAAACAATATGGTGCATTAACAAAGTCCCCCTTACCGTTTACCAAAAATTCAGTTAATGTTAAATCAATGTCACTACCTGTAACAGCTTTTAAAGTATCTAACTCTTGCCTTAAAAGTTCAATTTCATCAAAACCTTTATGGTCCCAATCACTGTTTTCTTCGTGATTTCCTCTTAACAAATCAGTAAACTCAAGATTGACAATTTTTGTTAATTTGCTTCTTATTTCAGTTTCATATGGTTTTAACGCAGGTGGTAATTTTAAATCAACTTTCTTATAATCAATACCTCTTTTAACACGTTCAATGCTTCCATATAAACCTTCTGATTGTTCTATTAAACCTGTTTGAGCCAAATGTGTAATTATTTCTTGTGAAGTTCTACAATCTATTCTTTCGGTCCTAAACCCATCTCTTACTACTCCAAATCCATTTCTCATGTATGGTCTTAGTAATTTATTATGGCTTACCATTTGTTGTGTCATAGCTGCAGCTCCAATATGTCTTGCTTCATTTGGATACTTTCCATAGTTATGTCCTTGTTGTAAATCACCATTAAAAATTATACCAGTTGGATTGCATTCATAGAATAAATAATCTAAAAATTTAACAACATATTCTGGTCTTTCTGCTAATGAACCAATATGCAAATCATTTAAATGCCCAATAGTTTTCTGTTCGTATCCTTTGCCAGTTCTTTGGACTTCATCCATTACTTCTCTTACTCGTTTATAATATGGAATAATCTCCATTCTTTCACGAATATCACCCGTAATCATCCAACCACCAGGATAATTTGGTCTTGCTGTTACTTGAGTAACTCTTTTATATGTTGGATCTTGAAGGACATGTTCTTTAATACCTGCAAGTAATTCAGGATGTTCCATATATTTACTATCATCAATCATAGATGGAACATTCATTGTAAGTTCATCGCCTTCATAAGCAATAGACATAAATGGTTGTTTTGCATCTACAAATAATCTTGGAATACCAGTCACTTTGGCTTGTTCTACAACGTTAGATTGGTATAATCTTAAGTTTTTCATAACGTTAGATCTACCTTTTGATGAGCGCCCATTTGAAGCAATTAAGTTAACTGCTATTGTTGAATCATCTTGCCCATATTGATGAATGTCAGAATATAATACTCTGAAGGCTGGATTATCTTTTAAAAATTCTGGTTTAAGTCTAACATCATCACCTAATGGTAATCCTTCTTTATATCTCTTTATTGCATGTAATACTCTTGATACATTTGTTTTTGTTTCATCATCTGTATATAATCCAGCAAGGTCTTCACCACTACGAATCATATAAGGAATTAATTCTTGAATAATGATTGGACGTACCCAGTCAAATTTACTCTTCAAATCTTCTCTTTTTAAGAAGTCGTTTCCTTTTACGCCTTGTTCTCTTATATAAATTTTAAATATATCTTGGTATAATTGAAATTCTTCATCACCCATTTGATAAATAACTTTAATACCTGCTTCATTTAATTTATCAACTACTCTTCTAGCTGCTTGAAGACGTGATGCGATAGTTTCGTATGTTGGATCTGTTAACAATCTTCTTGATGTTTGGTTATGATAATAAGTTGAATAAATTAAACCTTGAATATAAACTGTATCAACTTTATTAGCAATTGCCATATCAATCATATTATTAGTATCTACTTCACTATGATAGATATTACCAAAATTAGCTCCTGCCATGAACATCAATAATGGATATCCTTGACGTGCTTCAATTGGTGAAAGATTCTTTAGTTCACGCCTATTACTTCTTTCTTCAGCAATGAAAGATGCTCCAATACTATCAAGAGTTTTAACGTCCAAGGTTGCTGTACTATTGGTAACGAAATAACTCCTATTACGCGGATTATTTCGATATAACATAATATAATCTTGAACATATTTTTTAAGAAGTGGATATGCTTCTTTTACTTGATTCATATGTGGAATAAATGCCAAATCAATTGCAAATTGATTCTCTTTTAAAGAATCTGATATAAATCCAGCTCTTGTTAAAATTTCTTCTAATTTTTTAACACCTTTTTTAGTGCTAATATCTATTCCAGATACAAATTTAACATAACTTCCTTTAGCCGGAAATAGACTTTTATATCCCGAGAATATTGCATCGTTAGCAAGTATGTGATGCTCACCATTTTTCTTAATATCTTCAGTTAAATAATAAAGTAAGTCATGAAAATTTTTACCTCTAGAAAGATATGCAGTAATATGTGAAACTAATTTTGTAAATACTTCATATTCTCTTTTATCTAATTTATCTTTTACATGCTTAGTTAATAATAGTGCATGTGCAACTGGATCGTACGTCTCATTTTCAGCATATCTTCTAATCTTGGCCAAATTGAACTCATCTGTTAATAATTGTTCAACCTGAGCATCTGTAATAAATGACTTTTCAATTTCACGATCAATATCTTCTTTTCTTTGTTTATATAATAATTTTAACTGTTCTTTTTTTTCTTTTGCATCAAGTTCACTAAAATCTTTATTTTTCGATAAAACTCTTTCAATATATGAATCATATAGTGAAGGCCTTAATGCTTGTATTATGTCTGCTCTAGAGAGTCCGAATAATTTAGTTATATATTCTTCTTTGGTAGCACATGCTTTCATCAACAATGTATTAAAAATAGCATTTTCAACATTAGCATGTTTACGATCAAAGAATAAAATATATGGTTTAGAAGTACAAACTCTTTCTGCCATACCAGCTAAAGATGCTGTAACATAAAAACCTCCTACATGACCAATCATCATAGGTGCTTTACCATATGAATATTTGCTTTCAAATTCTTCTGCTACTTCAGTAAAGTCATCTGACGAACAAAGCTTTACTCGTTCACTTTTAGAAATTTCAGAATCAAAAGACATTTCTTGATTGTCCATGTAAGAGATAAAATGAGTTTCTCTAAATCTTTTTAAATCTTGACTTCTTGCCATATTTTCTCCCCCCTAGAATTGACTTTGTGTCCTAATACAAAATAATTGATTAAGTAATAATAGAGCACCACTCTCTACCATTATCTTAAACTCTATTATCATTGTATCATTTTTACTCAATATTTCAAACAATTTTAAGCAAAATTAAAAAAAATATAGCATTTGCTATATTTTTTACTAAGCATTGATATCATAGATACCTAAATATTCTTCTAATGTTATATTTTTTGTCATTATTTCAGTTGCTATTTCAACACCAACATAGCGAACATGCCACGGTTCATAACCATATCCAGTAATAGCTTCTTTATACTGTGGATATCTGATTATAAAACCGTATTTATGAGCGTTTTCTCTTAACCAAATACCTTCTGGCATGACACCTAATTTAACAGAACAAAGTCCAATATCAAATGCAAGTCCTGTTTGATGTTCTGAGTGACCAGGTCTAGCAGATCTTTTATCAGCAAATTCTTGTCCTTTATTTGTTTTATATCGATTATATAAGGCATCTTGAGTTGAATAACTACGATATGCCGATTTAGTTGGCAAACTATGTCCTTCTTTTTTTGCATCTGCTTGCAATTTTTCAAGTGCTGCTTTAGCTTCAGTACTATCGACTTGGAAATTTTTAGGAATTGCATATTTTTTATTAACAATCAAAATATCTTTAATATAAGTTGGTCCTGAAACAATTTCAGTATAACCTTTATTTAGATCATCTTGATTATATACTTTTATTTTTCTTATTGCTGTAGCTTCATTTCCAGCATTATCCTTTACTTTATATGTTACTTCAAATACTTGATGTTTACTTGTATCAACATTTGAAATAACTTCAATTTTAGAAGTAATATCACCATCACAGTTATCGGTAGCTTTGGCCCCAAATTCTTTATATGTTGAATTTAGTTCAAATGTCAAAATATCAGAATTAACTAATGTTATTTCAGGTTTAGTACTATCCTTACTATCAAGTATTCTTACAACTTCTTTCTTGTTGCCACTTTTATCTTTAACTGAGTAAATGATTTTATCACTTTTTTTAGTAACAACTACATCTTTGGTCAAATCACCATCAACGTTATCAATTGCAGTATATCCTTCTTCAGTATATTCTTTTCCACATGTACTCACCTTAGAATCCCCTTTAAGTGTTATTTCAGGAGATATTAAATCAGCAACTATAACTGTTCTAGTAGCTTTCCTTGTTGAATTTCCATGCTTTATTTCATAGGTTATTTTATATTCACCTAATTTGTTAGTATCAACTTTATTAGTCACTTTTATTTCTTTGGTTAAATCTTCTTTTAAATATGAAGCTTTAGCTCCTTGATCATTATATTTTTCCCCAATTGAAATTTTAATTGTTGCATTACCATTTAATTTAAGTTTCAAAAATGGATTATATATTATAATGGTTGCTGCTATTAAAACTATTTCAAGTATTATTGTAATAATAAGTGGTTTTGTTTTCATACCCTCACCCATAGATATTATAACACAAAAAAATACCTATAAGGTATTTTTCATATATGAATTTATGCTTTCATATATAGCAATTAACTCTTCATTTGAAATAGCATTAAATGTTTTAGCTAATAGTTCTTCGTTTATAGATAATTCTGACACTATCTTCTTAGCTTCTCTTTGAGTTAAAGTAATATTTTTTAAATAGTTTAATCTTATAAAAGATTCTACCAAAGCATTTTTTATTTTTTTATCATCATAAAAATAAAGATTTCTAAATATGATCATTTCATCAGTTAAATCATTTTCTTTAATAGGTGTCAATCTAATCATTGATGATAATACTCTCGGTTTTGGATCAAAAGATTCTGGTAATATATCCATTATCTTTTCTATTTTGAAGAAACAATTTGTTAACAATGACAATTTTGTAGTTTTATTTTCTAAAACATTGTTTGCAAATCTACTTCCTGTAATCATCAATATTTCTTTGAAATCACATTTTATTATTTTATAAATAAATGGTTCAACAATACTATATGGTAGTGATGTAACAATCTTATCACAAGGTGGAATATATGTATCTAAAACACTATCAAATATAAGTTCAATATTGCCTTTTTCATATGATAAAGGAACTAAATATTTTTCTAGTCTACGATCCAGTTCAATTAAATATAGTTTTTTTACTTTATCTGCAATTAAACTTGAAATATTTCCTTTACCTGGACCCACTTCAACTATAGTGTCAGTTTTTTTCAAATTTGCTTCTTTGATAAATCTTGAAATGACTTCTTGGTCTATCAAAAAATGTTGATCTAGTTTATCTGTTTCATTGATGAATTGCATATTTTTTCCTCATTCCTCTTCGAATTGATACTTGAGCTTGTACTGTTGTTGATATATGTTCCCATCCAGGTAATGGTCCATGTGGATACTCAGATAGTATTAAATGTACGCGATCTCCTTGTTCAAAAACAGTACTTACGTCAACTTGTTGTCCATTTACAAAAACTGAGTCTAAGCGGTCCCCAATCTCCTGTCCACGACTATATGCATAGTCAATGGCTGTTGATCCAGCTGAAACAAACACTTGATGTTCTCCGTCATATATAGCTACTTTATCACCAATAACGTTTTGTTCAAAGCCTTGAACAAAATCTTGACTATTTTTCATAATGCGGCTTAATTCTTTTACGGATTGAATAAAATGATATTTATCCCTTAATATCTCTTGCATAACATCAACTGCTTTTCCTTGAAATAAATCCCAGTAAGCAGTAAGACCTTGAAGATTAATTTTTTCCATTTCATGTGTTCTTATCTGCATTTGAACAGCCACTAATTCTGGTCCGAAAACTGTCGTATGTATAGAACTATACATATTTGGTTTTGGTTGGCTTATATAATCTTTAAATGTTTTAGGCATTGGTGGATATAAACTATGTACTAGCCCAAGTGCATTATAACATTCTTTTTTACTTTCTACTAGTAGTTTTATTGCAAGAAAGTCATGAAGATTTTCAATTTTTCCGCCATCCTTTATTCTTTGATAAACACTATAAACACTTTTAATTCTTAATTTTAAAGTATGTGGAACTTTTTCATCTTCCAATAACCTATGAATATCAATCATCATTTGGTTGGTACTTAATTGCGTTTGGTTAGAATAATCACTGATAATTTTACTTGTTTCAACGTAACCCTCTGGATTCAAAAATTTGAACGAAAGATCTTCAAGTTTTCGTCTTAAAACTTCAGCCCCAATATATCTTGCAAGTGGTGCATAAAATTGCATCGTTTCTGCTGCTTTTTTAATTCTTTTTTCTTGGCTTTTATATTGAAGCGTTAAAAGATTATGTAAACGGTCTGCAAGCTTGATTACGACAATTCTAGCATCTTTACTAATTCCTAAAATGATTTTATTTTTATTAGCATAATCACGTTCTGTTTTTGACTTAAAATCAACTTGGGTCAAATTAGTAACTCCATCAACTAATTCGGCAATTTTAGGATTAAATTCTCTAGATATTTGTTCTAAAGTAACATCACAGTCCTCAACTACATCATGCAAAAGTCCAGCACATACTGTATCACGATCAGCATGCATATTTGCTAAAATCCATGCGACTGCTAGTGGATGAATAATATATGGTTCCCCACTTTCGCGATGTTGCCCTTTATGACATTCTTCTGCAAACCTATAAGCCTTAGTTATGATTTCAACTTCATCAGGATTATAAGCTTTAACGAGGTTAATAAATTCTTCAAATGTTACTTGCATAATATCCACCAATTCTTTGATAGAAAAAAGGCACTAATATAGCGCCTTTTTATATCCGTTATATTAAATTGGTAATAATATAACCTTTCTTTATTTAGTTGTCAAGTTGATTTTGTTTTTTTCCGAATCTTATTGGTTTAAATCTATTCATAACTCTTTGAGAAACTGGTTTTCTCGCAAAATTAATAATTGGTTCTTTTTCAACAATTTGACCTCTTAAGATTGATTGAATCTCTTCTTGACCATATTCACGACCATGAAAGTCAATAACTGCATATGTTCTAGATTCTGAGAATGATTCAGTTGGAGTAATATCGTCAAGCATAACTCCATTAATAGTAGAATATTCTGTTCTTATTTGCTCAACCAAGTCTCTTGGTATATATTCCATATATCTTGGTTCAAAACTCATTTCATATGATTCAATACCTCTTACGACATAAAGATCATTTGCTCTATCATAAGTATATCCGTATAAAACTTGTTCTACTCTTTGCATTATTAAACCTCCTTTTTTGTTGTGACATATATTATATAGTTTTTAACTTTTTTTGCAAGTTTTTTATGATGATAAGCAAATAACATAATCTGCATCTGACATATACTTAGTTAATTCTTGCTTATTTAAGTCTTTATAATCTTCCCAATAGTCTTCTGTTTCTTCTGTTATAAATACATCATACATATAGCTTATAGTTTCAGAATTACCAAAGGTTTCTTCTTTATAATATTGTTCTGCTTCTTCTGGTGTTTTAAATTTAATTGCAGTTTCTACTTTAACAATTTTTTCATCTTCAAAATAAACTACTTCATATGTATCTTCACTTTTAAATACTAATCTATTATCAGTTGATACAAGTGAGTATTTTTCAACTTCTTTTTTAGGTTTTTTTACTTCTTCTTTTTTAACATTTCCACAGCCAACTAAGAATATACAAATAGCTATTAGATAAACTATCTTTTTCATGCTCTTTTGCCTCTTTTCTTTATAACTAAAACACTAGCAATTGCAATTACAATAAATGCTCCGATTGCAGATATTATAACTACTTTCTTTTTACTTTTTGGTTTTACTTCTTCTTTTACAGGTTCTTCCTTTTTCTCAGGCTCTTCAACAATTGTATACTCAATACTATCTATAATCTTTTTATTTTCCAAGATTTCAGCTGATGTAAATTCACTCTTTTTTTGAAAACTATATAAATACCATTTATGATTAATAACTGTTGCATAAATATTCATATAGTAATCTCCTGATTTATTATTAAGGAGTATATATTTATATTTATTAGTGTATCCTTTATAATCTTCTGTTTTATTAATTGCTCCTAAATCACTTGCTATTTCTTCTATTTTTTCATCAGGATAATCACTTAATGAAGCATAATCAACATCATCAGTTGTTCTTAATACAAGTTCAACATCTTTCTTTGCAGCTGATATATAAGCTGTATTAATTTCAAAAAACTTTTTCATGAGTTCTTTTTTAGATTCTTCAACATCTTCTTTTGTATCAATATTTTCCCTTGTAAATACAAACCATTCATCTGGAATTGTTATTTTCATATCAGCACTTTTAATATCATATTCTGCTGCTTTTATGTTTAAAGGTAAAATCAATAGTAGCATTATAAAAAATTTTTTCATTCTATCACCAAGATAATTATAACACAAAAAAAGCAAATAAATTGCTTTTTAATAGTTATCAAAAATAGTCCTATAATTGGTTTTTAATTTTTCAATGTTTTCTTTTGATGCATAAATATCAAATTTCTTACTTGTATAATTAACAACATTTCGCTTATTAAGATCTTTTAAAACTCTTCTAATATCGTTTAATTCTGTTCCATTATAGTTGTTTCTTAAAGCAAGTATTGTTCCTTCTTTAACAAATTCATAATCATAATCTTTATAATGTGTTAATTTGATTACAATATTATCTATATCTTCTTCATGATATTCAGTATTGTTTGAGCAACAAATTGCTAGGCCATTTTCAAACTCGTATTCATAAGTTTTTTCAATAAAGTATTCTTTAGTTTCATCTGTTTTAACATCTTTATATTCAATATTAGAAGCCCCATGTACCATAAGTCCAATTCCTATTCCTGCTAATAATAATGAAATTAAGAATATGATTGCCCCTACTTTGCCATCATTCTCACGTCCTGTTATGAATTTATAAATGACTACTAGGAATACCATATTAATTGCAATTGCTGCTATAAGAGCTATTAAAAGTCCTATAAATAAAGTTCCTGTTTTAACAATCATAAATGATAAAACTAAAGCTGCTGCAAATCCAACTAAAGAACATATAAACATAATTCCTGCAAATAGTGCAAATATCTTTATGATAAGAATAAATATTCTTAAAAGACCTTTTATAAATCCATATTCAGAGTGCTTTGGGTCCCTTATGATAATTTTTTCTTTTGGTTCAATTATTTTTAAATTTTCTTTTTTTTCTTCAATATTTTCTTTTGTTTCGACATCATCGTTTTTAACTTCTTCATCTTCATGAACAATTTCATAATAATTAAGATATCTAATCTTAAAGATATGTAAAATAACGACTGCTCCAATAACGATAAGGCCAAGTTTTAGTATTGCCTCCCATATTCTATCAATATAGTAATATATATTGCTTGGTAAAAACGATATTAAACCATCAATTATTGAATGTAAAATTAATCCAACAATTGCACCTAATACTATAAGTATTGAAACGATAAGTATTTGTTCAAATATGCATTTTAATTTTTCTTTAAAACTCATTGCTCCAAACATCTTAGTGGTTTTGGTTATAAAATCAAGAAAACTATCAATATATTTATTAATATTAATTTTAGATTTCTTTTTACTATTTACATCTTTAATATCTTGATTTAGTAAATCATCCATATTTAGATTAAACATTTCACATAGTTGTAACATCTTATCCATTTCAGGATATGCTTGACCAGATTCCCATTTTGAAACACTTTGGCGAGATACACCTAATTTTTCAGCAAGTTGTTCTTGAGATAGATTATTTTCCTTTCTTATCTTCTTTAAGTTTTCACTTAAGTTCATATTTTCTCCTCCTCACAACTTTATTTAACCATTTCTACTGGTTGCACTCTACCAATTTTTAGTTGTTTTTTGTCAATTTTCGGTTGCAATTACTATTTTATATCAAAAAAAGAATTAAATATAGTCTAATTTAATTCTTCTTTCAACTGTTCTAATGCACGAGCACGATGTGAAATTTGATTTTTTTCTTCAAGTGTCATTTCACCAAGAGTTTTATTTAAATTATCTGATAAAAATATACATTCGTATCCAAAAGAATTATCTCCTCTTTCTTCTTCAATGATTTCACCATATGTTTTACCTTCTTTATAGATATATGTACCATCTGGATGATATAAAACTATTGTTGAATTGAAATATCCTTTATGATCTTTACCTTTTAAATCTAAAATCAATTTATCACGATTAGCTTTAAAATCATGATTACCAGCATAACGGGCACTATAAATTCCTGGTGCTCCATTAAGACTAGGCATACAAAGTCCAGAATCGTCTGCAATAATGTCATATTCTAGTCCCTTTGATTTTAAATATTCACTTATAGTTCTTGCCTTAATAAGAGCATTTTCTAAAAAAGTTGAACCAGTTTCTTCTATTTCTTCATTAAAGCCAATTTCATCTAATGTTAGAATCTTATAGTTAGTTAGCATTGATTGAAATTGTTTTATTTTATGTTTATTGTTTGATGCAAGCACGATTTCTTTCATAGTTTCACTCCTGATGCTTTTTCAATTATTGGAATTAATCCTTCTTTTTTGTAGCCAAAGCTTGGTTTAATTTGATATACTCCTGGGAAGCAATTTCCTTCAATTATAGAAGCTCCATCTTCAAGTAATGCAACATCCCATCCAACAAATTGAACTTCTGGAACAACTTTTGCACATTCTTTAACAAGTTCAATTGCTTTATCATAGTTTGGTATTTCATATCCAACTAATTTAATATTGCTTTTGGGATGAACTTCATAGATAAAGTCTTCTCGGTCAATTGCTGGAACGATTATTTTTCCATCTTCAACAAATGTATACATGCTTCCAGTTGAAAAATTATCAGTTACGCCACCATTACCTATTTTAAATACACTATTAATTATATGTGCTTCTTTTCCATCATAAAATGTAATAATTCTAAGTGTATTTACACTAGTACTATTTAAAGCAGCTATTTTTTTATGTTGAATTATTTTTTCTTCAACTAGAAGTTTTTTATTTTTAATTAGATAATCAAATATTTCTTTTAGGTTTTTTTTGACTTCGATTAATTCGATTCCTACTCCGCCACTACCATCTAATGGTTTAGCAATAAAATCTTTTTTATTTTTGCAGAATTTTTCAAAATCAGCAAAGTTATCTTTATTTAAATATAACCAATCTCTTTTTAGATATTTTTTAAATATCTTATTAAATTCAACTTTATCATCAAACTTATACCATGAACTTTTAACATTATAGTTTCTTACAATTTTAACGTTTTTAGCTCTTGTTAAATAAGTTTTTCTTTCTTTTCCATTTAAATTATAGAATTCAAATTCTTGATAATCATATGGACCAGATCCATATTTAATTGCACACCACATAATATCAAAGAAAAGTGCAATTTTACTTTTTTTAGTTTTAATATGTAATTTATTAATTATTATTTTTAGATTCTTGACTGTTTCATTATTAAAACAACGTAGTTTTGTAAACATATTTTTTACTCCTTAACATACTTTGATTATATCAAAATTAGTACCTTAAAACAAGAAAAAAGGATTTTATAAATCCTTTTAAATTATTATTAAGATAACACTTGCAATAGCAAGTACTGCATATAACGCTTTTGCTAGTGGATATGTGTAAATTTTTTTAGTTTTTCCATCTACTGTCCATTCTTTTATTTCAACATATGGGACTGGACTACGACGATACCAGCCTTTTACTGTTACAGTTTTATTGAAATATTGTTCAGATCTAAATATTGCAAATATTTTGTTTATTATTCCAAGTGGTTGATTATAATCTAAGAAAATGATTCCTGTTTGATCTTTTATTACAAAATCTTCGTTAAAAATACATCCTGGGTTACCTCTACCAATGATATTACCATTTAAAACACATGGAATACTAGTTACATGTGATACTTTCACTTCACCAAGTAAAGATGCAACATTTGTTTCTTTGTAATCTTTGTTCTTATGTGCACGAGCAAATTTAATATAAAGTGTTATTGTAAATAGTAGTCCTACTATTCCTGCATAACGTAATATGTTAAAGTCATCAGAGATAAGAATTAATCCCATGATTATTCCAACAATTAATATAATAAATGGCAAGAAAGAGATCAAAACTTCTAATAAGAAATCATCAACATAAGATTCTTTCTTTTCTAAATCAAATATAATGTATGGTTCTTGACCATAATCCATTGAACGACTTGAAATTGCAAGTAAACGTTTTGAAATTAATGGGTGTGTCGAATTAAATTCAAACCATTTAGCCCATGGATTCCATTTTTCCCATTTCATCGCATTTTTGATTTTTTCTTTTGATACAGTATTACCTTCTAATGCTGTTACAACCATTGCTTTTGATGCTTTTGAGTCAAAAATACCTAATGCGTTATTTTTTGAAACATTGTGTTTTCCTTCATTAGATGCTGTGCTTAATCCAAATCCTATTTTAACTAATGCTTCTGCTAATGCATTTGGATTCCCAGTTTCCTCAATTGAGAAAGCATCGGCAAAATATTCACGTGTTCTTGATAAATAAAGAATTATATATTGGCTTATTAAATATAAAATATAAGCTATCCATCCTACTATTGCTGCTTTATTATCATCTGAATCACTACTACTGCTATTTGCAAGCATTTCATAGATTGCATATAAAACAAGTGGTACAACTTGAACAGCTGTCATAAATAGCATGTCATAATGCACAATATGACCTATTTCATGACCTACAACTGCTTTTACTTCTTCTGGATTTAATAAGTTATAAATTCCTTCTGTAATAACAATTCTAGCATCATTTTTTGTTCTACCATATGTAAATGCATTTGGTGCTCCATCATGAATAATTCCAATTTTTGGATATTTCATTTTATGTTTTTGACATTCTTGTTCAATGAATGCTTTCAAATAATCTGGAATTTGTTCATCAAACTTAGCTTTATAGAACCATCTCATTGATAAATCAGTTAAGAAAGGCGCTATTAAGAATTGAATGATTAAAACAATAATACTAATTCCAATACCAAGTAACGCTTGGCCACCTAATAAAATTGTGGCTAAAATAATAATTGCTCCAAGTAACCCATACATACATGTTAGAGTTAATAAGGAGATTCCCATAATACTTTTTTTCATAAATTACCTCCAAAAAAATTATAACATAAAAAGAGGTTTTTTAACCTCATTTTATTATTTCTAATGTTGCTATTACTAAATTATGATCGGTATATATTCCACGTGTAACTTCAGTTTTACCACTGACACCTTTTATTCTTAAATTACCTGCATTGTCTTTTGGCTTTATAATGACTGAATCAGCATATATTTTTCTTGATGTATCGTGGGCAACTATTTCAAATTTTGAACCCAAGGCATCTACCAAAACAGTGTTTGGTCCAACATTAAAGTCTCCTACTAATATTACTGCATTTGGATCTTCTTTTATAATTCTAGCAACTTCAACCATTTGTTTTGCAGGGCAACCACTTTGATATGAAAGATGAGTATTATAAAATGATATTTTTACACCATTTATTGTCATAACAACTTTAGTTAATTCGCGACTTTCATGGCAACTTGGTAATGAATAATATTTTTTTGATTCAAATGAATATTTTGCCATCGTTGAATCTGCAGCTGCTGGTTGTCTATAATAGTGATTGTATCCTAAAGATGATGCTATTTTATTTGTTGTATTTTGTGGATGGGCTTCTTGCATTCCAATGATATCTATTTTGTTACCTTTAATTAGATTTGCAAAATTAGAATAAGTAGCATTACATGTTAATGAACTACTTCCACAACGATATGCTCCAATATTTAAAGTCCCAACAATTACTTTAACTCCACTTTTAACTGTTATAGTTGCACTTGCTGTCTTACCATTACTTGTCTTAGCAGTTATTGTAGTTTTGCCATCTTTTAAAGCTTTTACAACGCCATTTGATACACTTGCTACACTCGGATTAGAACTCGTCCATGTCAACGTTCTAGCTTCGGTATTAGATGGTTCAAATGTGACTTTAAGTGTCAATGACGTATTTGTAGTAAGAGTTGCCGAAGTTTTATCAAAAGTTATTTTAGTTGCTTCAATTTCCTTTGGTTTTACTTCAACATCACATATTGCAATTTTACCACTACTCGATTTTGCTGTTATTAAAGTCGTTCCTTTTTTCTTTGCTGTTACAACCCCATTTGATACGCTTGCAACACTTTCATCACTACTAGTCCATTTTATTTTTTCAGTATTATTTTTTGGTTTTATAGTTAAACTTAAAGTAAAACTTTTTCCTTCAATTAATTCAATATCAGTTTTATTGATAGTCATACTTTCTATCTTGACTTCTTTTGCTTTGACTTTAATAGTAGCCTTTGCTTCTTTTCCATTATTTGTTTTAACTATTACTGCTGCAGTTCCTACGCTTTTAGCCTTAATTACTCCATTACTAACTTCAACAATACTTGGGTTATCACTATACCAGTTAACACTTTTATCTGATGCATTATTAGGTGAAATAATATAATTTAAATTATATGTATCACCAACAACTAAGGAAATATTATTTTCTGATAATATAATGTTTTCTACTTGTACATTAGAAAAAGTATTTTCATTATTGTTTCTACCTGTAAAAAATAAATAAGCAACAATAAAAACGCATAATATTACAATTATAATCAATATTAAATTACCCGTGTTATTCTTTTCCATAGTGCTCCTTATTAGTTTATATTCTCATATTATATTTTAGCACAATTAAATTAAATAAAAAAGGCCATTAAGACCTTTTATCTTCTATATGTGTGATATTTTTCAATATCTATGTTATAACTAAGAGCCATTCTTATTATTTCATCAGGTGATTCAATTGTTTCTGCTGCAACTAAATCAGCATTCGCCATCATTTCAATTGGAGTAGCTGGTCCAATTACAGAAACTAATTCTTCTCTTATAGATTCAATATCATATTCATCTGGATTTATATTGTACATAAATACCTCCTAGTTATTTATAACTGCTTCACTATATAAATTGATTCCATTTATCTTATTTGGATGAATATGATCCTTCAAATAGTATTTAGAATCTATTCCTTTTAATTCATTAAGAATATATTCATTTGGATCAATATATAAATAATTATTTTTAATACTATAATCTTTCAAAGAATTAGAATATTTTGCAAATAATACTTCTTTATCACTTTGATTTAAAGGAGTTACTAAATCACTTACAAGTGAAGTCCAAGGTGCTATAAAAATAATTTTAGCATCTTTATTTTCCTTCTTAATTAGTTTTACAAGTAAATCAATATTTTCAATATATTCTTTTTCATCCATTGCACAAATACTCTTATCACGATATCTGATATCATTTGTTCCAATTGCAATTATATTTAAATCAGAAACACAGTTTTTAATTTCTTTTTCTTTATTATTTAATAACATTTTAACCGTATGAGAACCATATGCAGCAGCCTTAACCTCACCTTCAAAATTCGCAATTAAAGGCTCATACCAACCATATCCACCATTTTTAGTTCCTTCAGTTACAGAGTCTCCAATAAAGCAATAACTTGTTGCATTTTTAAGTTCATTATAAACTTCATTTTCCATATAAGAACTTATATCTAATGCCTTAACTTTATTTCTTTTATAACCATCTTTATAGAAGAAATATCTTTCTTCAATATTAGTTATATCTAATTCTTCATTTATCATTACTTTAGTTATGAGTGAATGAACTTCTTTAATTCTCTTCATTTCATAAAGACCAATTGAATTATAAAGTTCTTTATTCGTCATTATTTCATATATTGGTAATGCTTTAAAAAATCCATCATTACTTGCATATGTATACATTGGAATAACTGCTGAAGTAATTACTTTTTTAGTATTTTTATCAATATAAACATCAACTATACTTGTTGCATCACCATCAAAATCGCGATATAGATTAGCAAAATTTCCTGGGCAATTAACAACAAATGTGTCTCCAATATATTCAATAGGTTCAACTGCATGTGCATGATTACCTAAGATTATATCAGCACCATATTCAGCAAATATTTGATTCCAAGTATTTTGATAAGTATCAGTTCCATGTGAAAACTGTGTTCCCATATGTGGTAATACTATAATTAAATCAACTTTTGATTTTAAGTTTTCAAAGTCTTTTTTTACATTTTCTTTTATTCTATTAAAGTTTTTACTATATGGACTTACTATTAATGATTTAACTTTTAAATTAATTAAATCTTCTTCAGTATAGTAATTACTACCATATGTATATGTAAGAATACCTATTTTAAGATTATCTTTTTCAATTATTTTAGAGTTGTCATTTAAAGCATCTATATAATCCATATTAAGTTTTTTCAAGTTTTCAATTGTTTCTTTATAGCCATCAACACCTTGATCAAACATGTGATTATTTGCTAATGTTACTAAATCAATATTGCTATTTTTAATGCTTTCTACAAATTCAATTGGATAATTCAAGTAAAGAGCAACTCCATCGTCAAAATTACCAACACTATAAGGTTTATTAGCAACTGGTCCTTCTAATGTACCAATTGTTAAGTCAGATTTTAAGTATTTTTTAGCATATTCAAACATTGGATCAAAATTATATTTTCCAGAACTATATCCACTTCTAACTTGATTTTCAAGCATTATTAAGTCTCCAACAAATGAGATTTTAAATGAATTGTTAACTTCATTTATTTCTTTTTCACTCATTTTTGGATACATTTTATCAACATTATAATTTGTTTTTAAATGTGGAATTGTTAAAAAGATAATTAATAAAACTAAACTTGTGATTAGTATTATTGTTTTATCTATTTTTTCTACTTTTTCAATTAGTTTTTGAACATATTTATTATTAGTTAAGATTATTAAGAAAATTGCAAATAAAACTGCATATAAAATATAGCAATTACTATAAAACTTTTGATTAACAATTACTAAAAATAAATTAGTAATAACTGGTATTAATGATATTAAAAGTATTTCTTTATTTCCATCTTTATCTATTTTAAAGATATTACCAAATGAATATAGGAATACTAAAGCAATACCAAAATAACCTGCTCTAAAAAGTAAATGTTTTTTAGATTCAATAATACTTAAATTTAAGATATCAAATGAAACATAGAAGCGTTTTAAAATAAATATAGTTGCTAGAACTAATATTACTAAAACTATAGCACTTACTATTTTTTTTGTTTTTTCACTTATTTTTAGCTTTAATTCATATCTTCCAAGAAGAAAGAATGGAAATAAGCTAATTAACCAAGATTCTAAATAAAATCCACTCAATAAGGCTATAATAAAGAATATTGGTATATAAATAAATTTATCAAAGTATTTATAAATCATATTCCAGATAATAATACATGGAATTATTCTGATTAAACCAAGTGAATTATCTTTAAAAATTATTAAATTTATTAAGGCTAAAATAATTGCAATTAAAAATGCAAAGTTAATATTTATATCTTTTTTCTTACCAAAGTAAAAAGCAACACCTGTTAAACTAATGAAGCTTAACATTTTGACTAAAAAATAAATTAAACTTTCTTCATTTAAAATAGCATATGGATATAAAAGAGCATTAATAATTACTAAAAATAAAAGAATTAAACCCAAACGATCTTTCATATTTCACCTATTTCTTAATGAATTTTTCATTTTCATAATAATAAGTATTATTACCTATTTTCTTTATAAAATGATTATCCATTCCTTTTTTCACTATTTTTCTTGGATGATCTAAAACAACTAATGTATCATCATCTATATCTTCAGCAACAACTGCACCTGCTCCGATTCTAACATTATTTCCTATTTTAATATTACCTATTATTTTAGCACCTGCTCCTATAAAAACATTATCTCCAATTGTTGGAGAACCTTGTTTTTTAGAATCGGCTAAGGTATTTGATCCTATTGTTACATCTTGAAATATTACACAGTTTTCACCTATTTTAGCATCATCTGAAATGAAGATTCCAAATACTCCATGTGGAAAACAAGGAATGTTTTTAAATTCAGCATGAATTCCAATATAAGAACATCTTTTCATGAAATAGTCGTTATAATAGCTAGCAACCATTCCCCCTTGAATATTGTTTTCTTTTATTTTTTTTCTCACGTTCCAAATATTTTTATATTTACAAACAACAATTTTATTTGTAATAGGTCTCACTATATCTTTTAAAACATTTTTAAACATGAATAATCCTATATGTTTTCCATTATATTCACCATATTCAGTAGTCATATTAACACCTCTATTTAATTATAACATTTACATAAAAAAAAGGATATTAAATATCCTTTTTTTGTTTAAATCATTAGTTCTTAAAGAGTATATTTTTTATTATCAATATTATCTTTAATCATTTTTAAGAATTCATCAATAGATAAAGTTGTTGTTTCTTGTGAACCAAAGCATCTATATGATATTGTTCTACTATCTCTTTCTTTATCACCTAAGATTAAAGTTAAAGGTATCTTACGAGTTTGAGTTTCTCTCATCTTATAAGATAATTTTTCTTCTCTTTGATCTAATTCTACTCTGATATTATTATCAGCAAGTAAATTCTTTATTTCAGTTGCATATTCCATATGATATTCATTATTAACTGGTAGAATTACAACTTGTTTTGGTGCTAGCCATAAAGGTAAATTTCCTTTTGTTTCTTCTAAATAGTAAGCAATAGTTCTATCAATTGAACCAAATACTGCACGGTGTAATACAACTGGTGTTTTTTTAGAACCATCTTTATCAACATAAGTTAGTTCGAATTTTGCTGGTAAGCAGAAATCGATTTGACAAGTTGATAATGAGAACTCATTTCCAACAGCTGGTTTTACTTGAACATCTAATTTTGGTCCATAGAATGCTGCATCACCAATTTTTTCTTCATATGGAATACCAATTTCATCTAAGATTTTTCTTAAAGCATTTTCAGCAGTATTCCACATTTCATCATCTTGATGGAATTTTACTTTATCTTCTGGATCTCTTAAAGCAAGCTCGAATTTAAAATCTTTAATATTTAGTTCTTTATATACTTCAAGGATTAAATCAACAACATTTTTAAATTCTGATTCAATTTGTTCTGGAGTGCAGAAGATATGTGAATCGTTTTGACAGAATGTTCTTACTCTTTCAACACCTTTTAAAGATCCTGATGATTCATAACGACAATCTCTTGCTATTTCAGCAATACGAAGTGGTAAATCACGATAAGAATGAATTTCATTACCATAGATAACCATGTGATGAGGACAGTTCATTGGTCTTAAAACATATTCTTCATCTTCAACTTGCATGATTGGGAACATTGCATCTTTGTAGTGTTCCAAGTGACCTGAAGTTTTGTACAAATTGACATTACCTAAAGGTGGAGTTTGTACATGTAAATATCCTCTTTTAATTTCTTTATCACGAATGTAAGTTTCAAGTAAATTCCATAGAATAAATCCATTTGGTAAATACATTGGAAGTCCTCTACCAACTAAATCAGACATCATATAGATACCTAAGTCTTTACCTAGTTTTCTATGATCTCTTTCTTTTGCTTCTTCTAATGCTTGAATATGTTTATTTAAATCTTCTTCATTTTCAAAGCAAATGCCATAGATTCTTTGAAGCATTTTATTTTTAGAGTCACCTTTCCAGTAAGCACCACTGAATTTGATAAGTTTAAAATATTTAATTTCTTTTACAGATTCTACATGAGGTCCACGACAAAGATCTGTAAAGTCACCTTGTGTATAGCAACTAATAACTGTAGAGTCCTCGTCCATATTGTTGATTAAATCAATTTTATATGGATCATCCTTAAACATATCTAAAGCTTCACTTTTAGATATTTCATGTCTTACAATTCTTTTACCATCTTTAGAAATTTTTTTCATTTCTTTTTCAATTTTTGGTAAATCTTCTTCTGTTAAAGTTACATCACCTAAATCAATGTCATAGTAAAATCCTTCTTCAATTACTGGTCCTACCCAGAATTTAGCATTTGGATATAAATGCTTTACTGCTTGTGCAAGTAAATGGGCACAACTATGATTTAGTTTGTTTAGTCTTTCGTCTTCTTTAATGTTTATCATATTATCATTCCTTTCCAATAAAAAACTCCTACAGAAAACTGCAGGAGTGCAATTACACGGTACCATCCTTTTTTTAACTTAATTAGATAACGGTTTTTAAGCCGGGCGCCTTTTTCAAGACCTGTTTATAGGTAGTAACCTTTGATGTTTTCCTTCAGTCAATTTTCACCATTCATGACTTCTCTTTTAAGTAACTTTCAAAAGTCGTGTCCTAATCAATACATTTATAAGTACATTTTAACACTTTTTTTTATTTTTGCAAGTCTTTTCCTTGTATTACAATAAAAAATAGTATTTGCACGCAAATACTATTTTAAATCATTTGTTCTTACTATAGGACCTTTAACTTTTGATGGTGGTGTATCTACCCATTCACCACCAACACAGTATTTAACAATTGGTGTTGGTAAAATATGCCCTTTTTTATCAAAATATTGTTCTCTTACCATTAAATCACTTGCTTCACGCATATCGACTGCAAAGTCATAGGCATTTCCTACATAAGGAAAATAGAATATTGGTTCTTTTACAAATCGATGTGGATTAGCTCCTCCAGGAAAATCATCTAGTGTAAGTCCTTCTAGTTGAATATCAAGTCCAACTACTTGTGACCTAAATGCTTCTTCTGTTTCTTCTAAAAGTTTTTTCCAATCATCATCTTGTAAAAATGGTGTTGATTTTATATCTTCTATAGCGTACTTATAAGATACTAATGCAGTTTCAATAATTGTATTGATGTTGCAATAAGCTAGTCCTCCACCATATGGACGATTTAATTCTTTAAAATACCAATATACTAGTTCTACAATAGCAGTAATTGATTCTTTTTTTATAAATTTAAGTCCATCATGCATTACTGCAGAATCAAGTTCAATTGATGTTATCTCTCTCATCTTATCTGCTATGAATGCTGCTTGTGCATCATATTGACTTTCCATTAATTTAACACCTCTACTAGTTAGGTTATGCTTCTATTAATTCCCCTGGCTTATTTGATATGCAGATGCTTTTCTTACAATTGGTGGAAGACCAAAATTTTCTCTTAAAACTGCTGGATCCATATATTCTAATCCACGATGTAATAAGACTTGATACATACGATCATCATATAAATAATCATATTTATGATCATACTTAGTTGTTGGTCTTCTTGTTTCGATTTCATCGTCTTCTTCATCAAAATCCATTGTCATGAAGTCGTCTTCGCGAACTCTTCTTTCAGTAAATCTTCTTGATTTAATTCCTTTATCATTACGAACTAAGTCTTGAACTAATTGTGAAAGTTGTAAGTTAGTTAATTCATAAATACTAGAATTTAAAATCCTATCAGATGTAAATCTAGTGCTTACTACACTTTCCATATTATTTTTATGTTTACCTGCTTTATAAACTTTTCCTTGAGCAACCATCATTTGATAAATTCTACCGATTGATGGACATTTTCCTTTTTTATCCATTAATAATTCTCTTAAGATTCTATCAATTGTTGTTTTTTGTTTTTTTGGTTCTAAACGAACAATAAATGAAGTTACAGCTGGTTCTGGAAAGAATGCTGAACTTGGAACAGCTCCAATGACATCAACGTCAAAAAATGCTTTTGTAATCATTCCCATTATTCCGAATTCTGGGTTAGCATGTCTACTATTACCTTCTGTAATTTGAACAGGTGCCACCATTTTTCTTAATGAATTTTGAGAAATCATTATTGTGATTCCTTTTAATTTTGAACTATGTGGATCACTTGGATTATAATCTAATGCTCCACTTCTTGCTAAATTGATTAATAGTGGTTCTGTTATTGTATATGGTAAATTTGCAACCATACGATCAAATTCAGAATAATCAAATGCTAATGCGTCACCTTCAACAACACTAACATTTCCACAGTTTGCATACTTGTTACGTAAGTAACCAGCATAGTATGGATCTTTTTCAATAACTGTTATATAGTCAGTTCCTTGTCTTAAATAATCAGTTAAAGCTCCTTCACCACCACCGATTTCAACGATTGATTCGCCTTCTTCGATTCCGGCATTTGCAATAATAGTTTCCAAAGTTTCAGCATCTTTTAAAAAGTGTTGATCTTTAGTTGGATTTGGATTCTTTTCAAACTCTGTCATAATTAACCCCCCTTAAATTCAAAATTCCTTGATTAAGTTTGTATTTTAACACATTTTTATAGTTTGTCAAATCAACTTATTTTTTTAAATAACTATGGATTTGAACGTTAAAATCTAACTCGATTTTTCCATCTTTTGCATACTTATTAAATATATCTTTTAGTTCTTTTACATATTCATCTTTATTAAATGATTTTTGCTTTAAAACTTCAGCTACACTATTCATTTTATGAGTTATTGGAAATAATGCTAAAGAAAGTCCAAGAGTTAAAAATTCATCTTCAGTTAAGTTAGCTCTTGTCATAACATTTTCCATGTGTGAATTACCATCAAATAACTTTTTAGCATCATTATTGTTTTCATTTTCTTCATATGCAGCACCTGTTATTTCATCACTTTCATATCTTGTTGCATAGTCTTTATAATTTTTCTTAAGTGATGCTAGCATTGAAGCTATGATTGGATTTTTAAAATCAACGCGATACCAAATAATAATTATGTTATTTTTATCTTTTAAAACACGATTGCATTCTTTTTTAAATAGTTTTTGATCAAATCTATGATAACTTTGAGAAACAAGTACATAGTCAACTGAATTATCAGGAATGTTCATGTTTGAATCTGTTCCATCTATTGAAATGAAGTTTTTAAATCCTTTACACTTTTTCTCACAGATTGCTCTCATATTACTATCTGGATCGATTGCATAAACAGTATTTCCTCTTTCAAGTAAGTCAATAGCTATTCTACCTGTTCCACTACCAACATCGGCAACTACTTTTTTAGATAAACCTAATTTTTCTAAGTAGTCATATACTTCAGAAGAAAATCTTGGCAAAGCATCATAGTATTTAGCACTTTCTAAGTCGTCTACAAAGTTCCCGTTTTTTTGCACATATACTCTAGCTATTGTTATTTTATGTGGTCCTCCATCTACAATATTACCATTTTCATAATAAACTTTGACAACGTGTCTTAGAATTCTATTATCACCACGATCTTCTAAGATTTTTTTCATTTGACCTTTATTTAAATAATGTCCTTGATATTTTTTACTTTCTTGACTTTCATGAACGTATTCTAGTAATAAGAAGCCATTATCATCAAGTAAATCTACCATTTTACCAACTAAGTCTTCAGCACGATATTTTAGATTTTCTGGATAGTGAATTGAATTACTTGTGAAAATCAATGAATACTTTTTAGTCTCATCAAGTTCCATATAGTCACCTAATTTATAATCGATAAGGCCATCTATATCTCCTTCAAGTTCAATTCTTTTTAACATTCCTTTTACTTCTACCCATTTACCATCAATCATTACTGGTTCGCCACCAAAGATTAATTTTTCATTCATTTCAACAGCTGTTACTTTAAATCCTCTTTTGGCAGCAGCTATTGCAAGGTTACCATCGGCACTACCAATTATTAAAATTGTCTTTGGTAAATTATATTTATCACAATATTCTAGGAATTTATAAAATCTTCTTAATGGATGATTCCATACTCCTTTTGTTTTAACTCTTTTCATTTTTATTCCTCCTTAAGTAATTCATCAGCAAAGTCCATTAAGACTTTTTCATGACATCCTTGTTCATAGCTTATATCGATTCCTTTCATTTCATCATCTAACCAGAAAGGAAATCCATCGATTCTCCTGATATAAAGATCCGCGTCTGCTAGTTCAAGTTCCATAACTTTATATTCATCGTTATCAATTATGACATCAATACGAGCATTTGTTACTTTATCTTTTGGTAATTTATCAACTATTTTTTTAGCAAATTCTATCATTTTTGGTTCAACTTTAACGTCTTTTAAATTTTTTCCATATTGAACTCCATATAATTTTTTGGCTGCCATTACAAACTTTCCTTTTAAGAAAGAAAGTCCATATTCACCATTTTTAATGTTTGTTGAAAATTCTTGTAAGATAATTCCACGATCTTTATATTTGTTTAATAGTTCATTAAATATTTCTTCATAATTTTCATATACTTTATATGTTTCATCTTTATTTATTTTAAATGGATCAACTATATATGTATCATTTGACATTGCTGAAAAAGTTGGTTTTAAAATATACATTTTTTCTTCACTATCAAAGTATTTTTTTATTGTGTCTAAAAGTGTTTTTTCTGGTTTTTTCATGTAGTCAAAATCACTTAAAGAAAATACTTCGCATTTCATTATTGGAATATGATTTCCTTTAATAAAGGCTATTTGTCTTTCTTTAAATATATTTGATTTTATAATTGAAACATCATTTAAAACTTTAATGTTATTTTGTTCTAGATAATCTAACCATTCTTTATATTTATCTAACATTTTATAGGACCACCAAGTTGAACGAATCATGACGAAATCACAACTCTTCCAATCAAATTCTTGATCATCCCAAGAAACAATATTTACTTCTGCTCCAGCGTTCGTTAAGTATTTTTTTAATATTTCATCATCTATATTTTTTATAAAAGGAGTGTATGATGCAATTGCTATTTTTTTCATTATTTTTTTCTTATTAAGTAATTACCTAATGCTAGATAATCTAAATTCATTCTTTCAAAATGATCGATTGCTTCTAATGGTGTACATACAATTGGTTCACCTTTTACATTAAATGATGTATTTATAACAACTGGAATACCTGTAAGCTTATAAAATTCATTTATGATGTTATAGAATAGTTCATTATATTCTCTTGTTACAGATTGAATACGAGCTGTTCCATCAACATGCGTAATTGCTTCTAAACGATTTTTCATTTCGTTTAAAACCATAAAGTTCTTTGTCATGTGTGGTGAGAAAATGTCTGAATCAAAGCATTCAGTTTGATGGTCATACATAACTGCTGGTGCTAATGGTCTCCATACTTCTCTACCCTTTAATTCATTCATACGAACTAACATTTCATAGTTTTCTGGACTTGCTAATAAACTTCTATTACCTAAAGCTCGAGGTCCGAGTTCTAAACGTCCCTGGTAATTAGCAACTATTTTTCCTTCACTTAATAATCTTGCTATTACTTCGGCAATATTATCAAATCTTTCATATTCATATTCTTTTGCTATAATTGCTTCTTTAATTTTGTCTTCTGAATATTCTGGTCCAACATATGGGATCATTTCAATTTTAACATCGTCTCCCATATCGATTGCACCTTTAATTGCAGCTCCTAGTGAGATTCCACCATCGTTTGCTGCCGGTTGAACAAATACGTGATCTACTTCTTCCATTTGTTCAATTGCTGATGAAGTTGGACAGTTAAGTGCAACTCCACCTGCTAAACAAACATCATGTGTATTTGTTAAACTAACGTATTTTCTAATAACTCCTGTCATTATTTCAGCAAGTATTTGTTGGGCAGATGCTGCTAAATTAGCATATGGAATAATGCTTTCATCGACTTCAATTATTCTACCTGTTCTTGGTGGAATTATTTCTGATAAGAATGTTCCCCATTTTTCAATTGTTGCATCTTCTTCATCTTTACTTACTTTATCAATGTGGAATACACATCTAAGATCACCATTTTCATCTAATCCAATTAGTTTTCTTAAAGCATCAGCATATACTGGCTTACCATAAGATGCTAATCCCATAGTTTTTCCTTCTTCACCGCCACGGAAGCCGATTTGTTTCGTGATTGCAGCATAGAAGTAACCTAATGAGATTGGTGTTTCCATTAACAATTTCATGGTGTTATTTTTTCTATTCATCCAGTATAATGATGTTCCCATGTATTCACCTTGACCATCAATTACAAATACTAATGCTTTTTCATAATTTGATGGTGTAAATGTGCTATATGCATGAGCTATATGGTGAGTTAGATATTCTAACTTACCTGCGTATTTTTTATCGCCAAGTAATTTTTCTGCCATTTCTTCTTTTGAAATGAATTTGTCCCCAATCATTTCATAGATTTTTTCATAGTCCCATCCGAATACAAACTTATCAATATCATCTAATGTAAGTCCAGCATATTCTAATGCAGCTTTGATTGATTCAGTTGGAACACTATCATATGCGTGGCGACGACAAACTAATCTTTCTTCTTCTACTGAGAAAACTAATTTTCCATCGACGATTAAACTAGCTCCTCCATCGTGACCTCTTTCGGTCCATCCATTTAAACCTAATACCTTCATAAACCCTCCTATTTATTATATTTATACCATTGATATCTAAGTATCTTGGTTGGATTATAACTTTCTTTATATCTATTTATGCTTGCAAGTTTAGCATCTATGTTTTCACCTACTGCAAGTCCACTCATATCATATGTTTCAATGATTGGACTTTCACATGCTCTTCTAATCATTTCATACTCGATCCTAGCTGCTGGGCTTATTCTTGAATAAGCTGAATCAAAACAGTTATATCTTGTAATCATTGCTTTACCAAATGTAAATAATACATGTGAAGCTATTACTTTACTACCATCTAAGCAAACAACTAAATGTGTTGTTGGATCTGTTAAATAGGTTGCTAATTGATCATATGTAAAATCAATGTCGCCACCAGTTTCTTGCATTCTTTTTTGATAAAGTTTATAAAAATCATCTATGAACTCTGCTCCTTCACGAATGCGATCAACCGGAATATTTGCTAAACCTTTTTTTATAATTCTTCTTCTATTTTCAGTTGAATTTTTAACAATTGTTTCAATAGGTAATGTTGTATCGATTACAGGTGTTACAAATAACCACACTTTTTCTAAGCCCGGAAATTTTTCCTCAAATCCTGGAATCATACCATTAGCTGCTGCAAATACTACGCCTTGATTATATTTACTACTTATTTCAGCAACAAAATTCATAATGTCTTCTGGTGTAACATTAGATGATACTATTGGACCAAATGGCATTGTGATTTCATTTTCTTCAAATTTGATAAATCCATATATTTTTTTATCTGTATCATTTGAATAAACAAATGCAATTTCACCATCTTCTTTATAGGCTTTAGCATATTCAAGTGATTGAAAATATGTTGGATTATCAAGTGTCAGGATTGTCTTATCCCATACCCTTTTTGCTTCTTCTAAAGTAAGTATTTTTATCATAAGTCCTCCTATTTAAAATAGTAACCAAAACAGTAAACTATATTCCAAATAATGCAATATATTCCTGCTAAGAATTTTTTCTTAAAGCAAGGCATTATTAAATTCCAATTTGCAGTTGGCCTTTTTTTATGAAGACCTTTACTTGCTGCTATTTTAACCCCCGTTCCATATCTATATGCTGATTTTAAATCTTGTTTAAATGTTAAATTATCATGAATACAAGTAAGACTTTCGATTGTGCCAACTTCAATATTTTCTTTCTTAGCTCGATTATTTAACTCTGAATCCTCAATCCATTTAATGTCTTCATCAAAATAATAGCCTATTTTTTCAACAATATCTTTTCTTACTCCCATTGATGGACAAAGTGCATATCCAGGAAGTCCCATACTCCTTTGAACACTTATTATTTTGCTTTGGAAAGTATCGCTTCTAAACTTGACTGCTCCATCAACTAACATGTATTTTTCAAACATTTCTTCGTATTTCTTTAAAGCCCCTTCGGTCATTACACAGTCACTATCATAAAATATGACATTATCGTAGTGAGCAGATTTCATTCCGACATTTCTTGACTTACTTAAATTTCTTTCTGGTATTTCTACCATATTAAGAGCGAAATATGCTGAATGTTTATAAGCTTCAACTATTTTTTTAACTTCTTCAGTTGCTCCATTTAAAACTACAACTACTTCACATTTTTCTTTGATACTATCAAGCATATTTTTTATTCTTTTATCATCAGCTACGCATACAACAACACTTATCTTATATTTTTTCACATTACTACCCCCTTAGGATATTTTTTTCCTCGTTAAATACTTTTTTAAACTTTGGTGTTAATATCAATAAGGCTACGATATTTGGAATTATGATAAATCCAACTGACATATCAGCCATTGTCCAGATAAATTCTATTGGCAAGAATACTGCTATTAAAAGTGGTACAAGATATAACCATTTTAAATATTTAGCAACTTTATCTTTGAATAGATATCTAATACATGTTGTATATTCGTAGTAAAATCCTATATAAGTTGTATAAGCAAATAATGATATCATAATGCAAAGTATATATTTACCTAATGATCCATATACTCCTTTGAATGCTTCAAGTACCATTGGTGCTCCATCTAGTCCTGTTGTCCAAGCATTAGTTGTCATTACAAGTAATGCTGTTATAGTACACATTACAAAACTTACAATTGCAACTTCGACAATTCCCCACAAGCCTTGTTCTACTGGTTTATTTTCAGTAGTAGCATGAACTGTTGTAGATGTACCTGTTCCAGCTTCGTTTGCAAATATACCACGTGATGCTCCTTTAGAAATTGCACTTATAACTCCTGCTCCTGCAAATCCTCCGATAATAGGTGCTGGTTTAACTGCATATTTTAGAATCTTATAGATTGATCCTGGAATATTTTTAATGTTAATAACAATTACGATTAAAGCAAATAGAATGTATAATAAGCACATTACTGGTACTGATTTTTCTAGTACTTTGCTAACTCTTTTTAAGCCTCCCATTAAAATTATTAATGAAATAGCAAATAGGAAGATTCCTATATAAAGAGGTGCTATATGGAATGTATCTTCTAATGCTGTTGATACTGTATTTATTTGTACAAATCCAGAGTCACATAATACGTATATGAGTAAAGCGATGGAATATATGAATGCGAGAACCTTACCAAATTTACCACTAATTGTTTTGATATAATACATCGCTCCACCCATGTTATTATTTTTATCATCTTTCTTTTGATTTTTAACTGCCAATGTTACTTCAACCATTTTTGTTGCCATACTGAATAAAGCAACAATCCACATCCAGAAGATTGCTCCTGGACCGCCTACAGCGATGGCAGTTGCAATTCCTGCAATATTCCCTGATCCAACAGTTCCACCTAAAACCGATGTAATTGTTTTATATGAGTTATTTGTTTTAATTTTTCCAAAAGTATTTTTAATAATACTTTTTATTTTAGTTATTTGGATAAATCCTATTTTTATACTGAAGAATATACCAGAAAGCACAATGAATGCAGTTAAAGGTATTCCCCAAAGGAAATCCATTATTTCTATTAATTTTTCCATTTTAATCCTCCGTTCTTACAATGTGTAAGAATTCATTTCTAAGGTCTTTGTTTTCTTTAAATTCTCCAGTATAGAATGTTGTTATGGTTTTTTCACCATATCTTTTTATACCTCTTGTTGTCATACATGAGTGTTCACCTGATATAAGGACTGCTACACTATCTGTTTCACAAGCAAGAGCAAGTACTTCAGCAACATCTTTTGTGAGTTTTTCTTGAAGTTGTAAACGTTTAGATACCATGTCAACAATTCTAACGATTTTAGAAAGTCCAATTACTTTTCCTTTTGGTTTATATGCAATTGAAACATGCATGTTATACATTAAAGCTAAGTGATGTTCACAATAACTGAATGTCGGAATATTTTTTTCAATTACGATTTCATCTGTATCTACTTTGAATGTTTTTCCGAACATTTTGGCAATTTCTTCGTTTGTATAATTCATTCCTTCAAATACTTCTTCATACATCTTAGCAACTCTTTTTGGTGTTTCAATTAACCCTTCTCTTTTTGGATCATCACCTAAAGCAATTAAGATATTTCTAATTGATTCTTCAATCAATTTAGTATCAATTTTCTTTTTCATGCTAAACACCTCTTTTCTCTGGATCCCATATAACTTTATGTAGTTGTACTTGAACCCTTATTTTTTCAGTATTAATTCCTGTTTCATTTAAATGTTTCATAAAGTCTACAATACTTGCTGGTTCAATTGCACCAAATATCGGACTTATGTAAACATAACTTTTTATTTTATATGTTCTTAATATTTCTTCTAGTTTTGGAAAATCAGATTCTTCAGTAACAAATTTTAAAACATCATTTTCAGTTAATTTTTCTAAATTTTCTAATTTCATAAATTTTTCCATTCCACTTGATGGTAATTTATAATCCATTGTTACTAAGCATCTATTTAAATAAGGAGTAATATCTATTGCACCATTTGTCTCAATATTAACTCTAAATCCATTTTTAATTAATTCATCAATCAATTCTTTTACGTTTTTATGTATTAATGGTTCACCACCTGTTAAAGTGATGTTTTTACAATTATATTTTTTTACTTCATTTATTATTTCTGGAATTTGCATTTCAGTACCTAAGTTACCTTTAATAGCATATTTGGTATCACAATAAGAACAATTTAAGTTACATCCTGCAAGGCGAATAAATACTGCAAGTTCACCTGTTCTTAAGCCTTCGCCATCGATGCTATAAAATATTTCATTAACAATCATTTTTAAACCTCATAAATAGCAAGATTGTTTTTACTTTCTTCAACTTCAACGCGATAGCACATTGGACCTAATTCTTGTTGAATCCAGTGTGCAATGTTTTCAGCTGTTGGATTGAAATCAAATACTTCATTTAGGTACTTATGATCCATTTTATCCATGATTTTTTTCTTTATAATTGTGAAATCCATTACCATTCCATTTTGATCTAATTCTTCTGATTTTAAATAAATATTGATGTTCCAATTATGTCCATGTAAATTTTCACATTTACTTTCATAATCTAATTTCAAATTATGTGCAGCACATACTTCTAAGCTTTTTTTAACATAGTACATATTATTTTTCCTCCTTTAAATATTCTATTTTTCCAATTCCATTTATATATGATAGTTTTGCTTTTTTGCCGTTTATCATATGGAATGATGGATGAATGTGACTTATGTTAACATCTAGTAAAACTGGAATATTTAAGTCTTTTAATTCATCAATCATATTATCTTGATAAGATATACCAAAGCTATCACTTTGAATTATTGGTCTTCCAATCATGATTGCTTTAGCATATTTGAACCATCCAGCATTTTTAAATTGAAATAATGCTCTTTTTACTTCTTCTGGTGACATTAAACATATGTCAAAATACCAGATAAAGCCATCATCTTTATATTTTTTAATAAATTTCTTCACCTTATCATATTTAGTTCCACAGATACAATTTAAATTATCCATAAGGCCACCTATAACAATGCCTTTAAGGCTTATACTAGCTGCATTATATATTTTCCAATCATTTTTATAATCAATTTTATATTCTCTAGTAATTGTATCTTCACTATAATCATAGTCTTCACGTGATACATCTTTTATTTCTGTTTGAGTTAAGAAGTTACCTTGAAGAGCTTCAATATAACTATCGATTACTTCATGATCATGTGCAAGTTCATATAAGTTATGACCATATATATTAACCATTTCTAAGTTAGTTAATAGAAGAAATGATATAAGCGAATTATCTGAATATCCAGCAAATAGTTTTGGATTTTCTTTCATTTTTTTCCATGGTAAATATTTTAAAATTTCCATTTCATATTCACCACCGCTTATAGCAAGTAAGATATCAATGTCATCGTTAAAATACATTTCTTTAAATTCTTTAGCACGTATACGTGCACTTGCACTTCTCCCGTTTTTACTTTTAAAGCAACTATTAGAATACTTTACTTTAAATCCAAGATCTTCAAGTTTTTTTGCTCCTCTTAAGGAAGCTTCTTTAAACTTTTTATCTTCAAATCCATCACTTGGAGCAACTATTCCAATTGTTCCATTTTTCTTTAAAAATTTTGGTGTTATCATCTCTTATATGTCTCCTTGTTCATTACACAGTCTTTACAACATTCAATTTGGTTATATTTTCCTTCTGCAATTAAATGTTGAATTTTTTGCATTTTTTCACCATGCCATATATCATATAAACTTGCGTCATAAACGTTTCCAACGACGTTTTGACTTTGCCAGTCACGGCAACAGATTAGAACATCTCCGTTTGAACTTATGACTGCTTGATCCATTGGTCGATCACATAGTCCTGCAATACTATCTTCTCTTGCAACTTCCATGAATTTATCATGAATGCCCCATGAATTTTTGTATTCTAAGTTCCAAATGCATACTTTAAATTTACCAAATCTTTTCATCATTTCTTTTTCATCTAAGAATTTAGTAATTGGTACTGCTATTCTTACCATTTGAAGTAATCTTTCATCAGTAATACTATCTAAAAGTTCAAACAATCGATCTGGGTAAACTCCCATAACATTTTTATAGTCTTCTCTATTAATACATGGAATACTTATATATAATGTCGTGAGTCCACTTTCTAATAATCGATTTAAAACATTTTCAGTTACGACTCTACCATTACTTGAAAGGCCGATTTCAACATCTGGCATCAATCTATGAGCCATGTCTGTAAATTCATAGATTCTCTTATCTAATAATGGTTCGTTATTGTTGAAAAGTGTTAATCTTGTTATTTCGTGTTTTGAAATTTCTAGAATCAATTCTAAGTATTTATCAGTTGTCAGTATTGATTGTTCTTCTTTACTTCTTATTTCTTTGTATGGGCAGAATTTACATTCCCCTTGACATAAACTATATGTTTCAATAAGGATAGATTTTGGAAAATCTAAGGCCTCCGTTCTAATCATATTAACCCTCCTAGTTTTTATTTTTCATCTACATAAGGAACTGGATCTTTCATTCCTGCTTTTTCAAATGCTTGTAAACGATCTCTACATGGTTGACATATTCCGCATGCTTTATCAGCTCTTGCTACGCATGTCCATGTAAATTCAAATGGAACTCCAAGTTCAATTCCTTTTCTAATATTCCCCTCTTTATCACTATAGTTAAGTGGTGCTACTACTTTAACATTCTTATTTAACTTAGTAGACATACTTACTAAATTGTTAACTGCTTCATAGTATTCTGGACTATTATCTGGACATATCCATGGTCCTGCTTCGCTTCCTGTATAGATTACTTCTGCGCCTAATACTTCAGCCCATGCAACACATGCTGAGATAATACAAGTATTTCTATATGGAACATAGATAAAGTCATCTGATACATTTTCAAAGTGAATATTGATATCGGTGATTCCAGAATTACCAAGTTCACCTAACCATTTCATATCAATGATTTTATGTTCTTTTGCTCCAAAATACTTTGCTAATTTTTTAGAATTTTCTAATTCTTTCTCAATATTTTTTTGACCATAGTTAACTGTTAAAAAATAAAGTTCATAGCCTTCTTTATCGGCTATAGCAGCGGCTACTGCACTATCAATTCCGCCACTTAATGCAATTATTGCTTTTTTCATAAATCCTCCTACACACAAAAAGGAAATATTATCACAATATTTCCTTTAAAACTCCCCCAATATATTTGTGCAACTTTAACTACAAATATAAATATTCATACCTAATGTCAACAATATATTGCGCAACTTTAACTGCAAATATTGTGAAAAATAGATTACCTTTCTAAATTTTTTTTACACAAAAAGGAAATGTATCACAACATTTCCTTTTAAAACTCCTCAATATATTTGTGCAACTTTAACTACAAATATAAAATTCATACTCAAGTAACAATATATTGCGCAACTTTAACTGCAAATATTGTGAAAAATAATTTACCCCTCAAGTGTATATTAGTACACAAAAAGGAAATATTACAACAATATTTCCTTTTAAAATTCCTCAATATATTTGTGCAACTTTAACTACAAATATAAATATTCATACTCAAGTAACAATATATTGCGCAACTTTAACTGCAAATATTGTAGCAAGAACCTTTCGTACTAATTTTTTAACGTTTAATAACACAAAAAGGAAATGTATCACAACATTTCCTTATAAAACTCCATCAATATATTTGTGCAACTTTAACTACAAATATAAATATTCATACCTAATGTTAACAATATATTGCGCAACTTTAACTGCAAATATTGTGTTCCCTAGCATTATTATTCGTTTCTAACTTCATTAAAACACCTTTTTTTGGTGATGTCAACAAAAAATTAAATTTTTTTTAATTTTTTATATATTTTAACCATTGCATAGGTATCAAGTTCACAATAACGAAGTAGTCTTTCTCTTATGTATGCTTGTTCTTCTTTTGTTTTACTAGCAAGATCTGCAAATGAACTCATGGCTTCAGATCCATTATGTATTAAATCTAAATTATGATAATTTAATGATTCGTCGTTTGGAAATAAAGCTGGTAAAACATATTTAATTGAATATGATCCATGCATATCTTTAGTGTAATACCATCTGTTTTGAAATGGTATCATTAAGTCATGAATGTTATCATGAATGTTCATTAAGTGTTCACTTAAATCAGGATACATCGCTGCTAGTTTTCTGATAACTGTTTTTTCAAAACTCATGTTATAAGCTAATGTACATACATTAGTTGGGATATCTCTTACTAAAGCTTCTGCAAGTTCTCTTCTTGGGTCTATTCCTGATTCTGCTAAATATTCTTTATGAGTTAGATTTCCATTTTCTAAAATATGAAGTGAATATTGAAATGGAATCTGTGAATATGGACTTAAGCCATCATATAAAGGTATTGGTATTTGATATGTTTCAAAGTCAAGAAAATATATTGGTTCATTTAAAGTAGACATAAAGCCCCTTATTTTTTCTAAATCAATATAGTCTTCTTTATCATGAAGTTCATATTCCATTTGACGTTTATAGTCTTCTTTTAATTTTTCATTCATTAAATCTTCATATCTATATAGTCCCTTTTTATAATATGCAACTTTTTTTGAATAACTCATCCCCGCAAGACTAAAGACGTTGTTTTCAGGTAAAGCTCTTGAACAATATCTAAAGAATGGACAGGAATAAGGTGTAAAGCAATGTTCCCCAATATCATCGTTTGGTTCTGTTTCATTTTCCATATATTTATTTATATCTTTAATATTCTGAGCAACTTGATCGTTCATTTCTTCAGCCATAGATGTTACATCTATTTGAATGAATAGTTTATTTAAATCAAGGTCTCCATGCCTTACATAATTTCTATTTAAATAAACAATTGATACTTTAGTGACATTTAAACCTAAACTTGTTAAAACATAGTATTGGTAAGATGCATCTTTAACGTATACATCTTTTAAAGTTGTTGAACTTTTTACTTCATAGATTTCATATTTATTACCTTTTTTTACTAAAATATCAACACTACAAAAGTTTCCATTATAGTCAAATGATGCTTCAGTTATTATTACATCCCTATAGCTTTCTATTGTTAACATGGTATTTTTAATCATTTCACCTAAGTCTTCATTAAAATCAATGTTAATATGTTGACCAAATAAATATCTTGCAATTTCATGAATAAAATTACCATTTTCTAAAACTGTTTCATTTCCTGTTTCTTCTTTTTCGCCCGGTTTATATTTATCTAACCAAAGCATTTTTTTACATTGTATTCCATTACAGTATTTTGATTTTGACAAGTTCATATTATCACCTAATTCAATTATAATTTTATTTAGTTTGGTAATCAAGTTTTAGAAATTAAAATTTCAAATAAAAAAAATCATCTTTATGATGATTTTTGTTTGCATTTTTCAACAAATCTTTCAAATAATTCATTTGTTTCGTCTAATTCTGCATGATATTGAACACCTATAATTGGTTTATCTTTATATTTTATTCCTTCTACTACATTATCATTAGTTGTTGCAACTACTTCTAAAGTATCAACGACATTATGGAATCCATATGAATGAATACTAAAAACATTTATTGTAGATTTTTTATAGATATCAAATAAAATGCTATTTTCTTTTATATTTATGTCATGTTTAAATTTAACTAGATTTTCCATAAAAACGGCTATTCTTCTGGATGATAATTCTCCTCCATGACATCCTAGTTTTTCTAGGATAACTGCTCCTTCTTTTTTTAAATCGCCATATTTGTTATAAATATTTGATATTGTTGGTTCAATGCCACTTTTAATGCATTCTGAATATAATCTTGCATATAAGACTATTGCTTGCATACCGTTACAGATTCCAAGTAATGGTTTGTTATTTTTTATTGCATATTCAATTATTTTATAATGCTCAGTTGTTATTCTATGCCCACCTATTAATAAGAAGCCATCACATTTATCTAAGACTTCTTCAGTTGCATCAAAAATACCAAGAGGTATTCCTTCAACTTTTTTTAGTTTATCAATGTAAACTTTATTTACCATATAGTAATCAGCATATGGCCCTTCGTTTTCATCTGTTTTTATATTATTTAATATTCCTATTATTGGTTTCATATTGTCACCTCTTATATTATTTCATTTCTTCTAATGATTAATGTTGGATCACTTTTTTTACCAAATTCACCTTTTTTATAAGCTTTTATTCCTTCAAACATGAATTCTAATTTATCAATTTCTTTTTCAGTGTGATAATGTCCACAATACCATTTATCATAAGAAATACTTTCTTCTACTTGACTCAAGAATTCTTCAGTTCCTTTATCAACACTTAATTGATCTAGCCCTTGAATAAACATTTCTCTTGGTTCATATTTTAATGGACATGTATGTGTTAACACTATATCGTAGTGGTTTCCTTTAACTCTTTCAAATATTGCTTTTTTTTCATATTCATCTAGTTGTTCACCACGAAACCAGTTATATCCAGCGCGCAAGCGATATGGTTTATCAACTGAATAAGCTCCCCCTATGACTAATACTTTTTTACCATCGATTTCATATGTTTCACCATCTTTAGCAAATATCAAATACGGAAACATTGGTTCAACAAATACTTTTCCTCCAAACATTTCTATTTCTTCATATGAATCAATATTAGATGGTCTTTCTTCATGATTTCCTCTTATTAAGAAAAACCTAACTTTATGCTTTGAAAGACTCATTTTTAACCATTTATCACGATCATTTAGAAAATAGTTAATTCCTGCATCACCTAATATAATTACCATATCATCATCATGAAATTCCATACCGTCAAAACGACTAAAGTCACGATGAGTATCTCCTGTTATATATATCATTTGAGTCACCAATTATATTATACAAATAAAAAAGGCTTATTAAAAGCCTTTATTGAAATTTGAAACTTCCTGCTATTTTTTGTACCAATTTAGCACATGATGTTTTTTCAGCAACATAGTTAATGTATTCAAATGTATATCTTTTATTGTTATAATCAACCACATACATTCCTTTTAGATAATATCCACCGTCTTTTTCAATGCTTTTTGCTTCTCCAACAGTCCATTCATTACCATTTATTGTTGTTTTGTTGATAGTTGGTGTTTGGAAGAATTCTGATGAATATTCACGTTTTAATTCTTCTTCTATAGGGTCTCCGTATTTGTATATTTCATCAAGATCAAATGTTAAACTACATACTGATAGATCATAGTCATAGTCTTTGATATCATAGAATTCTAAGTCTTCACTTGATTCTTTTGATTTTTCAAATACAGTTGGTATTTCTGCATGTAATTGACCAAATGTAATTTCTTTTGTTTTATTGATGTCAACTTTCTTTTCACTACTACATGCAGTCAATGTAAATGTTGCTAAAAATAATAATAATATTAATGTCTTTCTCATATATCCTCCTAGTATTATTATAACAAAAAAAGAGCTTTTTCAAGCTCTTTTTATAAATAATAATCATATTTTTTCTTTAAACTTTCTAGAATATTTAAAGATACCGTATTATATATAGAGAATTCACACATTTATTAATATAAAGTATAATTTATTTTATTCAACTAACCACACTGAATGAATTTTTTTTGACAGATTTTCTTTGACAGATTCAGCGAATTCTCGTTTTTTTAAATATAATTATTTATTTATATGTTAACAATCCCCCTGCTAACGGCTTATATAATATCACAAAAAATAAAATTGTCAAATTCATAAAAAAATAGGTTTTCCCTATTTTTCTTTTAATTTTGTTCCAGATACTTCAAAGTCATGCATTATCTGGCCATCTTCCATACAACTATTTGATGTTGCAATATCGATATGGATGTTTTTTCCTTCTATTCTTATATCAGCATTAGAATACATTTCTAGTGTTTCTCCTGCTGTATTAAATATTAAAATATTTTTTCCATAACATTGAGATGCAATACTTGATACAACTATATAAACGTCATCAATTTGGTAAATCTTAAAGTGTGCTGCCATATTGCTAGAAAAAACTCTATAGTTTTCTTCATCATTAAAGAACCCTTTTCCTACTTCTTTACCATCATATTTCATATTTAAAGTATATAAGTAACAGTCTTCTCCACATTCACTATAGTTACTACCAATGAATTCTAAACTTAGTTTACCAAATTCATGTTTTTCGTTTTCTTCCTTTAAGTCTATATTATATTCATTAGTAACTACTTCTTTTAAAACAAATACGCTTTTATCTTTTTTAAATGTATTATCTTCAGTAATAGTATATTCAAGTTTTTCTTCATTTTCTAACTCTATCCAACCATCAACTTCGTCATTATAATGGGTCAAATTGATTATTAAGGTATTCCTACCAATTTCATAAGTACCTTTAAATAAACTACAACCAGCATCTGCTCCACATGTTGTTCTTTCAACATTCTTTGTATCACTTAGAATTATCCATTCTAATGATTCACCATTATGCATGTTATTTTTATCATAATATGTACCTTCTTTTAGAGTTAGAGTTCCATTTTTTGGTTTTTCACCACAACCAGCAAGAAATAAAGTGCATATAAAAAGTAATATAATATATTTTTTCATTTTTTTCCTCCTTTTAATGACTTATTAATTCTTCAAATATATTATAACAAATGCTTCAAAAAATTGTAATTAAATTAAAGAAAAAAGTGACATAAGTCACTTTTATTCTGCTAACGGAAGCACTTTAGCATATTTTATAGTACTTATCCACCATATACTCTTTTTTCCTTTAAAATTGCATATGTTCTTACCTTGTAATAATATGTTTTATTTGCGGTTCCAATCTGGAACCACAAGTTTTTCTTTTCTTAAGTAGTTTCTCCTACTTTAGTAAATCTGCCATATTTTGCTTTTAACACGATACCCAACAGATATAATCATATCAAGATTATAATAATCCATTTGATATGTTTTCCCATCTGAGGCAGTTGTCGCAAATTTTGCGACAACTGAATTATCCAATTCTTCCTCTAAAGCATTATTGATATGTTTGCCTATCGTTTTAATATCTCTATCAAATAATTTTGATAGTTGCTCACGATTTAACCATACTGTTTCATCCTTCATATTTACTTCTAATTTTACTTTTTGGTCTTCAAAAATTATTATTTCATTCATATAATTACTCCTTTAAATAAAAAAAAGAGTATACCCTTTAAAAGGTATACCCGCAGTCGTGCTTATTTATTTCTTGCTCAATAAATAAACGTTATCGTACAAATTTTTTAATCAACACTTAGCAAGTTAGCTGATCCAAGTAATTACTTTAAGGGTTCTCTCTCTCAAACTCTTTAGTATTATTTTATCAAACATTTGTTCGATAGTCAAGATAATTTTTTTGTTTTTTTAAAATATTCTTCGGTATTTATTATTTGACCAGTTTGAGCTGCACAAGCGCAACAAGTTATGCTATTACATATCCAGACTCTTTTATTTTCTTCAATGACAAATGGAAAATTACTATCAATATAATATTCTTTATCATCAACAAAATTATAATTATTTTTATCTAGATATTCATATAGTTCGTCTCTTTTTAACTTGTTTTCTGGACTTACAATATATTGCATAAATCTCCTTTCTAACATCAAAAAAGACTTAAGATAACCTTAAGTCAGTTATCTTATAGATCTAGCTTTACCACCCAACTAAATGGGTTGGTGAGATTTCACAGGGCTAGTCCCTC
>CAMOPK010000002.1 GCA_946622285.1 uncultured Bacillota bacterium
GATTTTAATGTTATACTTGTCGAGCCTTTTGTACTTGCTGATAATGTCAATGTGAATTTCTTTCCATTCGTTACATTACTTGCTGCTACATTTGTTATTGTTATATTAGTATTGCTTAATGTGAAGTTACTTGCAGCGAGTGATGATGTTGCAAGTCCACTTCCTGTATCTGTACATGTTAAATCTACTGTTCCTGTTGATCCTATATCTATTGTTGGTCCACTGCTCCATGTACATGATGGTCCTACATTATCATATGTTAAATTAAATGAACTACCTAGATTGATTGTTTTTGAATATGGTGTATTAAGTGTCATCGTTATTCCAGTTGTATCTGTTCCATTTGGTGTTACTTCTATTATTTGCAAATTAACTGTTGATGTTGTACTAGCTGCTATCGTTCCTGTATAACTTGTTGCATTACCTGAGAATCTTAAATTACTATTACTTAAAGTAATTGTATAGTTAACTGCAAAATTACTCGTATTTGATATACTTACAGGTATTGTTACTACTTGACTTGAATTTGCCGTAAAACTTGTTCCCGTTATCGATGCCGTAAAATCAAGTGGTGCTGTACTTACATCTACTGTTTGACTTGGATTACATTTATAATAAGCTTTTATATTAGACATGCCAAAAAAAGTAATAAATGAAATCATTACTATCAACGAAAATATATGAGCTGTTATATATTTTATTACTCTTTTACTCATATAATTATTATTGCACATTTTGCAAATTTTTACAATAAAAAAAGCCTGTTTTCAGGCTTTAATTAGTTTTAATTTTTGAAAAAATAAAGTGATCTTTATCTTTTTCAAAAGTCATTTTATATAATTGATTACTGCTCTTCATTTGTGAAACTATATTTACTCTTAATGATTCAATTCCGCCAAGTTTACAATTATCAGTGCAACACTCAAATTTTGTTTCGGAATAGTATTTTTTATTACTTAAATCTAATAAACTCAATTTATAAGCAAATGGTGTTTCAAAATTCTCACATTTTTCCGTAGTTTCCGCTCTTTCCTGTACTGCTTTCGTTGCATAAAACTCAACTACATATTCTGAGTTTTGTTTATAAGTTGATACAATTTCATAAATTATTCCATCTAAATCGCAGGTATCACTTTTAATTAATCCTTCAATTGTTGAATATTTTTCTTTTCCACACCTATCTGCATCAACATTAACTGTGAAATTAGCAACTTCAACTTTTTCGTCATCAAAAATTTTCCTAGACAATTCTAAAATTTTATCATATTCATTTAGATGATCTTTTCCATTTTTTATAAAATAGTATTCCGCTGCTACTTCATATTTACGATTTGCTGCATCATGCAAAAGAAATGTATCAATTGATGAATTCTTATTTTGTTTCAAATAAGCTACTGTTAAATTCTCTAATTCGAATTTTTCTTCTGGTAAAACTTCTTTTTTTTCATTCATCCTCTTAATTGGTTTTACAAAATAATAATTGACAAAAACAATAATTGTGACAATAGCAATTATTATTGGAATTGCAACCAATTTGTTTGATGAATTCATCTTTTTCATGCACGCCACCTATTAACAATGTCGCAGCTTTGACTTGATGGTGTTGGATTTGGTAATGGCATTTTAATAATTTGAGGAACTTTAAATGCACGACCAAATGCTACACAAGTACCTGGCTGTAAACTTTTTTGTTTTTCAACAATTTCGTTATTAATATTTGGAAGCATCTTTTTAATGAAATCAATATCACGTGGATGACTCATTTTAAATATGAAGAAGTTAGTACACTGTGAAATAACAGTTTCAGAAAGTTCTACTGGTCTTTGTGAAATCAAATTGAAAATAAGCCCATACTTTCTACCTTCTTTTGCAATACGCTCAAATATATTATAACCAAGTAAATATACATCATTATCATTTTGAACATAACGATGTGCTTCTTCTAAAAATACATTAAATGGAATCGTAGCACGGTTTTCTAACCCTTTTGTAAATTCAAAAAGCATTCTTGAATATACTTTAGTAAACACTTTTGCTAATGAGTCATCAATATCTTCTAAATTGAAGTTAACAATCTGAGCTCTTCTACCGTTACTTGATACAAGAGATGCAATATATTTATCTAAAGTAATATACGCTCCCTTAGTATTATAATCAAAAAATCTAGCATTCTCACTATTAACAATACTATGTAATCTTACTTTTAAAGTTATACCATCTCCATATGACTTAGGATTATTTAAAATACCATCAGTTATAAGAGCAAAATCTAAAGCATTTTCAAGCTGTTGAAGAGAATATGGTTTTAAGTTTTGAGGCACATAATTATCAGCTTCAGCATTCAAGAATTTTGATAAATATGTGTTTAACAATACTGTTTCTGCAAAATTACCATTTAGATCAATTTCAAAACATTCTCTTAATTTTCTAGTATATCCTACTCCATTTACTACTGTTTCAACACCAAAATTAGGTGTCTGGCATGTATTTAGGATAGTAAAAATATCATTTCTTTTGTTCATTGCCGTTTGATTGTTATACATGATGTTAACAATTGCACGAGCTATTAAGTAATCCTTGCATGCAAGAGATGCTTGATCTTCTTGAGCAAAAATTCTAACTAAACGTAAAGTTTTTTCTAATATTGGAATTTGTGCATGACTATCAGCACGTAACAATAGTGCCAAATCATCAACTGTTAATAACCATGGTGGAATACGTAATTTTTCACCATCTGTCTCTTCATTTGTTGAAAAGAATTTAAAGTTGAAGTTTGGATTTATCTTATTTATATCTTTAAATGCTGTATGATATTCACCATAAGCATCAAATATCATAAATATTGCTTTATATGGTGGTAGTTTTGGATTTTCAAAAACATTTTGTAAAATTCTTGCTACACCATATGATTTACCACTACCAGTATTACCAAATATGGCCATATGATTACTAAATAAATCATTAATTGAACTAAAAATTGGAAAATTATTATAAAGTGGAGATGTTCCAACGAATACGTTTTCATTTGTGTTTTCACCCATTATATATGGGATTTCTTCTTTATTAATTAAGCGAACTGTCGCATTAAGTAATGGTTTTCTAATAGTTCCACTTATAAATGAATTATTATTAAATTCACCTAAAAAGCGAATCTTAACTAATTTTTCATCAATATCTTCAATTTCACCTAATATGCACTTTTCAGTATCTTGAAATACTACATGCATATTCATGATGTTAAATGATAATGGAACATTTGGTGCCAATGTGACATGCGCCATATTGTCACTCAAATAAACAATTTTATCAAACACAAATATCAACCCTTTTTATATTAATTTTTCAATTTTTTCTCTTGTTTCTTTTGGAACTGTTTCAAGCAGTTTTTTTATTTTTAAACTATTAGCATATAAATTTAATTTTGACTCATATTCATTTAACTTTTCTATCGTTAAATTAATTTGTTTATTTACAGCACTTCTGGTTACATGATAACTTTGTGCCATTTCGCTCAAAGTCAAATTATAAAAATAATAATCTTCAAAATACAAACATTGTTTTTCTGTTAACAAATTCTTGTAATAATCATATAAAATCGTTAAATAAACTGTATTTTCCATAATTACCCTACCAATCTAATTATGTTAGGTATTATTAATAATAATCCAAAAAGAATATAAAGTATTGTTAATTTCTTTTTTTCATAAACAACATAATTAGTATAAGCCATTACTAGTAAAATTATTCCAAGAACAATTTCACGATAATCGGCTAAAGACTTAATTAAAAATGACAAAATAATAAATATTAAAGATAATATCATCACTACTAATTGGAAGTTTATTGCCTTCCTAGATCTCTCACTTTTCATCCTCAATCAACCCTTTAAATATTCCATGAATATATTTTTCTATATCAAATACTTTTAAATCTTCTTTGCCTTCACCAAGACCAATATACTTTACTGGTATCCCAACCGCTTCTTTAATGGCAAGAACAATACCACCTTTTGCAGTACCATCTAACTTAGTTAAAACAATACCAGTTATCTTAGTAATTTCTTTAAAACTCTTAGCTTGTGAAATACCATTTTGACCAGTTGTAGCATCTAAAACAAGCAATGTCTCATGTGGTGCTCCTGGAATAATATTTCCAATTACGCGATTTATTTTTTCTAATTCATTCATTAAATTAGTTTTATTTTGTAAACGTCCTGCTGTATCAATTAAAACAACATCGAAATTTTCTTCTTTTGCTTTTTTTAATCCATCAAAGACCACACTTGCAGGATCTGCTGATGTATTAGTAACAACTGGAGCATCAACACGATTTCCCCATTCAATTAATTGTTCAATTGCACCTGCTCTAAAGGTATCGCCAGCAACAAGTAAAACTTTTTTGCCTTTATTTTTTAGATCATAAGCAATTTTACCAATAGTAGTTGTTTTACCTACTCCATTTACACCGACAAATAGTATTACTGTTGGTCCTGTTTCACTAAAATTTATTTTATTGACAATAATGTCATTATTAACATAAATAACAAATAATTCATCGATAACAATCTCATTTAAGTCATGTGTATTTTCGATATTTTCTTTTTTAACACGAACTTTTAACTTGTCAATAAATTTAACAACTGTATCGACACCAACATCAGCCATAATAAGTATTTCTTCAAGTTCATCAAAATACTCATCATTTACTTTTTTATATTTAGTATTTAAAAGTGATAGTTTACTTGATAAATGCTCACTTGTTTTTTCTAAACCTTTATCGTATAAATTAATTTCTTTTTTCTCTTCAGCTGATTTGTTTTTAAAATTTTTAAAAAAACCAAAAATCCCCATTAATAATCACCTATCATAATAATTTTACACTAGTTAACTAAAAAATACAATAGTTATGAACTGGACAACTTATTTTTTTTAGCGTATAATTGTATCGTTAAAAACGAGGAGAAAGGAGGAAAATAGTGAAATTATTCAAAGATGAATGCACTAAGATTTTTGCTTTAGGCGGTCTATGTGAAATTGGTAAAAATATGTACTGCGTTATGCACGGTGATGAAATCATCATAGTCGATGCAGGAGTTATTTTTCCAGAAGATGATTTGCTTGGAGTCGACTACATTATTCCGGATTTTTCTTTTTTGAAGAAAAATGAAAAAAAGATCAAAGCTTTATTTATAACTCATGGTCATGAAGATCACATTGGTGCTATTCCATTCTTAGTTCAATCAATTGAAATACCTGCCATTTATGCACCTAATCAAGCAGTTGGACTAATCAAGAAAAAATTTGAAGAAAGAAATATTCAATATAAAAATTTATTTGTTTATACTCAAAAAGATAGAATCAAATTTAAAAATATTACGGTTGAGTTTTTTCAAACAACTCACTCTATTCCAGATTCACATGGAATTTACGTAAAAACTCCTGAAGGATCAATTGTTTTTACAGGAGACTTTAAGTTTGATTTAACTCCAATTGGACCAATGGCTAATTTAGAAAAAATGGCTACTATCGGAGGAACACATCCAACTTTACTTGTAAGTGAAAGTACAAATGTTTTAAATAGTGGTTTTTCAACTAGTGAGTCAAAGGTCGATGAAGCATTGGGTGAAATATTTTTAAAACATAAAAATGGTAGAATTATTATTGCAACTTTTGCATCTAATATCTATCGTTTAAAACATATTGTTGATACGTGCAAAAAGAACAAACGTAAAATTGCTATATTTGGTCGCAGTATGGAAACAAATATTGATATTTCTATTCAAGGTGGTTATATCAAGCATAAAGATATTTTTGTAACACCAGAAGAAGCTAATAGATTACCAGATGGTAAAGTTTGTTTACTTTGTACAGGTACTCAAGGTGAGCCACTTGCTGCATTATCAAGAATTGCTGATGGAACTCATAAGCATATCACTTTAAGGGATGACGATTTAGTAATTATGTCGTCTTCTGCAATTCCTGGAAATGCTTTAAATATTTCAAGAATCATAAATAAATTATATATGCGTGGTGTTGAAGTATATACTAATACTTCACTTGGCGATATTCATACATCAGGTCATGGTAATGAGGAAGAATTAAAACTCATGATTAGATTAATTAATCCAAAATATCTAATGCCTTGTCATGGTGAATATCGTATGCTTAAACAACATGCTAATATTGCTCATGATTGCGACATTCCAAAGAATAACACATTTGTATTAAAAAATGGCGATGTTCTTATTATGAAAGACGAAAAAATAACTCTTTCAGATGAAAAAGTATCTGCTAGTGATATTTATGTCGATGGAAATAGAATTGGTGATATCAGGGCTTCAATCATTAAAGAACGCCAAATAATGGCTACAGATGGTATTATAATTGTTATAATTAATTTAGATGTTACAACTAATAAGTTAATTAATAAACCAATTATTTCAACAAGAGGTTTTGTTCTTGTTAATGAAAATGAAGAACTTCTAAGTGCAATGGAAGATATTGCTGAAGGTGCATTAAAAGGAAAACTAACTAAAAATGTTAATTATGCTGATTTAAAATCCGAAATTATTTCAGCAATCACACCTTATGCATATGAAAAAACTGGTAGAAAACCAATTGTTTTACCAGTTATCATGGAAGTTAAAAAGAAAAATTAAAATCACACATTTGTGTGATTTTTAATTGTAATAATTATCCATTTGCATTACTTTCATGAAAGTACTACTTCCACCTATTTGTCTACCTGTTCTTGAAGAATACTTTTCAACAACAAGACCCCATGCAGTTCCTTTTTCATGTGCAATTGTGACGGTTTCACCATCAACATCAATTATAAAACCCATGTGCCCTGTACGCCATACAACGTCTCCTGCTTTTATCATACCAGTGCTACCTTTAAAATCAACAACACCTAATTTTTTTCCACCTAAACGTGTTAACCAAGTAGAACCACTAAAAGAACCAATTTCACTCTTTTTAAATCCAGCATTGAATAATATCCATGCAACAAATCCTGTACAATCAATTCCTGCTGGTAACATATCATTTCCCATGTATGGTCTCATGTTCTTAATAACGCACCCCCACATTGGTGAAACACCTTTAAATTGTTCAGTATCATCATGACCATCCCAAGAATAATGCCAATGCCCTCCAGCCCAGAAATAAGGAATTTTAACGCCTATTTCTGTTGATAAGTATCTTCCAAGTGCTGTTGCAGTTGCACGCGTTCTAGAACCGTTAGTCCTAATAATTTCAGCTATTTGATTATTGTATTCAGTTCTATCCCCCTTGCATGCAATTACTTGAGTTGGAGTTGTTATTTGGACAATTTGTTCAACTTTACATTCTATGTTAGTTGTATTGCCTGCCAAATCTTTTAGTTCAACTTCTACTTTTTTAGAACCTTTTTTAGCTGAATATTCATCTGAAGTTAATATTTCAGATCTTTCACCATCTAAAATATATGTATAACCTGCAATTCCTTTGTTATCGCTTGCTGTTACATTTACTTGAGTAGTAGATGCTCCTACTTTTGCACTACAACTACCAGTCGGTTTTATGTTATCAATATTATCAATTTCAACACTTTTAGTTATTTTATTTCCGTAAACATCATGAATTATAAATTGATATGTTCCATTTTGAGAAACAGGATATTCAACTATTCTATTTATGCTTTTGCTTCTATCAGGAAGAGTTATATTATCATAGTCTTTTCCACTTACAGTAATCTTTATCTTATTTGAATTACTAATTCCGCTATTAGCTAAATCTACATTAATATTTAGGTCAGCTTGTCTTTGAACAACTTGGACAGTACGACTTTGCATAGCTGCTTTACCTCTAGAATTTTCTATACTATAAGTAATAATATAAATACCTACTTTATTTGAATCAACTTTACCATTAACTTTAACTTGACGGCTTACTTTTCCATCTTCATAATCATATGCAACATAGCCTTCCTCAATATATTTTTCGCCCTTTGTTAAAGTTATGTCTTTATCACCAAAAAGTGTCAAAATTGGATATTCTCTATCCACAAGTCCACTTATCGTTTGATCTTTATCATTTTGAACGCGAATAACTTTTCTAACTGCGCGTTCCTTTAGTTCTTCATCAATATAAGCATCATATAGTAAGTCATAAACACCAACTTGGTTATAAACAATACCAGAATTTATAACATCAGCATCTTGCTTTAACGTATAAAGTGGATCATTAAATGCTTCATTCAAGTTTAAAATAACAACTTCTCCACCATTTAATTCAATTATTTTATTTTTATTGTTATTTATGTTAGATTCATAATTGTCGCATTTTAAATATGGTGTATATTTTAAATTCCCATTTTCATTTTTAACTATTACTCCACTAGCCTTTAAACATAAAGCTGTTCCTTCAATTTCATTAAATTTATCAATACTAATATAGATTTGACTTTCGACTCTAATATTATTGTTTGAAATATACCTTTCAGCTTCAATTATCATTTCTTTTTCTATATCATTGAAACCTCTTTTATTGCTTACAATAATTAATATGATAATAATTACTACTAAAATAGGAAGTGCATATTTTAGTATTTTTTTTACTCTTTCAAATCTATCATCCATATCTTATCACCAAGATAATTATAGCAAAAAAAAATTCATTTTAAAATGAATTTTTATTTTTCAACATCCTCAATTGGAGTTGCTTTTTCTGGTTCAGCTTTTTCCAATTTCTTTACAGCTTCTTTAGTTACTACTAAAGCTTTTTCTTTAATTGAAGCAGCAGTTCTTTCTAGAATTGGTGTTCCTTTTTCAACTGCATACTCAACTAAATCGTTTGCTTTTTCTTGGATTTCTTTGGCTTTTTTTTTAGCTGATTCCAAAACTTTTTCTTTATCTAAATTTTCTAAATCTGTCTTTAACCCGTTTACTTTTTTTTCAATTGTTTTTTTTACATCCTCAGAATCCATGTTTTTTACTCTGTTTAACATTTCATCTAATTTTTCCTTTAATTCTTTTCTTGTGGCTTCACCACTTTTTGGCGCGAATAAGAATCCAAGTCCTAGGCCAATTCCTACTCCTGCCATAATTTTTCCAAGTCCTCGTTTACTCATGTTCAATTTCTCCTTCCTTCTTCTTTTTTGAAAACCAGTTATCAATCAAACCAGTAACTCGGTCAATGAATTTGTCACTTACAACTGAAATATAATCTGTTGTATTGTCAATTATATTGAATAATCCATTTAGTTTTTCAATTTTAGTATTAACATCATCTAATGTTTTATTTAAACGTGATAATGTGCTAAATAATCTAATTACAAAAATAATTAATACTACTAATAATACAGCAATTAAACTATAAATAATAATTAATAATGTGTCTGTCATTCTTCTTCCTTAGTCTCCTTATCATACATTGAATCAATTAAATTGAATAAATCACTTTCAATTAGATCATCTTTATCTTTATCTTTTTCTTTTTCTTCTTCAACTTCTTTTCCTTTAGTTCTACTATCATATTGATTAATAGCATCTTCTAAAGTCATGTCATTTGTAAAAAACATATCTTCTAATTCAGCAGCTGTTGTTGCTTCTTTTTCCAGTTCTTCTTTAGTTTCTTTAGTTACTTCTTGCTCAACATCTTTGTAGTCATCAATTTCAACATGACTTAATGTGCTTTCTAGTTCATCTTCTAAAGTTCCATATGCCTTTTTACGAACTCGATCTACTCGAAGTGCTGTGTCACCTTTGTATCCAAAGTATTCCTCAGGCTCTCTTTTTTTTTCAATAATATCTTCTTTTTTATAATTTTTATCAAGAATTCCATAAACTGGAGATATTACTGGAGATAATTTAAATTTCTTCTTTTGTTCCTCTTTAGGTTGAGGTGCCACTGGACGTCTTTCTTCACGTGTTTGTCTTTGAGGAACAGCATATGCAGGTGAACTATATGGCTCTTTAGCAGGAGCTTTTTTGACAGGTTCTGGTTCAAATTCCTCATCATCAAAGTATACTGGAAAAACAAACTTTTCTTCTTTCTTTGGTTCTTCTTTTACTTCTACTTTTTTCTCCTCAATTTTTGGAGCTGGTATTTCTACCTGAAAGACTTCTTTTTTGATAGGTTCTTTTTCTTCTTCGTATTCTTCGTCTTCTTCAGTGAACATATTTTTTATTTTATCAAATAAACCCATGTCATTACTCCTCTTCTTTTATTTCAGTATATTCAAGTTCAAAACTTGTTGAATTGTTTGTCGATTTAAATATATTGTATTTCTCTTCTTTATTAGTAAAATAATCTTCGTCCAAAACAAGTTTAATTACATTATCATTATATTTTACTGTTGAAAGTATATACGTTGCATTTAAAACAACTTCATTGATTTTATCCTCCGTAACTAAAGCTTCAATCTTAGCATAGTTATACATAAATTCAATCAAATAATATTTATCATCCATTTTGGTTATTTCTAAATAACCTTTTTTGTTATTCATATCAATACTTTTTGAATAGTATAAATCTTTATTCTCTTTATAAGTAAAATCTTTCTTATAGTAGTAACTAATAATGTCTAAATATAAATAATAATAATCGCCATTACAATATAATTTTTCATTATATTCATTACTATCTATGTATACAACGCCTCTTGGGACGTAATATTTATATCCTTTACCTATTGTGTTATAAAGCGTATTCTCTTTTGATAAAATAACTGAAACAATGTTGTCTATACTTTTGGTATTAATTCTAACAGCAGTACATCCTGTTAAAAAAATAAGTAAGAACAACATTAAAAGCAATTTTTTCATATTCCACCACACTAACTATAGTATACCAAATAATTCAATTATTACAAACTTTTTTAAAACTTTACAGTAAAGTAAATGTCTAGTTTTTATTAAATACTCCTCTATAAATAGTTTTGCCAATTTTAACAAATTTTGTCTCATATTCAGTTGGAACATTATCTTTAACCATATCATCATATAAGTCCAAGTTCATTTCTGATATTACATAACCATTATTTGTTAAAGAAATTAATGAGTATTCAAATAGTTTTCTATTATCTGTTTTCATTTGAATTTCTTTTTCTTTTTTAAAAATAGTATCATACTTTTTCAAAAATATCGGACTTGTTAATCTTCGTTTTGCATGTCTTTCTTTTGGCCATGGATCAGAAAAATTCAAATACAGTTTTTCAATTTCGTGATCAAATATTTCATCAACGATAAATGCATCTTCACGAATGAAAAATATATTATCGAGTTCTAATTCATCAATCTTTTCAATCGCACGAACTAAGACACTATCATATTTCTCAATTCCAATAAAATTAATGTCAGGGTATTTTGAAGCCATTCCTATTAGAAAGTCCCCTTTACCTGTACCAATTTCTAAATGTATTGGTTTTTTATTTTTAAATAATGTCTTATATTTTCCTTTTAACGAAACAGGATCTTTGATTAAGTATTTTGATATTTCAATTCTTTCTTTTGCACCTTTAACATTTTTTAAACGCATAACTCCCACCTACTTAATTATACCATATAATGCATTGAAAATAAACGAATAATAGGATGTAAAAAAGATTCCATAAGGAATCTTTTAATTTGGAATATTCAATTCACAATAGTTTATTTCACCATTTCTATCTTTAATATAGCTAAAATATCTATACTTATTTTCTTGCTTTGGTATTGTATTATTGCTATCCCAATTAGTCATATCTTGAGAATATGGCAAATCTGCTAATTTAGACGAATCAGAATAATTAATTAAAATTGAATTTTGATTTGATGTCAATATACAAGCTATTGCATCAGGATCATATTTAATTGAAGCAGATGCCGATTCTGGCGAAATATTTCCTGCTAAATCTTTAAAGAATGCATATATTGTATGCGTAGTTTTAGTTGAGCCAATGTTAAATGAACCAATCGCTGAATAACTAGTCCAACTATTGCTATTACAACTGCTAACGCTATTAGTTGAAGTCAAACAATAATATCCACCTTCAGTTTTAAGTTCACTATTTAATTGAAGTGTAACATTTCTTAAATGTGTAATTGTTGAATTATAGTTGATTATTATGCTGTTATTTACTGGTGGAATATTATCCACAACAACACTCGCAACTTCTGTTATAGCATTGCCATTTCCTGCAGCATCATATATTGATCCTGATTTCAACATTACAATTGCACGTCCATTACCACTTAAAGCCGTAACTCTTATTGTTGTGCCAGTATTATTAGATCCAACAACACTAACGGAAACATCAGAGTTTCCCTGCTTATCAATTAAAATCATCGATGAATCAATTGTTGTTGAATTACTCATTTGATTATTATCTGTACAATTAACTGTATATTCCATATAATTTCCACTTTTTAAATGAAAATTACTTGAATTAGATGTTGCTATACAATTTGGTTGTATTCTATCAAGATGAACTGTAACTGTCTTATTTAAAACATTTCCAGCTCTATCAGCGAGCGAAACATATATTGTTTTGGCACCTTCACCCGTATTCAATGTCCAATTATAAGTTGGGGCATAATTCACATAAGTACAATTACCTTCTGAAGAATTACTAACACACATTTTTTCAACATCGGAACTTACATTTGAAAATTTCAACATTATTCTTTCAGTATTAGTATATCTACTATTTGAATCTCCAATTGATACATCTCCTGTTGGAGCTACATTGTCCAAGTGAATCGGGGCACTTATATATTCTGCATTTACAAGGTTTCCTGATGTATCACTTATAATACCTGATTTCAATGTAAGATTAACTTCACCATTACCTTCAGCACCATATACTGTAAACTTAAATTCTTTATTAGTTCCATTTGTTGTCACAATTGAATCACTTATTGTTGCTAAATTAGTATTGCTTAAATTTATTGCAGATGCAGGTAATTCAACATTTTTTATTCCAGCTACATCACTACAACTTAAAGTTATTTCAGTTGAAGACCCATTATGAATGTATGATTTTACTGGATTTTTCCAAACACATGTTGGAGCTGCTGAATCAAATATGATTGTATCATCAATTGATGCAATTATGTTTTTATTGCTATTTCTAATGTATAAATGAACGATATTTTCGATATCGACAAGATTTAAATTCCCGGTTACACTTGTTGAACTTGTACTGAGTTTTTTCCAACTACAACTTGCTTCATTTCCTAGGGTTACACAATATTCTGCAGTAATACTTGTACTATATTTCATATAGTATGTTACATTTCTTTGATTCGTATAGTGTGCATTACCTTCACCAACATAAAAACTGCTGACAATTACTTTTTCAGATTCGGCAGTTACTACACACGATTGTGGTTTAGTGCAATCTTCAGAATATGTATATTCAAACTTATTGTAATTAGAGTCATAATTTATAACAATACAACTATTTAATAAAGTATTATCTTCTAGATTCTTTAGTTCATTATTAGCAATATAACCATTCTTTTTCATTTGATCGAGAGTTATTTTTACTCCGTCAGGTGAATTCTTGGCTATTTCTAAACATGTCTTATTGTTTAATGACACATTTTTTGCTACTTCAACCAATCTTGACTTTTGCTCTTCATTTAAATTTTTACGACTTTTATTTATTGTTGTCGTATACTGTGTTGCAATGATAGTTACAAGAAGTCCAAGGATTATTAGAACGCTGATTACTTCTATAAGTGTGAATCCCCTTTTATCTTTCACAAGTATCACCTAGTATAATTATATATTCTTTTATTAATTTTTTCAATAAAAATATCAAACAAAAAAAGGTGATTAAATCACCTTATTTTCTTTTAACACATAAGCAAAAATTATTATTAGCATAGTTGATATCCTGATTTGCTAATAAATAACCAGTTGAATCGGTTCCACAACATGAACTACATGCTTCTGCACTACTTTGAGCGCCACATTTAGCATGTCTGACAGTATCAGGATGGCCTTCTGTATATACTACTGAATAATGCGTTCCAGGGAAATTCATAACGCAATATTGGTTGCCATTTGAAAAAGTATATTTATCACCGTTCGCAGCATCTGTCGCATTACATGTGGCGTCAGCTCTATTATAATCTGCACAAACAATATAGGAAAATTGTGTACCATCTTCATTAGCATAGAAATATTTAACTACACCGTCTTCAGTTCTTGCTTGAGCAATTACTATCCTTAATGATTTGGTGTACCCGTTAGATTGGCAAATTGAATCAGCATCAGTATAACCTTGAGCAGTAGGAATTGTTAGTTCTATACCTGCAGTTAATGCTTCATTATCACCTTTACCAGCTATGCTAGGATTAGCATTTCTAATAGCACTTGCTGTAGTATTATATCTAGAAGCTATCCTAGTAAGCGTATCATCAGCTACAGTAGTATAAGTTGATCTATTATATACCCCATGGCTACCAGCACCCGAACCGTCATAATCAAATAAAACATTCAAGCAAGATGCAACGCTTCTTTCTTTATTAGCATTTCCACTTGTTTCATCTAAGATACTAAGCATCCAAGTAATTCCCGAAAAAAGCACGAATACCAAAGCTGCTGCTATTGCTTTTTGGGTTAACAATCTTTGCGCTTTCTTAACCTCGTCTTCACTTTTAGTAGTTACTGCTTTAGCCATATCGAACATTCCAATAAATACTAAAGCTATTGGAACAATTACTTTAATGGCATTATAAATCAAACTTGTTATCTTAGCTACCTCAGTAGGAATACAAACATTCCCACATCCCTGTACCCAAGGACCAGATCCAATACAATTTACTAAAAACATATGTTGCCTCCTATTTTGCTTCTTCTGTTGCGCGTGTTTCTCTTATTACTGTTACTTTAATTGTACCAGGATATTGTAGTTCACTTTCAATCTTTTCTTTGATTTCACGTGCTACTTTAAAACTACCTAAATCATCAATTTCTTCTGGCTTTACAATTACACGAATTTCACGACCAGCTTGAACAGCATAAGTTTTATCAATACCCTTAATATCTGTAGCAATTTTTTCTAAATCTTCTAAACGTTTAACGTAATTTTCTAAAGAATCATTTCTTGCACCAGGGCGAGATGCTGAAAGTGCATCAGCAATTGCAACAATTGATGAAATTACACTTGTTGCTGGTTTATCACCATGATGTGATTCAATAGCATTAATAACTTCTTTACCTTCGCGATATTTCTTAGCAAGTTCTGCTCCAATTTCAACATGTGAGCCTTCAATTTCATGATCAACAGCTTTTCCTATATCATGGAATAAACCTGCTCTTTTAGCTATCATTACATTTTCACCTAATTCACCAGCTATTAATCCTGATAAATTGGCAACTTCAATTGAATGTTGTAATGCATTTTGGCCATAACTTGTTCTAAAGTTCAAACGTCCAAGAATTTCAACTAATTCTGGATCAACTTTAGTTATTCCAAGTTCAAATAAAGCCGTTTCTCCAATATCACGAACTTTGATTTTCATTTCTTTTACTGTCTTATCATAAAGTTCTTCAATTCTAGTTGGATGAATACGTCCATCTTTAATTAAACTTTCAATCGTAATTCTTGCAATTTCACGACGATATGGATCAAATGATGATAGAACTATTGCTTCTGGTGTATCATCAATGATTAAATCAACACCTGTAACTGATTCTAAAGTACGAATATTACGTCCTTCACGACCAATAATACGACCTTTCATTTCATCATTTGGTAAAGTTACAACTGTAATTGTTTGTTCATTTGCAACTTCACTAGAATACTTTTGCATAGCTTCAACTAGTAATTCTTTAGATTTCTTATCTGCTTCTAATTGAGCTTCTGTTTCTCTTTCGCGAATATAGTTAACAATTTCAAGATTCATCATCTCTTCAACTTTTTGCATTACCATATCACGTGCTTGATTCTTAGAAAATCCCGCGATTTTCTCTAACAAATCAACTTGTTCCTTTTTTATTTCTTCGATTTTAGCTTGTTCTGCTTGTATCTCATTTTGTTTTTCTACTAAACTATGTTCTTTTTGCTCCAACTGATTCTCACGATTTTGAATAGTTTGGTCACGACGATCAATATTATTCTCACGTGCAAGCAAACGATCTTCAGTTTCCTTTATCTCGTTCTTTCTTTCTTTTACATATTCATCAGTTTCAATTTTCAATTTATGAGCTTCTTCTTTAGCTTCAAATAAATAATCTTTTTTAATTTTTTCTGCTTCTTTTTGAGCTTTATCTAGAACATTTTCAGCTTTATTCTCAGCATTTTTGTTCTTCATATAGTTAAAAACAAATACTGTAATAGCGCCTATAATAAGACCAATAAGTAGTCCAAGCAATAAGGAAGACCATTCCATAAATTATACCTCCTAATCACTTAAAAAATTTATGTAAATTTATCACGTGTAGACTCCACCACACTACTATTATTGTAAATGTTATTCTAATATAAGTCAAGAAAAAAGCGGACATTGAAAGTCTGCTTTTTTTATTATTTTTTAGTTTCATTTGTAGGATTATTTACTGATATTCCATAATAATCACGAACTTTATTTTCTAGTTCACTGAATAACTCTGGATTTTTAAGAAGTAATTCTTTAACATTTTCTTTCCCTTGACCCATTTTTTCACCTTTATATGAATACCATGCACCTGTTTTTTCAACAATGCCTGCTTCACTAGCCAAGTCAACTACTTCACCTTCTTTAGAAACCCCTTTACCATAACTAATATCAACTACACAGTTTTTGAAAGGTGGTGCCATTTTATTTTTAACAACTTTAATGTTGGTTTTATTTCCTACAACATTTTCGCCATTTTTAATTTGTTCACCTTTTCTAATTTCTAAACGAACTGATGAATAGAACTTAAGAGCTCTACCTCCAGGTGTAGTTTCTGGATTTCCAAACATAATTCCAACTTTTTCACGTAATTGATTAATAAAAATTGCAATTGTATTTGTCTTACTGATAACTCCAGAAAGTTTACGCAACGCTTGACTCATTAAACGAGCTTGAAGTCCAACATGAGAATCTCCCATTTCACCCTCAATTTCTGCTTGAGGTACTAATGCTGCTACTGAGTCGATTACAATTATACTAATTGCACCACTTCTAACTAAAGCTTCGCATATTTCTAATGCTTGTTCTCCATTATCTGGTTGTGATAATAAAAGGTCATCAGTGTTAACACCTAAATTTCTTGCATAATTTGGGTCCAATGAATGTTCAGCATCAATAAATGCTGCTCTACCTCCTGCTTTTTGTGCTTCAGCTATTGCATGAAGTGCAAAAGTTGTTTTACCACTTGATTCAGGTCCATATATTTCTATAATTCTTCCTTTTGGATAACCACCTATTCCAAGAGCAATATCTAAAGAAATTGAACCACTTGGAATAACATCTATATGTCTATCTGGATGATCCCCTAGTTTCATAACGGCACCTTTACCAAATTGTTTTTCTATATCTGCTAAAACTTGATCTAATGTTTTATCACTAGTGCCAGTTGTCTTTACCATTTATGTTCCTCCTAACGTATACTTAAATTATATTTCATTTAATTTGAGATGTCAATATAAAAACGAACATTTGTTCTTAAAAAGTGTAAATCTGTTCATTTATAACGACAAAATTCTTTATTTAAGTATTAAAAAAAGATATTTTTGTAAATATCTTTTCTTACTTTCCAGATTTAAATATAAATTCTTTATTATCGTGATAATATTGAACACCAGATATAATCGAAAGAACTGATGCAACAATTAACAATAAATCAGATACATATAAATTCCATAATTCAAATGGTAAATTGTTGAAAAGTGTTAACGAAACACCTGTCATCATACATGCTGATTTGATCTTTCCTAGTTTACTTGCTGCTACTACTTTACCTTTGTTACCAGCAATCATTTTAATTGAATCAACAATTGTATCACGGAAAATGATAACAACTGGAATAATTGCACTGATATATCCTTGTGCAGCTAAAATAATTAAAACTGAGTTTACTAATACTTTATCGGCAATTGCATCTAACATTTTTCCAAAGTCTGTAACTAAGTTTTTCTTTCTTGCTATTTTACCATCAAATAAATCTGTTAAAGATGCTATTACGAATAAGACACCAGCAATTAAGTATTTTGAATCAACTTTTAAAAGTTCATTTATAAATAATTGTGGGAATGCAACTCCGAATGCATCAAATGGTAATAAAAGTAAGACAATAATTAAAATTGTAAGTATTATTCTGGACATTGTTAATTTGTTTGGTAAATTCATAAAAAAATCTCCTATCTGAATATCAATATTAAAACTGCTATTATTATAGCAACACCTAAAATTAAGAATATCAATTTGGCATAATTTGTTTTTCGATAATAGTCAATTGTGTATGGTGATCTAATTTTGTCTTTTTTCTCTTGTTCTTTTTTGCTTGCTTCTTCTATATCATCCAATGATATTTTTGAAGTATAATCGAACAAGTATTCATTAAATTCATCAACTAATTCATCATAGTTTAATCCCAAATACTTTGCATAATCTCTAATAAAATACTTGAGATAAAAAATATCTTGAAAAGCTTCTAAATTACCTGCTTCTATGTTTTCAATCTGACTTTTTGAAACTTTTAAGTCACCAGCTGCTTCTTCAACAGTAATGTCAACACTTTCGCGGGCTTCTCTTAATTTTGCTCCAATATCTTTCAAGCAAAAGAACCTCCTTAAAAAAACAATAATACTAATAAGCCATGTTCTGTAACCATAAAGGTTGGCAAACATTTATCTATCTTGCGATCCAAGTCAAAATTGAATTCTTTTAACTTAGTTCCCCTACCAAAATTTGGGTTTCTCACTCGCGGGGTTTACGTCGTCTCACTTGATTTATTTCTAAACCAAATCGTCACTATAGCACTTTTATATCTAATATAACCATGGTTAGGTTAATTCGATGCCGTCAGTAAAAACTGCCACAGGTTATTTTTTCCCTGTGCACGAACACTACCAACATCTCAGTTGGTGTGAGCATGGACTTTCCTCTACAAAAATTGCAGCGTTTGCCTAGTATTATTCTTTCTCATTATCATAGACAATTTTTTCAAGATTTGATAATCTTCTCAAAACGTCTGCTGTACTAGTTGAATTATCACTATTGTTTGCAAGTGCTTCAAGTTTAGCTTTTAAGTTTCTTACTTCCTGCTTCAAGTTAATGTTTTCATCAACTAACTCTTGTCTTTCATTAGAAGCAATTTTTAACAAACGATTAAATGTTTCATAATCACGGATAATCGTATCTAAAAATTTGTCGACTTCTTGAGGTCTATAACCTCTTGTATCAATCTTAAATTCTTTACTCAAAATATCTTGACTTGATAATTCAATCTCGCTATTTAACACTTTAAACCACCTCTATTATCAAAATAATTTTCTCAAAAAAAAGAGGTTTTGTCAATAAAATTTAAAGCCCACATATTATATAATAATTATAGTTTTTTGTCAAAGGAGCTTATCTATTTAATGCATTTTAACCTTTATCTTTCAAGTTTGGTTTCTAAAAATAGATAACAACTTGCAATTTTTATATGGAAATTTCATCCTATATATAGTATAATTATTAAAGGTGAATTTATGAAATACCCAGGAAAGGCCAATAGTGAATATAAACCAACCATAAGTTATGGTAATCGTGGTATGACTCTTGAAGAAGATATAAATCTTTCAAACGATTTTTATCGTGATACTGATAGAGCCGTCATTTATAAAAAGCCTACTCCAATTACTATTTCAAAAGTTGAATATAATTCAAATAAAGAACGTGTAATTAAAGAAGCTTATTTCAAAATTCCATCGACAACTGATTATAATGGAATATATCGTGGAAAATACATTGATTTTGAAGCTAAAGAAACGAAATTAAAAAAATTCCCACTGATTAATATCCATAATCATCAAATTAAACATTTAGAAAAAGTAGCTAAACATGGCGCAATTGCATTTTTAATTGTCCGTTTTACAACTTTAAATGAAACATACTATCTAGATATTAAAGACCTAACATACTACTTAGAAAATGTCAAAAAGAGTTTTATATCATATGATTATTTTAATGAGAAAGGATACTTATTAAAAGAAAGATATAATCCGAGAATTGACTATTTAAGTGTTATCGATGATATCTACTTTAAAGGAGATTTATATGAAAAAGATAAATAACAAATTATTTACCTCAAAGAAAACAAAAGAAATAAAAGAAAACGATGAAAAAGTAAATGTAGAAGAAAAAAAGAAAGCAAAAGTTTCAAAAAAAGATATATCAACTTATGCAATATTTGCAGTCTTAGTTGTTGCAATTTTAGTAATTGGCTCTCTAGCAATCGGAATTAAAAAAACAATTTTAATTTTACTTGCAGTTGGTGTAATTGCAGCTATTGCTACTTTTGTTACTAAATATCTTATTAAAAAAGACAATGCTAAACCAGCTAAAGTTAAAAAAGCTGAAAAAGTCGAAAAGAAAGTAAAAGAGATTAAAAAAGCTACAACTATTAAACATAAAAAATTAAAAATATTTTTACTTATCGTATTCTCACTTTGTATTTTGGGTCTAATTGCTGTTGGATTATTCTTCTTATTAGTAATTAAAACAGCTAATCCAAAATATGATGTATCTAAACTATATAATCAAGAATCAAGTATCATATATGATCGTGATAACAATGTTATTGCTGAACTTGCTTTTGAAAAACGTGAAGTTATTAGTTATGAAGAACTTCCTGAGGTTTTAGTTAATGCAATAATTGCAACTGAAGATTCAAGATTCTTCCAACATAATGGTTTTGATGTATTACGTTTTACTAAAGCTAGTTTAGGTCAAGTTATGGGTAGAGATTCCGGTGGTGCTTCTACTCTAACAATGCAAATTAGTAAAAACCGTTTCACTTCAACAGAAACATCTGGTTTTGAAGGAATACTAAGAAAATTCCAAGATATTTATTTATCAGTATTTAAACTTGAAAGAGATTATACTAAAAAAGAAATAATTGAAATTTATGCTAACTCATTTTATTTAGGTGGTAGTTCATATGGTGTTGAACAAGCATGTCGAACATATTTTGGTAAGAGTGCTAAAGATATCAACTTAGCAGAAGCTGCTTTAATAGCAGGTCTTTATCAATCACCTTCTGAATATGATCCACTAGTAAATCCTGATAAAGCTGAAAATCGTAGACAAACAGTACTTTATCTAATGGAATTACATGGATATATAACTCCAGAAGAAAGAGCAATAGCATCTGAATTAACTGTACCTACTCTACTTAAGAATAATAAAAGTGTTGATAATAAACAATATTTATCATTTATCAATACTGTTATAAAAGAAGTTGAAACTCGTACAGGTAAAAATCCATATTATACAGCTATGCATATATATTCAACTATGGATGCTGAAAAGCAAGCATTCTTAGATGAATTAATGTATACTGATAAAATTCATAAATGGGAAAACCCAGTAGTTGATGCTGGTATTGTTATATTAGAAACTGGTACTGCTGAAATAGTTGGTATTGCCGGTGGACGTAAAACTGTTGCTTTAGGTTATAATACTGCAACTGATATTAAAAACCAGATTGGTTCAACTTCAAAACCACTATTTGACTATGGTCCAGCTATTGAATATAACAATATATCAACTTATAATTTGATTGCTGATGAACCATACAAATATAGTAGTGGCTCAATATTATACAATTACGATTACAAAAATGTTGGATTAATTACTACTCGTAATTCAATCCGTGATTCTAGAAACGTCCCTGCTTTAAAAACTTTCCAATCAGTAGGACGTGGAAATGTTAAAGAATTTGTTACTAAACTTCATTTACATCCGGAAAGTGACTTACATGAAGCTCACTCATTAGGTGGTTATAATGGTGAAAGTCCATTATCACTTGCAGGTGCTTATCAAACTTATGCTAATGGTGGTTATTATATAGAACCACATAGTGTTAGAAAAGTAATATTTGTAGATGGTAATGAAGAATTTAAAGTTGTAACTCCAAAAGAAAAAGCTGTAAAAGCTTCTACTGCTTATATGATTCAAGATATGATGATTACAGCAGCACAAAAATCTTATGGAAGCGCCATAAACGGTGCAACTGTTGCATCTAAGACAGGTACTACAACTTATTCTCCATCATTCTTAAAACAAATGGGAATGTCATCAAATGCCGTAAAAGACTTGTGGTACGCTGGATTTAATAAAGATTATACTTTAACAGTTTGGTATGGTTACCATGAAGTAAATAAGCAATATTATTCAAAACGTGGTAATTCAACACATAGAACATTATTTATCACTGTTGGTAAGAAATTATTTAAGGGTAATAGAATGCAACCTCGTCCTAGCAATGTAGTTGCTTCTCGAGTTGAAGTAAATAGTTATCCTGCTAAATTACCAAGTGAATTTACACCAAGTAAATATATTACAACAGAATTATTTATTAATGGTACGCAACCTACAGAAGTTTCGACAAGATTTAGTCGTTTAAATAACGTTACTAATTTAACAGGAACATATGAAGGTGGAAGAATTCATTTATCATGGATTCCAATTGCTACTCCAGATCCACTAAGTGAAAGTTTCTTAAGATCAAGCTTTCAACCATTGTTTACAAATAAAGAATACTTTGAAGAATTCATTCAAAATAGAATTAAAGATGATACGGCAATGTTTGGTAACTTAGGATATAGAATTTACTTAAAACATGACGATGGCACAATTGAAGGAATTGGATATACATATGGTAGTACATATTCATTCACTCCACCATCTAGTGGAACTCATACTTATATAGTTAAGAGTGAATATGACATATTTAATTCAAACGCAAGTTATGGTGCTGAAGTAACAGTATCAAATGATTATTATGCCAACACTATAACAGCTCGCCTAAATGGTAACTCAAACGTTGAAGTCGACATTGGAAGTACTTTTGTAGATGAAAATCCAGCTGTTATCGTTCAAGAAGGATTATCAGTAGTTACTAGTTATGCTACTATTACAAAAGAAGTTAAGGTTTATGGAACTTCTACAATAGTATCTAACGTTGATACTTCAAAAGCAGGTAAATACACAATTGAATATCATGTTACATATAAGAATTATGAGAAAACATTAAAACGAAATGTAACTGTAAAATAAAAAGATATATGATTAATTCATATATCTTTTTTTTCATACTTACAAACATCTTTCAATTTACAGTTTCCACAATTTGGTTTTATTGCTTTGCAATGATATCTTCCAAAGAATATCAATTGATGATGAATATGAATAACATTATCTTTAGGAATCAATTTCATCAATTTCTTTTCTACCGCTCTAGCATCATCTTTTTCTTTTGCAAATCCAAGCCTTTTAGCAACTCTAAGAATATGTGTATCAACTGCTAAATATGGTTCATTATAAAGTTCAGATAATACAACATTTGTTGTTTTTCTACCTACACCACTTAATGATTCTAAGTAATTACGATCATTACAAACTGGTTTTTCTTTCAATTTTTTTGCAATTTCAACAACATTCTTTGCTTTCAAGTGATATGTTCCTATAGGTTTAATAATATCTTCAATATCTTTAATATCAGCATCAGCTAAAGCTTCAATTGTATTATATTCTTTAAAAAGAATATCAGTTACTTGATTTACTCTTTTATCCGTCGTTTGAGCACTTAACATTACAGCAATTAATAATTCATAATCTTTTGAATAATTAAGTTCACATCTAGCATTTGGAAAAAGTTCATTTAAATATTCTAATACCTTATTCATCATCATTTAAATAGTCAAAGTCAAATAACTTCTTTGTTTCCTTCTTAGCCTTCTTAAATTCGCGTTTATCTTTTTCAACATCAGCTTTATTTTTTATTCCTTTTTGACGCCATTCAGCTAAAATATGATCAATATATCTAAAATTACGTACACCATTATAAATTGCTTCATCTAAAGCGCATGATACTAATTCTTCACCATATTCACCAACTAGCCTTTCAAGTATTGTACATTCACTTGGTGATAAAGTTCGACCAAATTCTTTTTCAAACACTGAAAAAATATCAGATTTTTTTTCTTCGTTATTAGATTCTTCTCTAATAATTGATAAAGCCAACTTTTTATAAAGTTTATCTAGGCACAAATATTCTTGATGAATATTGTTTTCTTTTACCATTTTTATTTCGATTAAATCTTTTCCAGTTAATAAACTAATATGTTCTAGTACTTCTTCTAGAGTAAGATTTAAATCATTACCTATTTTTTCTGGGTTAAAAACCAAATTTTTTTCATTAATTATATAGATTAAAAATAATGTGTCTTTTTCACTTAAACCAAGTTCTTTATAATTTGTTAATAATGTTCTTGGTAAAGTCAAAGTATTATTTTGAATCAACAAAGATATTTTTTCTAGCATTATATCACCTACTTATATTGTCTTTTAATATAAGACAATAGAATTCTTTTTTTGTTATTTAGTTTATTATACAAAATTTTTCTTTCTAAATCAAAATAAATTTCTTTTAAGAAAGGTCCTGGTTTTCTTGATAAGACATCACATACTTCTTTTGTTGTAACATCTATTTCTTCCCTACTTTTAATTTGTAAAGAATTATAAGCTTCTGTTATTTTTTTCTTGTCAATTCCTTTTATATTTCCAACTATTTGTGAAATATATAATCCATAGTGATATAAATTATAGTTATCTAGCGCACTTTCATGCATAAGTGTCTTAATACTGCGTATTTGCTCTTTTTCAACTTTATTAAATGGATAATCATCTACAACATCTAATTGTGCCCAAATAGCAAGACCTAAAACGCTTGTATTAACCCTATTTATGTTAGAAAGTCCTAGATACTTTCCTAGTCCTAGTTCTTCAATTAGTTTTAATCCTTTATCAATGTTTTGACTATTAAATATCTTATCTAATTCACTTTTCTTACGAAAATATGAAAGATTAGTTAAAAGTTCACCATGCTTTTTAATAGCCCTTTTTAATTCTTCATCTAAATCAAAATCAAGAATAGTTGCAAAACGAATCGCACGAAGTATTCTTAAACTATCTATTTCCATACTTTCATCTGCACTTATAACTGTTTTAATTACTCTATTTTTTATATCTTTAATGCCATCAAGTAGATCTACATATTCAAGGTTTTTATCTAAACAAACAGTATTAACAGTAAAGTCACGGCGCTTTAAATCTATTAATAAATCGTCTATATATTCAACTTCCCCTGGGATACGATTATTAATATATTTATTTTCAGATCTAAATGTCGTTATTTCAAAGCGAACATTATTGTAAAAAAGAGTTACACTTCCATATTCTTCTTTAGGTAAAATGGCTGTAGCAAAAATATCTTTTAAGTCTTTTGGTGTAGCTGATGTACAAATGTCAACATCATCGCTTTCTTTGTTAATATATAAATCTCTTACAAAGCCACCGACAACATAGGCCTTAAAACCTTTTTCTGTGATAATATTTAATAATTCTTTTATTACTTCTATCATTTTTGCCCTCCTTTAGAAGAAAAAAAAGGTTTTTTAAAACCTTTTTAGTTTAAAGCTTCTTTAAGTTTTGAACCAGCTTTAATAGTTGCAGCAACTCTTGCAGGAATAACTACTTTAGCTCCTGTTCTTGGGTTACGTGCTTCTTTAGATGGTTTCTTCTTTGCTGTGAAAGTACAGAATCCAGTTAAAGTTACTTTTCCTTCCTTCTTTAATCCTTTAATTACTCCACCCATCATTGCTTCTAAAGCACGAGTTGAGTCAGCTTTTGTTAAGCCAGTTTCTGCAGCAATATAATTTACTAAATCTGCTTTTGACATTTTTAATTACCTCCTATTGTTAAGCTATCTTGCTTACACTCTAAATATATCAAATAATCATTGTAAAAGCAAGCGTTTTTCGTTATTTTATAACATTTTTTTAGCATTGATACTGACCTTGCAAAAATCTTACTAAAGTTGATAATTGATGCCAATTTTGTCAATAGAAAAAGATAAAAAACATTAACTTTTTTTATCTTTCCTTAAGTATATATAATTAATATCACTTGCAAACAAAATATTAAATATATGAAAGAAACCTGTTCCTACTGATAGTTTAGTAATACCACCACTTATTATGACTTTAGATTTACCACTTTTAAAACTATTTCTAGCATTTTTAACATAAACCCCATGACTAGGTGCAACTATACCAAAATTGCCAGGAACTATATGATGTGTTAAGCCATTATGAGTATGTCCTACTAAAACTAAATCAAAACTATTTAATTCTTGAATTTCATCTTTTTCAAAATTAACTGGAGAATGAAAAAGTAATATATTATATTTATTAGATAGTTTTATTTTAGATAATTCTAAAGCTAGTTCATTAACTCCATCTTTTTCATGATGATAGTATTCATCATTAATAGTTAAGCCATAAAAACAAATATTACCATCTTCATAACATGAGTTATTTAGCACAATTATATCTTTATTTAATTTTTCATACCATTTATTATCTTTCATATCTTTATAATCCCTAGTATCATGATTACCTAAGCACATGATCACTTTTGATATTTTAGATAATTCTTCTAGATAATTAATTAGTTCTTTCATTGCTTTAGTTTTAGTAACACCTAAATTGTCTATTGTATCACCAGTAATGCAAATATAATTTGGTTTTACTTTACTTAATTCATCAATTACTTTTCTTAATCTTTTCCCATAATGGTTTGAATAATGAATATCAGATATATGTGCAATTAATAAATCACTATTACTCTCTACTTCATAATTAATTATTTTTAACATATACTATTTTTAATTTCCTTAAATTTACTAATAGCATCATCAACACTTATTACTTCTTTTGAATCATCTTTAGTATATTCAAGTTCTACTTCATTTTCATTTGTACTATTACCTAGTATTGCAATATATGGAATACCAAGTACTTTAGCATTTCTAATTTTTTTACCAATTGAATCATTAGTGTCATCTAAGATAACAGGAACTTTAGCAGCTAAAAATTGTTCATAAAGTTTTAATGCTTCTGCTTCTCTTTCCTTATTACTAATAATATAAAGATAATATGGAGCAACTGATAATGGGAGTGAGAATCCAACAATTTCATCGTTTGCTTTAATTACGTTATTTTCATATAAAACACCAAGTACACGACTTACTCCAATTCCATAGCATCCCATATAGAATGGTTTAATACTATTATCTTCGGCAACATATTTAATGTTCATACTTTCAGAGTATTTAGTACCTAAAGCAAATATATGACCAAGTTCAATTGCTTTTAATTTTGATAAGTTACTAATATCCGTAATATTATATTCTTTCTTTAAATATTCTTGATAATTTTCTTTTTCTAAAACTTCAGTATTTAAACCAACTTTACCATCATAAAGAATTGTATCTTCACCGGATTCAGATAAAACCATCATTTCTTCAGAACGAGTTCCACCAATTGAACCATTGTCAGCAGCAACTGATACAAGGCTTAAATTCATTTCTTTAAAAGCATCAAAATATGCTTGTTTTACTAAATCATATGTTTTATTTAAATCTTCTTCATTTTTATCAAAAGAATATAAATCGAACATTAAGAATTCTTTTCCACGATATAAGTATCCACGATTACGAATTTCATTTCTAAATTTCTTGCCTATTTGATAGAAAGAAACTGGTAATTGTTTATAAGATGTAATTCTATTTTCAGCAAATTTAGTAACTGCTTCTTCTGCTGTTGGAGCTAAACAAAATTCATTTTTATCTGTTTTAACAGTTAACATTACTCCATCATTTATGTATTTATCATATCTATTTGATGATTTCCATAGTTCACTTGGTTGTAATAGTGGCATTTCAACTTCAATTCCACCTATTTTATCCATATGTTTTTTTATGATTTCTTCAACGCGATCTTCTACTCTTAAAACAACATTATCATACGCGTAAAGTCCACTACCATATTGTTTGATTTGACCAGTTTGTAGAAGAATGTCTTGTCCTGGATACATCTTATCTAATTCTGTTAATTTAACACTTTTTAAACCCATTTTTGATACTTTCATAATATACCTCTTTTCTAAAAATGGTCGGAAAGATGGGATTTGAACCCACGACCTCTTGGTCCCGAACCAAGTGCTCTACCAAATTAAGCTACTTTCCGATAAAAAAAGGACGATACAAGGAGTGCAATTGCACGGTACCATCCTACATTTACTTAATTTGAATAACGGCTTTTAAACCGGAAGTGATTAACTTCTCTCTGAAGGCCGGATTTATAATTTTTTATAACTTGTTCACACTATACCAAGCTCACTTTTATAAAAGATATTTATAAAATTCCTTCGTCATCAATTTATGCGTCAATTATAACAAATAAGGTTTTAATTGTCAATCTTATATTCAGTATAATTACCAGCTACATCATATACTTTGACACTATATTTGTGTTTACCTGCCATATATATTTCTTTAGTATATGTTATACTCTTATCTGTCATAAATACTCTTGCTCCATCACGATACCATTCATATCTATCTATACCACTAGAATCTTCTCCACATATTATGTCGATAGTAGCATCATCTTCATAAAGCTTACCTATTCTTGTAATGTCACATTTAGGTGCTTTCAAGTCAACTTTGAAGATTTCACGATGAGTTACTGCCTTATTGTTTTTATCAGTGTAATTTATATATAAGAACCATATTCCATTTGGAAGTTTAATCTTATCTTTATAATATAAATTAGGATTACATTCTCCTTCAATACTTATACAATATTTTATTTCTTCAATATTGATAGTATCAAGAGTAATTGTTAATTCTTTGTTATACCAATTTTTAATTGGTTCTATATCAGTGTTAACGATTAAACGAACAGGATAACTTTTAACTCGAAGTTTAATTGAAGAACTTGAACCATTACTAAGTTCAACAGTAATAGTTACATCACCAAAAGATATTCCTTTTACTCTACCTGTTGAATCAACTGTTGCAACTTTACTATTAGAAGTTGTCCATAATAAACTTTCATCTTGCTTTGCATTTGAAATTGTATATCCGAATCTTACTTGATCACCTATAAAAATCTCAGCTGTTTTATCATGAAAATATATTTCATGTTCTGGATCTTTTAGAATAGTTCTATTAATGACAAGTAATACTAAACCAATTGTAACTACAAGTGAAGTAATAAATATGCATTTTTCTTTACTTAAAGTTATTTTCCTTTTCTTTCGTCTAGCCATATATAACACCCTATATTCTTTTACACTACTATTATAATATTTATTTGTAGAAAAATAAATAAAAAAAATAACCAAAAGGTTATTTTTTTAATACATCCATAGTCTTACGCATTTCCATGTCATATCTGATCATATCAATACCACCAAAGTTCTTTAATAGATCTTCTTTTGTCATATGATATTTATCAGCTAATTTTTGTGCTTCTTCATCTGCTTCTTTTTCAGTTACATTTATCTTTTCTTTTTTAGCAATTTCTTCTAACATTAAACGATAAGTAACACGTTTTGTAGCTTCTTCAGTCATTTGAGCTTTTAAGGCACTCTCATCAGAATTTGTAAATTTATAGAATTGTTCAAGTGAAATTCCTTGCATTTTTAAATGCTCTTCATATTCTCTTAACATACGTTTAACTTCATCATCAATCATAACGTCTGGAATATCAACTTTAACATTTTTAGCTGCTGCTTCAAGTAATGCCTCAATATATTTATTTTCAGCATCATGTTCTTTACTTGCTTTGATACTTTCTTTAACTTCAGCTTCTAATGTTTCTTTACTATTAACGCCTTCCATACCTAAATCTTCAAAGAATTCTTCACCTAATTCAGGAATTTTTACTTCCTTAACTTCATGAACTTTTACTTTAAATACTACAGCTTTGCCTTTTAGTTCTTCACTATGGTATTCTTCTGGGAAAGTTACATTAACATCTCTTTCTTCGCCAGCTTTAGCTCCTATTAATTGTTCTTCAAATCCAGGAATAAATGTGCCACTACCAATTTCAAGTGAATAATTTTCACCTTTTCCACCTTCAAAAGCAACGCCATCTTTAAATCCTTCAAAATCAATTATAGCAATATCGCCTTTTTTAATAGGTCCATCTTTAAGAACATTTTCAGCATAGTGACTACGCATATGTTCAATTTGTTCATCAATTTCTTTTTTAGTTACTTTTACTTCTTCTTTTTTAACTCCAAGGCCAGTATATTTACCTAATTTAACTTCTGGTCTTAAAACAAAACCAAATGTAAATTCACAACCTTTTTCATTAACATCTTTAATAGCAACTTCTGGTTCAGCAACTATTTCTAAATCTTTATTTTCATCTATTACTTTATGATAAGCTTCATGTAAGCATTCTTCAGCTGCATCCATATACAAAGATTCTTTACCATATTTCTTTAAAAATACATCTTTTGGTGCATGTCCTGGACGAAAGCCATCAATTTTAACTTTCTTATTAGCTTTCTCAAAAGCTTTATCTAAAGCAGTTTCCCATTCTTTACCTTCAACTTTAATGTTTACTTCTTTTTTATTCACTTTGTTTCCTCCTCGATACCTCTATAGTATATAATATATAAGCTTTATTTGCAAGTAAAAAAGCACGAAAAGTGCTTAAGAAATTTCTAATATTTCAACATCGTATTGACCATTTGGGCTCACTACTGAAACAATGTCACCAACACGATGATGCATAATAGCTTGGGCAATTGGTGATTCATTTGAAATCTTATTATTGAATGGATCAACTTCCTTGCTTCCACAAATTGTATATATATCAGTTTCATTATCATCTACATATTTTAATTTAACACTTGCTCCGATATCTACAAATTCAGTGTTCTTTTCTTTTATAACTTCTACATTTTCAAGCATAGCTTCGATTTCAGCAATCTTGCCTTCTACTAATGCTTGTTCTGTACGAGCAGCATCATATTCAGCATTTTCTGATAAATCTCCTAAAGCTCTTGCTTCTTTAAGTGCGATGATAACTTCTGGACGTTTTACATTTTTTAGTTCATCAAGTTGTCTTTGTAATTCGTCTACCCCTTCTTGAGTCAAATAAACTTTTTTTTCTTCGTTCATATCATCTCAACCTTTCTTTCACAAACGTACTAAATATTAGCACATTTTTTTTCAGTTGTCAAACCCTTTTTAATCGTATTATATCATTTTTAAAAACTTTCTTTGGAACCTTAATTTTCAATATTTCTTCAGGATGTCTAGCAGCATCTTTTAGATTTCCATCTTCATCAAATATTTTTTCTATTTTAAATGATAAAGGTTCTGTTTTCGGCCCAAATATTTCAACTACAGTTCCAGGTTCAAAGTAATTTCTTTCACTTATAATAGCATAACCATCTTGATAGTCTAAAACTATTCCAAGAAAATCTTGATTAGAAGCGTCTACACCGCTATTATAGTACTGGCAATGATAATCACTATTACCATCAAAAAACTGCACTGTAGAGGCACGATTAGCACAATTATCGAGTATCTTTTTATAAGTCTCATTGTATTTGTAATTTTTTTTGTCTCCTAAGTATTCATCAATTACTTTTCTATAAACACTTACAACTGTTGCAATATAATAAATTGATCTCATTCTTCCTTCTATTTTAAATGAAGTAATACCCATATCAATCATTTCAGGAATACATTCAATCATTGATAAATCTTTAGTACAAAATGAAAAATCTTTTTCACCTTTAATTTGATTTAAATTCTCGTCTAATAAGTCAAAATTCCAACGGCATATTTGACTACATCCACCACGATTTGCATCCCTTTTAGTTAGAAAATTTGATAGTACACATCTTCCACTATAACCTGCACACATGGCTCCATGAATAAAACATTCAATTTCAATATCATTTGAATCAATTATTTCTTTTATTTCTTCTTTAGAAGTTTCACGACCAAGCACAATACGAGTTACTCCCTCATTTTTAAAGAACTCAACAGCCTTTTTATTTAAAGTCGATTGTTGTGTTGAAAGATGTATTTCTAGTGATGTTTTTTCATGAGCCAACTTAATAACTGCTGGATCACTAACAATAATAGCATCAACACCTAAACTTTCAAGTTTCTTTAAATATTCTTCTAACTCTTTCGCTTCTTTATCATGTAAAACAATATTAACTGTTACATAAACTCTTTTTTTACGATCATGAGCATATTTAACTGCTTCAGATATATCATCAAAAGTAAAATTGATGGCATTTGCTCTAAGACCAAATCCTGGTCCACCAAAATAAACAGCATCTGCACCATAATCGATCGCCCATTTTAATCTTTCTAAGTCTCCTGCTGGAGCAAGTAATTCTGGTTTAATCATTTTTCTTCACCCTATAGTAAGTTTCTTTATATAAGAATCCAGTATCTACATTTGAAAACAATTCTTCAACATTCCTTTTACTTTCGCCATTATATATTTTTAAGACTTCTTTAAAATCACTTTCATTTATATTAAATGAGTTAAATGTAACATAATCAATATTATTTTTTTCTAGTTCTTTATAAGCTTCTATACTACTTAATATATTAGCTGAATAAACACTTGTAAGTTCATCATCTAAAATTGGATACTTATTTCCTTCTTTTTCCAAATAATGCATCTTAGAATCATCTTTTAAATTAAAACAATTTAAATAATTTTTAACTAAATGTCTTTTAGAAACAAACATTGGTAAATAACCAAATATAGGTACTATTAATTTCATGTCTGTTTGCTTTCTAATATTTAATATTTCTTCTAGAGTAATATCACATGATAAATATGTATAACTAGCACCTTTAGATTTCCAGTAATTACATGTTACTGAAGAAGTTGTCATATGCTCTTGTGACCAAACCAAGTCATAGTCTGGTTTTATCTCATTGTAAAGAGCAACAACTGCTGCATCATAATATAAAATACCTTTGATATTCTTCAAAGATTTCATTGTTTTTTCTAGAATCTCTAGATCTTTATTATGCATATTCTTATTTAAGGCAACAAAGATTTCTTTATCAATGTTCAACTTATTTACATCGTCTACTGTCAAATAAAGGTTAACATTGACACTTAAACCATCAATACCAATAATAATGCCATCATAATAAGATTTTAAAGATTCTATTTCTTCTAAACTCTTAGGTATTATTAATTTTTCCATGGATAATCCCTCCAAAATTCAATAGTAATTATACAACAAACAATCTTATTAATCAATTATTTTATTGATTGCTTTTAATTAAAAAAATCTTGTTTTTTAAACAAGATTTTTTAATTTCCTACAAAGTATACACTATCAGCAAGTGATCTTCCATAAGAACCTTCATTATAACGAATTAAATTTAATGATGACGTGCTTGGAAGCTTATACCCAAGAGTCACACTTCCTCCACCATCAATGTTAAGAGCATTAGTGCATCCTATTGATTTAAATACATTTTGCATCTCACTATAATTCATACTCTGTCCGCTTTGTGTTGTCAAAATTACATAATTATATTTATCTATTTGACATAATCCTGTTCGTTGGGCAGATGATGTAGAATCTACGTTTTGCAAACTACTATTTTTAATTAAAACTGGTCCAAAAAAGCCATTATTCTTAACACCATCATTTATCATATTGTTAGCTACTCCCTCACAGCAGCTACCATAAAAAGATAATACGCTATTTTTATTAATACTCCAATTGGTGTAAAAGCCATTAGGAATCCAACTCTTTTCACCTTTTCTTATAACTGTACCATCAACTATTAATATCGGTGATATTGTTGTATTCTTCCATGTTGGATTTGCTTGTACACATTCTGGATGAAATCTTTCTGTACAAATATCACTTCCATTAACTGCAATAATCGCTTTGGAAGAAAAATTGTTTTTCCTTATTTCATTTGTAATAATATCTTTTACAGGTGCTAAAGTTCCAAGTTCTGGATGACCAATCTTAAATTGCTTATAGGCATCAGAAACCCAAATATATGAAAGAATATATTTACTACTAATACCATTATCTACTGAATATTTTATTGTTGATCCATCATATCTAATTGATAAGTTAGAAGTTGTTGCAACAACAAAGGCTGTTGCCTTCTTTCTGCCATCACTACTTTTTGCCGTAATCGTTGCTGTTCCAGTTTTTAATGCTTTAACAGTTCCATTATCAACAGAAACAACACTTGGATTACTACTTTCCCAGATAACACTTTTGTTAGTTGCATTAGTCGGCGTTACACTTGCTACCAATTGAACAGTTGTATCAATTTTTAAATGAACTACCGATTTGTCCAAATTTATTCCACTTACTGCGACATTTGAACCAGTATTTGATATCCAGTTAGCATAAAGTTTAACTTTACCGCCAGCAACTGATGTTAAATTACTTACTGAAGCTTTATCTGCTAAAGATGGAACAATAGATAATTTTAAATTTTTAACATGTGGAACGTTACCTGTACTATAATTTCCAAAAAATGAAAGATATGTTACATTCTGTGAACTATTCTTATTTAACCCAACTTTAAAGTCAAATGAAAAATGTTTATAACTTGTAGTAACATTATATTTTTTTGCTCCACCTACCATATAATACTTTGCTATTGATGGTTGATAACTATAAACTTCAATCACATTATTTTTACTAGTATTAGCAGATTTCATATCAAATTCTAGATGATATGTAGTATCTGTCCCATACTTATTAAAATATGGTGCCATATCAAAATTTTGAAGATATTCATTAGTACCACTTTTTTCAAGTTCATAACTGTATAGAATTCCATTCCAACCATTAAATTTATAACCAGATTTTGTAAATGTATTGGCATTCAATGAATATTTGTTTCCATATGTCATTACTTGCGATGCCATATTTCCTGTTCCACCATTGGCATCATAAATAACAGTATATTGATTTGCTGTCCAAACAGCTGTTAATGTTAAATCACTTGTTACAGTCTTATTAAAATCATATGGTCTACCAGACAATTGCCATTCTTTAAATGTATATCCTGTTTTAGTTGGATTGTTAGGTTTATTAACATAATTTCCAGGATCTAAAACCTGACTTACAACGGCTGTTCCACCATTACTATCAAATGTTATGTTATATCTTTTTAAATTTGTAACAATTACTTTTGTACTAACTTTTTTCCCACCAGCAGAAGCTGTTATCTTAGCTTCGCCTTCTTTGATTCCTTTTACTAAACAACTGTTATTATCAGCTTCGACTTTTACAATAGTACTATCACTTGATTTACATGTATGCTTTCCATTTAACCCCTTTAGCATAATTCTTTCCTCAGAGCCTGTTTTAATTGTAGATGATGTTGATAAGAACGAAAAAGTGGCTGACTTTACTTTAATTTTGTAATTATATGTTTCTTCTCCTCTTGAAATTACTAATGATGTAGTCCCCACTTTTTTAGCAATAATGCTTCCATCTACATATGATGCTACATTTTCATTTTCAATTTTAAATGAATACTTTTCTAAACATATATTAGGAACCCCAAAATCCAAGTTTGATGAAATCCCAGCTTCAACTAAAATTGTTTTATTTAATGTTTTAAGTTTGTCACAGATTACTACTGTGATTTTCTTATTTATATCATTTGTCTTTATTTCAACTTCTTCAGTTCCTGCAGCTTGAGCTATAAAAGGAACATCAAAATCATTTCCAATATACTCATTCTTTTCACTTGAAAGTAATGAGTTTTTATAAATAATTGTTGTTTTAGAATTATTATCGCCAATAACGCTTACTTTAATTGTATTATTTTCACCAACAAAAACAGCATCTGGAGCTTTTACATCTAATGAAATATCATTAGGTTTTTGGCCAAAGAAAATTAAATATGCTGCTATTCCTATCACTATAAAAACAATGCCAATTAAAATAAATAATAATGGTTTCTTGCCTGTTTCATTCATATTTTTGCCTCATTCTTTTCTAAAATAATTCTATCACAAATGATTTGAAATTAAAAGAATTAAGATACACTCTTAATTCTTTTTGATATTGAAATTCCATCCCCGTCTTCAACAAAGTAAGTTGTAAATTCTTGATTGTTTTCTAAAAATTCAACATACTCCTTGATTTTTCTAACTAATTGACGAGTATTTCTATTCTTTATTACTTTTTCTTTAGTCAAACCGTGAAAATTGATGTTATCAGTTACAATTGTCCCATTATTATTTAAATTAAACTTAAACTTTTCAAAAAATTTAATTGATTGACTCTTTGCTGCATCTATAAAAATTAAGTCATATTTATCACTTAATTCAACATTAAATGCATCTTCAAATATAACATCAATTTGATTTTCTAAATTGAATAATTTGATATTTTTTAAAGCTTCTTTATATCTTCCTTCATCTCTTTCAATAGTAGTTATATGAATATCTTTATCAATAAGTGCCATTCTTATTGAAGAATATCCTATAGCTGTACCTATTTCAAGAATACTTTTTATATTATTTTCTTTTATATAATTAGTTAAAAATAATATTCCATCTGGTAACATTATTGGAATATTATTTTCTTTTGCATATTGTTCAATTTTTTCTATCAATTTTCGCACCACATATTAGAAGCTTTTAATTGATTTATTGTTTTGCTATGTTCAGAAGCATCTTTGCTAAGATAAGTTTTACCATTACAATCAGCAACAAAATAATAATTGTTGTGTTCTAATGGTTCAAATACTGATGCAAGCGACTCCATTCCTGGATTGCAAATTGGTCCAACTGGCAAACCTTTTACACAAGTACCTCTCGTATTGTATGCATTGCAAGCATCTAATTGAGCACGAGTTAATCCCTTTGACCAATTATCCATTTTTTCAGCATAGAAAGTTGTTACATCGCTTCCTAGTGACCAACCGCTCTTAAGTCGATTATAAAATACACCTGCAACAGCAGCACGATCATTGCTTGAAGCTCCTTCAAGTTCTACAATTGATGCGAGTGTAATCAATTTATGAATTGAATAACTAGAATTTTCTATTTCTAACTTATAATTTTCTAACTTTAAACTCATTTGATCAAGCATTTTTTTGAATATCGTTTCAACTGAGTCTTCCTTTAAAAATTCATAGGTATCAGGAAATAAATAGCCTTCTAATGGATAATAGATATCTTTATTTTTAATATCATCCGTTAAAAACCAATATTCACTTATCAAACTATTAAGATATTCAACGTTCTTCTGCGCATTCATAACATCATCAACAGTATTATCTGTTTTATCAGCTATTAATGCCGCAATTTGACGCATGTTTTTTCCTTCTTTAAAAGTTATCTTGACTGTTTCAGCAGTAGACTTTGCCTCCTTTGTTAAAACATCAATTAATTCAGCTACAGTCATACTTTCACTTACATAATATTTTCCTGTCAAAAGATAATTTTTAGGTGGATTTAATTTTAAATATACTTTATAAGCAAGTTCTGATCTAATTAAATTATTAGATTTTAACTTTGTTGCTATTGATGAATATGTGTCATTTTCATTAACAACAAACTCAATTTTTTTATCATTCTTACTTACAGCCTGTAATTCTCCATTATAAATAACCCACACATTTGCTGTCATTAAAAGAAGTATTAAAATTACTAATACAAGTTTTCTCATAATTACTCTTCTGTACCATTTTTAGGTTTTAAGTTAGCTTGTAATTCATTTAAAATTGTTTCAATTACTTTCCACTCTTTTTCTGTTTCAATTGGTGATAAATTGTATTTTTCACCATTTTCTACATATGTAGATGCATATACTTTAACATTACCAGAATCATCAGTAGTGTCATCAGTATAAACTATATACTTTTTCTTTGTTTCATCTGATTCAAAAGTAAATAGTACTTCGTATTGTACTTCTACACCCTTTTCATTAATTGCTTTAAAAGTCATTCTTTCATTCATTTTTCATTCCTCTTTCTATCTAAATATGTCTGCAAAATAATATTCGCGGCCAAACTATCAATTTTTTGTTTTCTTTTTTTTCTCGAAACGTTTGCTTCTAACATATAATTAGTAGCCTCAATAGTAGTACGTCTTTCATCTTGCATTATTACTTCTATTCCTAAGAATTCGCTTATTTTTTTACCAAATTCGGTTGCAATGGAAGCTTTTTCACCAAAGTCATTATTCATATGCTTTGGTAAACCAAGAACAATTTTATCAACTTGTTCAGCTTCAACTATTTCTTTTAGTCTTGGTAAAGCACTATCATAATCGTTTTCAGCAAATCTAATTACTTCATAAACACTTGCAATTAAACCTGTCCGATCACTTATAGATACTCCAAGTGTTTTAGTACCAAGGTCTAAACCTAAATAACGCATTATTTAATATAATTTTCCACTAAAACTTCTAATATTTTAGTTCTTTCCAAACCGGTTATTTTCTTTCTTGCATCTTTATAACTTGAGATATATCCAGGATCTCCGCTCATTAAATAACCAACTATTTGATCAATTGGATCATAACCTCTAGTCTTTAAAGCTTCAACTACTTCAGAAATAGTTTTGCCAACCATCTCATTATCAAGTTCGTTTCTTTTGTATGTTTTCGTTTCTTCCATAGTTCACCAACCTTCAAGCTATATTATACCATTTATGAATTTATTTAACAAGCAAATGTGATATAATTTAAATGTGATGTTTATGTTAATGATTGAAAAAAACAAAAAAAATGAAATTGTTATAAATAAATCAAGATTTATCAACTTTCTTTTTATAATTGAAGAATTAAGTGATGTTGAAAAATATTTGAATGAGGTAAAAAACGAATATAGGGATGCTACCCATTATTGTTATGCATTTATACTTGATAATACTAAAAGATTTAATGATGATAATGAACCTGGCGGTACAGCAGGAATGCCTATTTTAAATGTTCTTGAAAGCAACAGTTTAAATCATGTTTTAGCAGTTACTGTTAGATACTTTGGAGGAATTAAACTTGGTGCTGGCGGACTTGTTCGTGCTTATACTAAATCAGTAACTGAGAATTTAAAAGATTTAAATATATTTGAATATACAGATGGTTATACTTTTGACATTTCAATTCCATATGAATTAAAAGATATAATGGAATCAAAATTAAAAGAATATATAATAACTAAAAATTATAGTGATACAATTAATTATAGTTTATCAACAAAAAAAGAATACTTTGATAATCTAAAAGAATTATTTAATAAATATAATATTGAAATAAAAAATTTAAAAAATACCAAAATTAAAGAGTGATTTAATCACTCTTTTTTATTCTTCTTCAGAATCATTTTTGCTCTCAAGTTTTACTAATACTTCACGAGGTTTAGAACCATTCTGAGGTCCTACAATTCCTCTTTCTTCAAGTAAATCAATTGCTCTAGCAGCACGATTATAACCAAGTCTAAACTTACGTTGTAAAAGTGATGCACTTGCTTTACCTTGAGTTACAACAAATTCAACAATTTCATTATATAAAGGTTCTTCAGTAGCATCTCTACTGCTTCCCCCTACCATAGATGTTGCATGTTCCTCTTCATCTGACATTGTAATAGTATTATCATAATGAGCTTTTTGTTGTGAAATTGTGTATTTAACTACACTATTGATTTCATCTTCAGAAATATATGTGCCTTGAATACGAAGTGGTGTATTCTCACCCATTGGCAAGAATAGCATATCACCTTTACCCAATAATTTTTCAGCTCCAACCATATCTAAAATAGTTCTTGAATCGATACTATTAGATACTGCAAATGAAATTCTTGATGGAATATTTGCTTTGATTAAACCTGTGATAACATCAGTACTTGGTCTTTGTGTTGCAACAATTAAGTGAATTCCTGCAGCACGAGCTAATTGTGTAATTCTTGTAATTGAATCTTCAACTTCTTTAGCTGCAACAAGCATTAAATCTGCAAGTTCATCGATGATTACTACAATATAAGGTAACTTCTTCAACTTTTGATCTTCAAGTAAAGTTTCATTTTTCTTTTCAATCATCATGTTGTAACCAGCTATGTTTTTAACACGTGCCTCACTGAAAATATCATATCTTCTTTCCATTTCAGCAACAATTTTCTTTAAAGCAATACTTGCTTTTCTAGGTTCTGTTACAACTGGGCATAACAAATGTGGTGCTCCATTATAAACATTAAGTTCTACTTTTTTTGGATCGACAAGAACCAATTTTACTTCGTCCGGACGTGTACGCATCATAAGTGAAATGATGATACTATTGATACAAATAGATTTACCAGAACCAGTAGTACCAGCAACCAATATATGTGGTGCTTTATTAATTTCAAACCAAATTGGAGTTCCCATGATATCTCGACCAAGAACTGCAAGAAGCTTACTATCTTCTTTACTTTTTGGTACTGACTCTAAAATTTCACGAACCGTAACTGTTGAAGTTTTCTTATTTGGAAGTTCAACACCTACTGTTCTCTTACCTGGAATAGGTGCTTGGATACGAACATCACGAGCTCCTAAAGCTAATGCAATTTCACGATTTAAAGATAAAATTTTACTTACTTTTGTTCCTGCTTTAATTTCCATTTCGTATTGAGTAACAGCAGGTCCTATATTAATGGCAACTACTTTTCCTTCAACACCGAAGTCAGCAAATACTTGTTCTAAAATAATAACATTTTCTTTTACTTCAGCTTGATTTTCATGATTATTTTTATTCTGAGGTTTTCTTAATAAACTAATTGGAGGATACATATATCCTGCTCCAACAATTTCAACATCAGATAAATCTTCTTCATGTTTAGCTGGAACTGATTTTTCAACTGCGCTTTGATTGTTGATAATTTCATCAACAGAAGATACAACAATTTTGTTGTCTTCTTCATATTCATCATCAGCAGCTTCTATTTCAGCTTGATCATCTTCACGAACAGATTTTCTTGACTTTCTAATACGTGCTATTAAGACTCTAAAAACATCAATAACTGAATGTGCGGATAATTTTATAAATCCATATATTATAAGAAGCACTGCCACTGCATAGGCACCTTCTTTAGCAATCAATTTAACAAATATACTTGCAAAAAATGCTCCGACTATACCGCCACCACTTACTTCAGTTACGCCATCTACCGTTGCAATATAATTATTAACTGTGGTACTGATAGTATCACCTACAGTTTCACCAAGTACTACATAATTAGCATGTGCAAACATAAGAACGCCTATAAAAGCAATGTAAAGCCCAAATATACGAATTCCCAACTTTTCTGGTTTGTTTCTATGTATTAACATGTAAAGTCCAACAAATGAAACAAGTACTAAAAAAACTACAGTCCATGCACCTGCTACATAACTTCCATATTTATATATAAATTCGCCTATTGCACCCTTTTTCCATATGCCAACTACAACGGCAACAATTAAAAGAATGCCAATAAACTCAATTGTATAATTATTTCTAGGTTCTGATCTTTGTACTTTTCTTTTTTTTCTTTTTTTCTTTGCCATATCGAACCCTCCCCATTTTTAATTATAACAAATATCCAAAAAAAAACAAATAACTATCTTTAAATTTGCTTGAAATTAACTTTATATGCTATACTTTATTTCGGTGAAAAAAATGTATTTAATTGAAAAAACAATAAACAAACTTTATAGTAATGGTTATACATTTTTTCTTAACCCAAAAGATTTAAAAGATGTAACTAATCATTTAAAGAAAAATAGTTACAATATATATAAGCCATATGAATACTCTGAAAAAAATATTATTTATCAAAAGGAACCTAAAATAATACTATTTGAAATAAAAACTAAAACTTCTTTAAAGCATCAAGATATTCTTGGAAGTCTTTTTAGTTTGAAAATAGATGATGGTTTATTTGGTGATATTATCATTATTAATAATAGATATTATTTCTATACATTTGATGATATGAAACCATTTTTTAAGCAAGAATTTACTAAAGTTGGTAGAAATAATATTGAATTAGAAGAAAAAGATATTGATTATTTAGATAGTTATATCCCAAATTACGAGGAACTAAAAATTATAACTTCTAGTCTAAGAATTGATAGTGTTATTGCTAAAATAATTCATACTAACCGTGATGAAATTAAATCTTTAATAAAAGATAAAAAAATCATCTATAATTATGAATTGTTAAAAGATGGATCAAAATTATTAAAACCTGGAGATACTTTTTCTATACGAAGATATGGCAAATATAAATTTGATAGTATTATTGCTAATACTAAAAAAGATAATTTAATAATTAGCATTTTAAAATATACTGATAAAAATTAATATGCTATAATAGAGATGGTGAATAAAATGAAGAATAACAAGGAAAGCCTAACAAAAAAAATAAAAGCTTTTTGTAGTAAATATCGAGATATTATTTATCTCGTTTTGCCTTTTGTATGTTTAGATTTCACATTACAGTTAATTGGAAGTGAAATTTTTTACTTTCCCCTATTCTTCTTAATGCCTGCTTTATTCACAGCAATTTGGTTATTTTTAGTATTAACTATTTGTTTAAATTTAAAAAGAAATTGGTGTATTACCATTTATTCAATTGCACTCTTTATGGCATTTGTAATATTTTTAACAAACGGAGTTTATTATTCAACAACTAATAACTTCTTTGATTTTTCACTTCTAGGATTAGCAAGTGAAGGAAGTGCTTACTTCCTGGATGCAATTTTAAATACTAAAGTATTAATATATGTTGCAGCAATTGTATTTGGCTTCTTAGTTTATAATGCATTTAAATATTTACCAAACAATAAAAAAACTGATTTTCAAAAAATCGGAATTGGATTTATTTATTTCTTTATAATTCATGCATGTTTACCTATATTATATGGTCCATCTAATAAAACTTTAACATGGAACACTTGGCAAAATGCTCAAAATGTTTATTTAAGATTTAACGATAGTAACAAAAGTTTTACAATAACAGGTTTATATGAATATACATTTAGAAATTTCTACATCAATTTTGTTAAAGCACAAGAACCAGAAAATGATACTGAATTAGATTTTTTAAATGAAGCTTATTCAAATATCGAAGCAGCACCAATTAATGCTTACACTGGTTTATTTAAAGATAACAATGTTATTTTCTTACAACTTGAAGGAATTGACAATTGGCTTTTAACTGAAGAAACAATGCCAAACTTATATGCAATGCAAGAAAACTCAATTAACTTTACTAACCACTTCTCTTTTTATAATGGTGGTGGTTCAACATTTAATTCTGAGTTCGCTGTAAATACTGGTTTCATGACACCAATTACATATAATCGTAATGCATATACATTTAATCGTAATGATTTTTCATATTCATTAGCAAAACTATTTAAAAATGAAAAATATGATGTTAATGCTTTCCATATGAATTCAAGAGAATACTATTCAAGAGGAATCAATTATGAAAACTGGGGTTATGATAATTATTATGGTTTAAAAGATTTAGAATTATACCTAAGTGATAAATATCAGTTAGATACAGAATTAATTCTTAATGAAAATTTTTATAACTTAATGTTTAATCGTGATGAAGAAAGCAATAAATTTGTTCACTATTTGATCACTTATTCAAATCATATGCCATTTACTACTAAATATGGTGTATGTAGGCAGTTATTGAATAAGGACTTAGATGAAAATAAAATTACTAAACAAGAAATGAACGATATAACTGAAGAAGGTTGTATTAGAAGACAAGCTAAAGAAACTGATGATATGATTGGATTATTATTGAAAGCGTTAGAAGACAACCATTTAGATGAAAATACAGTTTTAGTTATATTTACTGATCATTACTTATATACAGTAAGTGATGAAGAAATACTTGCACAATATAAAGAAACATCAAATAATTTAATTAATCATACACCATTCTTGATTTATAAGAAAAATCTAAAGCGTGTTAATGTAACAGATGTTACATCACAACTTGATATTTTACCAACTATCCTTAATTTGTTTGGTATTAATTATGTTAAAGATTATTACATGGGAAATGATGCTTTAGATGGTAAATATACTGGCCTCGTGTTCTTCAATGATTATTCTTGGTATGATGGAACTTGCTATGTAGATAATGGTGAAGTTAAGAATAAATGCGATTTAGATAAAGAAACATTAGAAACTAAAAATAATTTAGTTGATAATTTGATTAAGAAAAATGATTTTACTTTAAAATATGATTATTTTAAAAAAATGAAAGAGCAACTCAATATTGTAGAAGAAAAGGACAATTATTAAATTGTCCTTTTATAATTCCTCTGGATATAATCCTTCATCAGTCATTTTCTTTAATGCATTTACAACTAATTCTTTATCTTCTTTGTAAGTGATACCATACCAAACTGATGTTGTATCTAGTACTTCCATTTCAACCATACCCTTTTTAATTTGTTCACATACAACTTCTGGAATTAGGTATTCACATTTATCAAGTTGGTCTTTATTTTCAACAACAAAAGATTTAAGTCTTTCTTCTAAATAATCAAATATTTTTGGTGTAAACCCCATCATATTCATTGACACTAATTGATCTGGGTTTATTTCAAAAGGTTCGGCTCCTGAAAGTGGTGATGCAATATACTTACCTGTTGCATTGTCAACACTACATTCAACAAGGTAATCAATCTTACCATCTTTTGTTTCACATACTCCTCTTTTTACAGCTCCAGATGCTGTTATTGTATTACAAATATGATAGCCTACTAATCCATAGTTTTTATCGTTTTTCTTTAAAAATTCGGCAATTTTCATGAATGCATCGCGTCCATAAAAATCATCTGCGTTTATGATTGCAAAATTTTCATGAACTGCATTTTTAGCACACAATATAGCATGTGCGGTTCCAAAAGGTTTAACACGGTCGATTGTTACACCTGTTAATTCACGTATATTATCATTTTTTTGGAATACGTATTCAACTTCAATTTTACTTGATATTTTATCCCCTATCACTTGTTTAAATAATTCATAGTTTTCTTCCTTAATTATAAATACAACCTTAGTAAAACCTGCTAAAATTGCATCATAAATTGAATAATCAATTATAATTTCACCATGTGGTCCAACTGGTTCAATTTGCTTTAATCCACCAAATCTACTACCCATACCTGCTGCCATTATAACTAATGTCATATTATCACCTCAATACAATTATACTAAATTATTCTTTTTTTTAAAACTCTTTAAAAATTACTATAATTGTGTTATACTTATTAAGAATAAGGAGGTTTATATATGAACGAGAATGAAGAAAAAAACTTAAATGAAAATGTTCAAACTGATGAACCTATAAATAATAGTCCAGAAGAAACCGAAGTTAAAAATGAGAATCCTAATCAGGAAGAAGCTGAAGTTACAAACGAAAACATTAATATAGAAACACCTATTAATAATGAAAATACTAATAAAGAAGAACAAAAAAAAGAAGAACAAAGTAATTGGTATTGGATTATTTATATTGCTGTTGTAATAATTATATTTATCATCATTTTACTTCTATTAAGAGGATGCAATAGTCTAAGAAATAGAAATAAAAGTAAAATATCAGAAGCTAATGAATGGGTTACTAACATGTGGAACAAATGTGTTGATCCCGTTTATTGGTACACTGTTGATGGAACTGGTGTAGAAGGTGCTGCAATTGATATTGATAATGTCTTAGCAGATTGTGATAAATACTATGATGAATATAAGACAAAGAAAAGTGAAATTACTAATCTAGGCGATGAATATTCAGATTTCAAAGAAACATATAGTAAAATAAGTGAACAAATTGAAATTATTTATCCAAAAATAAAGGCCAACAAGCCAGTTGCTGAAGAAAATGTTGATTATGAAGAAAATATGGAAACATTTTATGAGTATCAAGTAAAATTATATAACATAATCAAAGAAAAATATTCTTAAGGCTTTAAGCCTTTTTTTTGTTTGATTTTTTGTTTTTTTATGCTATAATAATTTTGTAAATAGAAAAGAGGTAATATATGGGTTTAATTAAGGCCTTAACTAGTTCTGCTACTAGTGCATTAGGCGATCAATTTAAAGAGTTCGTCACTTGTCCTACAATTGACAAAGATGTATTAATTCAAAGAGGAGAAGTACATCACGGAAGTGGCAACCCAGGATTCTCAGAAGGCGTTATTTCTAATGGTAGTGGCATTGCTGTACCACAAGGAATGGCTATGATGATTATCGATAATGGTGAAATTAAAGAATTTACTGCTGAACCAGGAACATTTACTTATGATAGCGGATCAGAACCAAGTATTTTCTCAGGTGGACTTGGAAAAGGTATCCTTGATACATTCAAGACTATCGGAAAACGTTTCACTTATGGTGGACAAACAGCAAAAGACCAAAGAGTTTACTATGTTAACTTACTTACTGTTACTGGTAACAAATTTGGTTCACCACAACCAAAAAAAATTACAGATGAAAAATATGGAATGTTAGAAGTTACTTTCTTTGGAGAATATGCTTTCAAAGTAACTGACCCAATTATTTTAGTAAATCAAGTAATTGGTGCAAATCCAAAAGATACTGTAACTTATGAAGAAATCGTAGGAAGTCAATTAAAGAATAAGTTCGTTGAAAAATTGACTCAAGCTATTTCAGTAGTTATGCGTAAACACAAAGTTTCATTTGGTGACATGGGAATGTATGGTAGTGATCTATCAGACGAAATGAATGTTTGCTTAGATGAAACTTGGAAGCAAATGTATGGTCTAGAAATCGTAGATGTTGCATTAGCTGATATCAACTTAACAGATGATTCAATGGCTCGTGTTAACAAAATCGATGATGCAACTATTTTCTCAAATGCAAGTTTACAATCTGGCTTAATGGCTTCTGCTACTGCTGACGCTATGAAAACAGCTGCAGGAAATGAAAATGGTGCAATGATGGGATTCATGGGCATGGGAATGGCTCAAAACCAAGGAGCTAATGTTATTGGTGCAGTTAACCAAAACTTAGCAAATAATAACACTGGTGCTTATGCTCCTCAAACAAATACTCCTGAACCAGGAACATTGTTTGAACGTGGTGGTGCTCCAGAAGCTCCAGTTGAACCTAAAGCTCCAGTTGAGGAAGCTCCAGCAGCAGTTGAAGAAACTCCTGCAGAAGAAGCTCCAACTAATATTCCAAAGTTCTGTCCAAATTGTGGAACTCCAGTAGTTGGTAAATTCTGTGGAAACTGCGGAAATAAATTATATTAGCACAAATAAAAAAGTTGATTTAATATCAACTTTTTTTAATACTCTTTTATATTATTAATAATCCAATTTTTCTTAACTATATCAATTACACCAGTATTACAATACTCACAATGTTTATGCCCTAATGTTTTTATTGGAGCACCACAGTTTGGGCAATTAAGACCTAATGCTTTTACATTACCTACTTTTAATGAATCGATAATATATATGTATTCACATTTAAATCTTGTCTGAACTTTCTTACCTACTTCATTATTCTTTTTATAGAAGTATTCAACTGAACTAGCAAAACGAATTGTTGCAACACTTGGAGTTCTATCATAATTTGTAACAACAGTTTTATGAATCTTAATATGATCATAAATAGCACTACCGTCTTTTAAATCATCAATTTTACTTTTAATGTAGCTATTTACTTTTTCTGATGAAATCATGCATTCTTTATCTTTATTTTCAATTGCATTTAAAGTATCAAGAATAACTTTTTCAGCATTACTTTTAAGTTCGTTGATATTTAAATTTGGAAAATCATGTTCAATTCTATCTAAATATATAGTATCCATTGAAGATACTGATTTAGGTGTTTCTTCAGCTTCTTTTTCGGTTGTTTCAAATGCTTCCTTATATGAAGTTGTATTAAAGAATTCTTTTAAGAATTTTCTTGCTCTTATATGAATAATAAAAATTATAATTGCAATTGTAAATATAAAAATAAATACTACTAAAAATGGAATAAGAATATATCTCATATATATCACCATAACCATTTTAACATAAAAAAAGGAAACTTTATAGTTCCCTTTTTAATTTATTTCTTTTACCCATAAGCCATGCTTGTTACAATATGAATAAATTTTGCCAGAAGCTTTGTTAAATTTGACTTTAGCTTCCATATTTGGTTTCAAATAAACAAATTCCTCTTTCTCATCATTTAGAAAAGCTACCCATTCAATATAATGTTCTTCTTCCATAACGTGATTTACTGTAACAATTATGTTTTCACCATCAATCTCATAACTAGGAACATGTTTTTCAAATGCAGCATCTACACTATTTGGTCTTACTACTGTCATTTTTTCACCACAGCATGTAATTCCACAGTTTTCACAATTGCAATCTTCTATTACTTTTACTAATGCTCCACATTTCAAACATTTTTTTAAAACTAAATCTCTCATTTTTTCCCTCCATTACTTATTGTTCCAAATAAGATGTTTTATATGAATCTGAACCAATCGTTTCAGTTCCATGGACTATTGAATATGAAGAATCAGTTTGAACAACATTTATTTCATTGTCAATAGCATCAGTTATTCCTTTGACAACACCATCATAGAAATCAAACGCTACAGTACTTCTAATACCATATGTTTTACCTTGAATTTCTGGAGAAACAGTACTTAAATTTCCGTCTGTATTATCTCCAATTGTTAAATTACCTTCGTTGGAAATAGCTTGTTGATAAACTCCGACTATCGTACCACCTGTTATTTTAACTGTACCATTAAGCAAATTTTGAACGGTAGCTCTTTCTAAAGTGGTAGTAGTATTTGGCACTCCTGTTGCAGTTGCGCTTAGATAAGCATTTCCACTTATTTCTACATATCCACCTGCTATATTATATACAGCAGATCTTGTCCCTGTAGAAATTACATTTCCACCACTTATATGTAAAGAACCAGTCGCATTATTATTTATAGTCGCTTTTGTTGCTGCATTACCTGTTATAGTTCCATTATAAACTTCAAGAGTTCCGTTATTTTCAATCGTTGATGCATCCCCACTATTACTTAAAGTATGACCTTGCAAATCAAGAGTAATAGTTTTATTGTTCGGAACTTTTACACTTTCTATGCAATCATCTGTAAGTAATACAGTTGAACCACTAGTCGCTTGATTTATTGCTGTTTGTAATGATGTATATACTATTCCGTTTACAGATGCAACACTAGTTTGAGTCCAATGTGCAAAGATTGTTGTATCATTTTCAAAAGTAGTACTTGGTGTTACTTCACTTCCACCTTCAGGAAGTGTATACCAACCATCAAATCTATAACCTGTTCGCGTAGCTAAAGGTAACGATCCAATAGCACTTCCGCTTTCGATTGCCCTTGTAGCTTCAGGTGAAGTCCCAGACATAGCATCAAATGTAATAGTTACACCTACCCCTAGATAAGAAATATTGTATGTTTGATTATCTATTACTTCAGTTGCACTAACAAGCATAAAATCTTCTTCCTGACTTGTAATTTTTGCAACATTATTAAATGAAGAATTCTTCCCTTTGGCAGTACCATCATAAAATGCAAAATTAGTTGTACTACTAACTCCTATTGTACTTCCTTGAATTACAGGTGATAATTTATTAGAAGCATTATCTTCTACTCCAATAGTCATATTACCTCTATTGTCTACACCAATATAACTTTCTGAAACAATTGTACCACCGGTTATTAAAAGTGTACTACTGGCTTGATTTTGAACAGCAGCTCTTAAATTTCTTCCGGGTCCACTGGCTGATCTTAAATAAGAATTTCCAGTTATTTCAACAGTTCCTTTATCATTATATAAAGCCTGCTTACCACCAGTAGAAGTCATCAATATTCTAACGCCGTCTACAATTAAATTTGCATTTTGATTATTGTTTATTGTGGCAGCAGCGGTTGAATTTGATGTTACTATGCCATTTGAAATCTTTAATGTACCATTGTTAGTAATTGCTGCGTCAGCACCTAAAGCAGTTAAAGTATGATTTTGTAAATTAATTACTATATTTTTATTTTTACTTACAATTGTATCTTCTGTTGTATTAGTCAATAATTTAATAGTTGTTAATGTATTATCGGTTGGAACTGCATTAATAGCTTCTTGAAGTGTGTCATAAAATACTCCATCTATTTCTGCCACACCAGTTACCCAATTTGCATATAAATTAACTATTGAACCATCTATTTCTGACAAATTATTAACTAATTGATTATCTGTATATAAAGTACCAGATCCGTTTGTTGATTTAGTCCAACCAGAAAAAGAATAATTTTCAATTTCAAAATTATTCAAATTTAAATTTTGAGCTGTACCATAAACAAAATCTTGATTTGACATACTACCAGTTACAGTTGCACCTGCTGGAGCATTAGCATTAAAAACTACTGTATAACGTGGTTCTCGCGAATTGAGAGTTATATATTTTGTTTTAGATTCAGTATATTTACTATATGTTATTGGCACAATTATGGCAGTCAAAAATAAAATCGATAACATTGTGCGAAGCTTAATTTTCTTTGCCATAAATTCACCTCTTCTCTAGGATTTATTTAATCACTCAAATCAATTTGAGTAAAAATAACATCAATTTTTACAGAACTACTATCAATATCTCCAGACCCTAAAGCTGTAGAAAATGTCAAAGTATGTTCATTAATTGCATTATTACTTCCAGCGTTAAATGATCCTGCATTTTCAAAAACAACTTTATTACTTGAAATTGTTCCAGAATTATTGCCATCAAGTAAAACTGTTACTCCTGCTGGTAAACTTGATACTTCAATTGCATAATCAACAGCAACATCAGAATTGCTAGTTACTTTTACTATATAATTTTGATTGGTATTACCACCTGAAACCAAATCCAAGACATCAACTGCATTATCACTAGTATCAGCATATACTTCCCATTTAGCAACATTTACATTAGCTGTCGTTTCTGGAAGTACAACAAAATATTTTGATAAGGTATTAGTAGTAAAATATGAGAGAAAAATAATAAAATAAACATAAAGAAAAATAACGTATTTCTTTTTCAATCTTCTTTTTTTCTTCATATTTCTTACGCTTCCTCTCATTCTTATCTGGAATTATAGTTGTTAATACCAACCCAACTATAAATAGTAATATCAATGTTGCTTTTCTAGAAAACAAATAACTAATAAAACCTAAAGTTTTAAATTTGTAAATCATTTTGCCAACAATTAAATCTTTTGTAATAGGAATATCAGAAGTATTATTAGCATCTCCTTTAGTTATAACTTCATTATCATCTATTGATACTATTCTGTGAGTTATGTATTCACCATTTTTTTTATAAGTAACTACATCATTTACTTCATACCTGCTACTTTTTTTTATTATTATTAAATCTCTAACATTTAAGTATGGTTCCATACTACCAGAACCAACTCTAAATAGTCTAATACCAAAAAATGGAATATTTAAAACTGAAAAAAGGTTAATCAGAATAATGACTAATACACAAATTTTAAAAATCGTATATATTGTCTTTTTCATTAATCATTAACCTGTTCAAAATAGAAACTTGCATCAAGTTTATATAAACTATCCATGTTCTTTCCAGCAATTGTATCAGCCTCATTATCATCAAACCATTTCCAATCTAATGAATAGCTATCTGAATTACCTTTAGCTATATTAATGAATTCAGTTTTTAACTCATCTGCTGAAACCCAAGTTTCACTATTTCCAATTATATACTTGTTATTTCTTCTTAAACGATATTTTAAATTAATCTTATACTCACTTTCTTCTTGTATTTTTATGTAATACTTTAAATTAAGATTAGTACTATTATGTACAACGAAATTATATGTATTACCTACTCCTGGAGCAATTATATTGGTATACTCAAATGCTGCATTAGTAAATATTCGTAAGTTTTTGTGATATGCATAATCTCCATCCATATCATCAACATAAACTCTTCCTGCAACATTTTCACAGCTATCACCATTGCATTTACATTTTAAGTCAATGTCAAATACATCAACATTTCCTGTAGGTATTAGATATTTTTCATTAATATTAGCCGTAGTTGGAACTGTGTTATTTTCAATAGTTCCAAATCTTCTAAAAAATAATAGGATTAAAATTATAATTATTAACAAAATTATAATTATCCAAAATTTCAAATTATTTTTATTTTCGTCTGTCATAATTTTAATCCTTTCTATTTATAGCTTCCATAAAAGAAACAAATTTCTTCATTTCCTTTATGGAAGTTAAAAAACTTCCTTTTTTATGCTGCTCCTAATGTATATGAAGCAGTTATAGCTGCACCAGCTGGATTTACTTGAGTACCCTTGATGCTTGCAGTAATGCTCATCTCTTCTGCTGCTTTTCCATCAGCTAAATCTTCTCCATCCTCAGTTGCAAGAGTTCCAGATGTTTCATATGGCCACTCCCATGCTAATGGAATTGATAAAGTTCCTTTAGCTGGAATATAACCTGTAATCTTTGAACCTGAAATAGCTAATGTTGTAGAATCTTGTTTAAATACCAAGTTAGATGGTACATTTGCTAAATCTGTGAAAGTAATTTCAAATTCTACTCCTACATCACTACCACTATTATCTAAATCTAAGTTGAATGAGCCTCCTGTTCCTGGAGCAATCATGTTAGCAGTTAATCTTGAAGCATCAATTGTTGCTGGTAAAGATATCACTAAATTACCATTATTAGTGCCTTTTTTGAAATCCCACTTAGCAACTTGAGCTGTTGCAGTAGCATCAGCTAATGTTTCAGTATACTTTGCGTAAGTTGAAGCAACGTATCCACTAGTTAAAGCAACTAATAATAGTAATACAACTATAGTTAAAGATTTCTTGTTATTTTTCACTTTACTCACCACCTTTCATTTAAATATATGTAAAACTTCTCTAGAGAAATGTTACATCAAAATTAATCATTCTTTTTTTTCTTCATTTTCTTAAATTCTTCAAATTCTTTTAATTCCTCTTCAGTCAATGTTTTCTTTTTGTTAGTAAAAAAGTAAACTAACATACATACTATTAAAATTGACATAATCATAACTACAAAACCAAGTGGTTTTTGTATGAATAAAATTGCCGAGCCAATTTTTGCTATTTTAAATTGATATTTACCTTCAATTTTATTTGAACACACTATACCATCATCAGCTGTATTGTTATTATCACCTTTTGTTACAAAACATTTATCGCCTTTTTCTGCAACTTCAATAATTCTATGAGTTGTAACAAAATTATCTTCTTCACGAAATGCAATAATATCATCAACTTTTAGTTCATTAGCATCAACTTCTTTTACAATAACTAAGTCACCAATGTTGATTTTTGTTTCCATTGATCCAGATAAAACTATGAATGGTTTATATCCAAAAATACTTGGAACAGAATTTGGATTGACTTTAGTCTGAATAATAATATAAATATTGACAAGTAAAACCATGCTCAAAATAGTGATTAATACTATTTTTAAAGTTTTTAAAATTTTATTTTCATGTTTTTTAGTCATATACTAAACTCCAATCTATTCGGTCACCTAGCATATTGCGACATTTTATTCTATATAATTATAGCATAATTTTAGAGATTTTAAAATAAAATATGTGAATAAAAGTCAATTTTTGTCAAACATTATATTTCTATATTATTTTGTTCAAAAAAACATATAAATACTTACAAAATATGGTATAATTCAATCGATATGGAGATAAGATTTATGAAAAAATATGATGTCATTATAATTGGTGCCGGTCCAGCCGGGATTGCTGCTGCAAAAACATTTGATAAAAGTGGTATTAGCTTTTGCATAATTGATAAAAACAAATTTCCACGTCAAAAGCTATGTGGTGGTGGTCTTACAAACAAAAGTATAAATATGTTAAAGAAGTTAAATTTAGATATTAACCGCATTCAAAACAAGCCTTGTAAAAACGTAATAATTGAAAATAAAAGCACAAAAAAAGAACTTGAGTTAGATAATAGTATTGTTATGATTGATAGAATTGATTTCGATAATGCAATATTAAAGCAAATTACAGGTGATATCTTTTTAGAAGAAAATATTATTAATATAAATGATAACACTTTATCTACAAATAAAGATACATATGAATTCAAATATATTATTTTTGCAGATGGTATAAATGGCTATAGCAGGAAATTTATTCAGAATAGAAAATTTGGTTTCTGTGTTGAATATGAATCTGATAAGTTAACTGATAAAGTCATTTTAAGCTTTAATGCCATTAATGGTGGCTATGGATGGATTTTTCCAAAAGAAAATCACACTACGATTGGTCTCGGAAATTTCGACACAAACAAGTGTGATTATATAAATTTAATATGTGAATTTGCTAAAAAAAATAATTTTGAAATTGATAAAACTCAAATAAAAGGATATCATATACCTCTATATTCTAGAGATATATATGAAAAATCAGTTATCAATAACAAATTACTAGTTGGAGATGCTGCTAGTTTAGTAGACCCAATAAGCGGCGAAGGAATTTATTATGCCATGGCTTCTGGAATGTATGCTGCCCAAAGTATTATTCAAGTTTTGAAAGACAATTCAAGTTTGAAAGATATTTACTTTGAAAAAACACAAGGATTGAGTAATAGTTTGGATAAAAGATTAAAAGCTTCTAAGCTTCTCTATTCAAAAATGGGTAATGCACTTATAAAAATAGGATTAAACAATGATAAAATTTTAAGTCAATTAAAACGTGTATTTGGATAACAAAAAACTCAGAATAAAAATTCTGAGTTATTTTTTAGATGGTGTCCCGGAAGGGATTCGAACCCCCGACCGCTGCCTTAGAAGGGCATTGCTCTATCCAACTGAGCTACCGAGACATCTCCGCGGATATCTAGATTATACATCAGTTGAAATGAGTTTTCAAGGTTTTTTTGCTTATTTTAGCAATGTTTTTATTTCCTATCGATTGAAAATGTTCGACAAAGTTTATTATATTCAGATGTAAAACGATTGTTGCGTTCCTGTAAAGCCGTAAACTGTCTTGCATATGCATCAACACCACTATATTTTCTTGAATATTCTTCAAAAGAAATTTTGTTGACAAATAAGTCAATTATCATTCTTTGAATCATAAGTGATGGATATAATCTGGCAGGACTCGTTGCCTTAGTATATGCATCTAATCCTAGCCCTTTATGACCAGTATTAACACTTGAAAATGACGATGTTTTATGTAAAGCTTGCAGTGATCTAAGCATATCACAAATAGCTTTATCACGCTTATATTTTAATAATTGACTTTGAATATTATTGGCGCTTTCAATATCACTTACACAGTATATGAAAGGAAGTCCTGCTCTATCAAATGTCGTAGCTAAGTAATTATTCAAAAATATCGAAAATGTTGCAATAATTCTAGTACTAGGTGTATCTTGGTATTTTTCTGGAATATCTTCCTCACTAGCACCTAATTCACGTACTATTTCTTTAATGCGATGATAACGATCAATGGTACCTAAAGAGTCCCCAATGGCTTCTGATAATTCTAATGCATTCTTTAAAATTTCATATAATTCATTAGGATTTTCAAGTATTTCTATTGATTCTGAATATGTCAAGTTTTCTCTTACTCTTATCATTGCAGGTGCTATCTCGCAATCAATCAATGTAAGATCAGGAGCAAATCTAAACGTATACGCAATTACTCTTCTTAATCCTTTGTTCAATGAAAAATTACGAACAAATGGGTCTGGAATCATTGGAATCCAATTATCTTTTGTATAAATTGATGCAAAATGTTGAAATGCATATATATCAAGTGGACTCCCTTGTAAAATTGAGGAAACATCCGTTATATAAAGACCTAATTCGAAAGTCCCATCAGGCTTTCTTTCAATTGAAAAAGCATCATCTCTAATAAGCGTATCATGGCAGTCGATTGTAAGTGCAATTCGATCTGTCATATTAACTGGAAAATGTTCATGTGAAAGTCTTACATTATCAAATATAACATCTTGGAGCCCATAACGCACTTTCAAAAGATTAAGTTTTTCTTTAGCATCAAACTCTTCCTTTATTCCAAGTGTTGTTAATATTTCTTTTATAAAAATTAAATCTCTTACACCCAATAATGAAGAATATTTTTCGCACAAAGCACCTATCTTTTGCCTTTCTTCATCACTTATTTCATAATTGATATTTGATATAAAAAGAATAATAATTTTTGATAAAAATTCACGATCATCTATTTTGACAAAATACTCTTTCAATACTTTTATAACTATTGTCTCACCATTAGCTTTTATATTACACGCATTAGGATAAAGTGAAATTAGCAACTTCAGATGGCCATAATCTTTATATCTAAAAATATAATCACATATAATTGTCCTAAGTTTCTTAGGGTCAACATTAAAAGGAAGTTTATTTGCTGTTTCTGTCATTTCAAAACGTGTTTCAATCAAAAAAGAACCAAGTTTTTCATCAAAGAAATTAAGTAAGCCTAAAAGGTCTTTATCATTTGCTGCAATTTCTTTTTTCTGATTAACAACCTCTCTCATTTTTTTAACAAATTCTTCAACTATTTTAAAATCTTCTTCTGTTTTTGGTTTGATATAGCTTAAGACACGAAAAATATCAACATATTCATCTTGATCTATGCTGTAATCTATTTCTTCAAATAATGTTAATAAATACTGCATTAAAAGACGAATTAATGAAGAATTTTTTTCTATCTTTAATTCGCTTTTTAACGCACTAATAGACATTATTTTATTTCTAAAAATAGTGTGATCTAAAAGTCCTCTAGTTCGTTTCATAAACCCTACTTTCTTAAATTCTTACTTATCATTTCGGAATCAGTTGTTAGTTGTTTAATCCTCTCTATTATTCTTTTGGCCTTTACAATATCAGCACCATCTTTAGTAACGGAAAGATGAATTTCTAATTCTTCTAAGTTTAAATTAGAAGTAAAAAATGTTTTCAATCCTTCATCCATACGATATTGTAAAATTGGGCATAAAATCTCATCTCTGCCCCACGCAGTTGTATTCTCAGCACCAATGTCATCAATAAGTAAAATTGGAGCCTTCATAACTTTGTTCATAACTTCTTCAAAGCTATCAGTATTAAATAAAGTCTTTAAATACTTTAAAAATTCTGGCCAAAAGACTATAGCACTTTTAACATCTTTTTTAGCAAGTTCATTTAACGCTGCTGTTATTAAATATGTTTTTCCACATCCAAAATTACCATGTAAGTAAAGCCCTTTACCTTTTAATGGATTATCAATAAACGTTTTTAAGTATTTTATTACATCATATCTTGCTTTATCATCAGTATAAATATCCTTCATACGAGCATTTCTGATTGCTTCTGGAATATCAATTGCATAAATGTTTTTTAAAAAACTTGTTTCCTTTTCAAACTTCTTTTGATAACGACAAGGACGATATTTAAAATCGATAAACCCATCCTCAACAACAGGTAAGCATGCATAGCCTTCTACTTGATTTACACACGAAAGTAAGCCCTTACATTTCATACAATTATCGTATTCTTGTGCACTATCTTCTAAACGAGATGTATATTGCATAAGCAATTCATCAGGTGCATTTAACTTTTCAATAAGATTTAAAAAAGCTTGGTTTTTTTTAGCAGCTGCATAAGATTTCTTTAATTCATGATCTAATTTTTCATTTTTATTAACATATTCACTCATTTTTAACATCTTATCACCTACTCAAATTCACTCAATAAATCTTTCATTTTTTGTTCTTCATCTGGATCTGCCGCTTCACTTTCTATAGTTTTATTCATCCATTTTGGTGTTACTTTTGAAGCTGATGAAGTTTTATTTTCGTTCCTACTTTTATATTCCTTTTTAGCTATACTCATAGCATCTTCAACTGTCTCAATATTACTTCTCTTCCATTGTAAAGCAATGGCTTCTACAAATTTTGGAGTCAATTTGTTATTATTAATTTTTAAAACAAAATCAACTAAGACATTAACTACTCCAGCTTTCAAATCTAAGTCAATCATCAAGTGCTCAAGTAATTTTGCATCACTTTTACTTAATGATGAAACACCTGTCTTAGCAACAAGAAAATCATGTGGCGAAGTTGTTTCAAACATATAAATAATCTTAGCCTTATTACTTGTTGATTTTACACTTGATCTTAAATTTTCTGGTTGTGTTCGATAAATGATTGTTGGATTAGATCCATAATTTTCAAAACTATAGTATCTTAAACAATTATCTCTTAATTTATCTCTATCAATAGTTTTTCTCAAAGTTACACTATCAGAAAGTAGTTCTTTAACATCTTCATTTTTTAAATTGTATATAAAAGATAATTTATAAATAAAGTCCTTCATTTCTTTAGTAATTCCCTTTTTGTTTAAAACTTCATCAGGAATCATACTTAAAATTAAATCTAAATCAATATCAGGTATTATTTCCACATTATTAATACTTTTCTTTCTTATAGTATCATATAATCCTTCTGTTTGATTAAATGCGACACTTTCAAAAACATCACTAAAAGAAACACTTATGTCTTTATAATCACTTAAATCTATTTTCGGAAGTTCATAACATTTAACTAATTTTTTATATTCACTTTTACCAACATTAGTATAAAGTGCTGTATTTAAAAGTGGATTATTAAAAAATTCATATGGATTTAGTGGCGAATAAAGTTCATAAACATAGTTATTAACAGTATCTTTCTTTACATATGTTTTAAGAAGACCAACTGCCTCTAATTTTTCTCTAGATTCCATAAAAGTACTTATATTAATACCTAAATTTCTAATAAGTTGTTCATGTAAATATTCGCCAGATATTACACGTGTTTTATCTAGATTAGACCACAATGTAAAATAAAGATTAATTGGCATTGATCCAATTACAGGTTGATATAGCGTGACCAAAATATCGCGATCTGATTCATTCAAAATCGTTTTGTTCAAAACTACATAAATGTCTTTTGAAACAATGGCATCATGCATAATTATCACCCTCAATATCTAGTTTATAATAAAAAAAAAGTTCTTTCAAGAACTTTTCTAAATATTTGAAACATTATGATAAACATTTTGAACATCATCAATCTCATCAAGTAATTTTAAGAGTTTTCTAACTGTCTCTTTATCTTCTTCACTGATATCGATTAGTTCTTTTGGTACCCATGCAATTTCTGAGGCAACAACGTTTAATGATGATAATGCTTCTTTGACATCATAAAGAGCTGTTGTATCAGCATAAACAACTATTGTTTCACCTTCTGATTCAATATCTTCTACATCAAGTCCTGCTTCAACTAAGCGTTCCAAGATTTCATCTTCAGTTGAACCTTGAACACCAATTACAGCATTATGGTCATAATTAAATACAACGCTTCCTTGACCACCCATTTTAACGCTTGTTTTATTTAAAGCAGCACGAATACTACTTACTGAGCGATTTACATTGTCAGTTAAACATTCAACAATAAATGTTGAACCAGCTGGACCAAATAATTCATAACGAACTGTTTGATAATCTTCATCTACTCCACTATTAACTTTATCAATTGCTCTTTTGATAATATCATTAGGTACTTGATCCTCACGAGCTTTTTCAATTAAGCGCTTTAAACTTGGATTACCTTCAGGTGTTGTACCACCTTTTTTAGCAGTTTGATATATTTCTTTTGCATACATTCCGTACAATTTTCCTTTTGCTGCCCCTGTTGCAGCTTTAGCAGCAGCTATATTTGGAAATCTTCCCATTTATTTACCTCCTATTTAACACATTTAGCTAAAGCATCAGCAGCTGCTGCTTGCTCAGCTTCTTTTTTACTATGAGCAGTACCTGTTCCATATATTCTTCCGTCAATTTTAACAACACTTGTGAAAGTTTTATTATGTGCAGGTCCTTTTTCATCAACAATTTCATATTCAAGTGAACGTTTATCTGTTTGAACAAATTCTTGTAAAGTTGACTTATAATCGTGTAAAAATGACAACTTACCTTCTTCAATTATTGGAACAACATTTTTGTAAATGAATTTTTTAACTTCTTCTAATCCTTTATCTAAAAACATGGCGCCTATAAAAGCTTCAAAGATATCAGCAACAATTGCCTTGCGCATTCTGCCGCCACTTTCTTCTTCACCTACTCCTAAAAGTAAGAATTCATTTAAACCAAGCTTTAACGAGTAATTATATAAAGCTTCTTCACACACATAATTTGCTCGCATCTTAGTCATTTCACCTTCAGGGTAATCTGTTTTATTATAAAGATATTCACTCATTATTAATTCTAAAACAGCATCACCAAGATATTCTAAACGTTCATAACTAACAGTTCCAGTTTCATTTGCATAAGAAGTATGAGTTAATGCGCGTTCATAAAGTTTCTCGTTGTCTGTTTTAATTTTATATTTCTCGAATAAAGTCATTTTTTTCACCACGATTTCCGTAAATATTATACCACATTAGTCAATAGTATTTTATTTTTTTAAGTTTTTTGGTATAATTAATTCTGGTGAAAGTATGAAATATATATTACTTAGTACAATTCATATATATAAGCAAATACCTGGTGATTTTCATAATCACTGTAATTTTCAACCAACGTGTTCAACTTATGCAATGGATGCATTGATTAAATTCAAAACAGGTAAAGCTTTAATACTTATTATAAAAAGATTGCTTAAATGCAATCCTTTTCACCGATTATCATATGATCCAATACCAGGAGGAGATGTAAAATGAAAAAGATACTTATCGCTTTGATTGTTTGTTTATTTTTAACAACAGGTTGTTTAAAAAAAGACTCTTTTGATAATATAACTATATATACTACAGCATATCCCTTTAGATATGTTGCTCAAGAATTATATGGCGAACATAGTGAAGTTTTTAGTATATATCCAGCCAATACTGATATTGAAACATATACTTTAACTGATAAGCAAATTGAAATATATGGAAAAAAAGCAAACTTATATATATTTAATGGCTTAAATAAAGAAAAGGATTATGTAATTCCAATGGTTAAACATAATAAGGGATTAAAAATAATCAATGCAACTTTAACAATGGATTATGATAATTCTCAGAATGATCTATGGTTAAGCCCTGCTAATTTACTTATGATTAGCCAAAATATAAAAAATGGTTTAAACGAATATATTTCTAACTATTACATTAAAGAAGAAGTTAATGCTAATTACGAAGCATTAAAAATTAATTTATCAAACTTAGATGCCAAATTAAGACTTATTTCAACTAATGCTGATAACAATAAATTAGTTGTTTCATCTAACATATTTAAATTTCTAGAAAAATACAATTTTGAATTACTTGTTGTTAACAAAGATAGCGATAAAAAAGTAATAGAAGATGCTAAAGAATTAGTTAAAAATAAGGAAATTAGTTATGTATTCCTACTTAAAGGAGAGACAATATCAACTGAAATGGCAAGTTTAATAAGTAATTCAGACGTTAAAGTTGTTTACTTGCATCCACTTGCTAATTTAACCGAAGAAGAAGAAAAAAATAAAAATGATTATCTTACAATCATGAATGAAAATATTGAATTAATAAAAGAAGAAGTTTACAATTAAACTTCTTTTTTGAATAAAAAAATCAACATAAGTTGATTCAAAAATAAGATGGCGGAGTGAGAGGGATTTGAACCCTCGCAGCAGTCTCCCGCTCTACGCCCTTAGCAGGGGCGCCTCTTCGGCCTCTTGAGTATCACTCCGACTAAATATAATAATACATTATTTGTACTTTAAAGTCAACAAAAAAAGATACGCAAGGTATCTTTTTTAATTTCAAAATGGTGACCCGTACGGGATTTGAACCCATGAATGCATGCGTGAAAGGCATGTGTGTTCAACCACTTCACCAACGGGCCAGATGGCGCCTCAAGTAGGACTCGAACCTACGACCCCTTGATTAACAGTCAAGTGCTCTAACCGACTGAGCTATTGAGGCATTAAATGGTGGGCCTGAATGGACTTGAACCATCGACCTCACGCTTATCAGGCGTGCGCTCTAACCAGCTGAGCTACAAGCCCATTTAAATCTGCGACTACTAAAGTATATCGTATTTAGTCACTTTTGGCAAGTATTTTTCCAAAAGTTCTCAAAATTCATATGTATTATACATAAAGTATGACGTTTTTGTCAACAAAAAAAGTACATTTCTGTACTTAAAGTTGTCTTAAATCAAATGATTTTACATTCTTTATTTTTGTATATTCGCCTTCTATATTTGTCCATACACCTTTTTCTTCGGATTCAAGGCTTACTTTTATTTTAAGACCATCTTTTACTACTTTAACTGGTTCTCCATTTATAGTAGTTAATTCTTTTTCTGTAACTTTTAAATAGTTTTCATATTCAACTGGATAAAATTGAAAATTTTCACCTTTTTGCATAACAGCAATTGAAGCAGTATTATTATCTCCTGTAAATATTAAGATTGAATAATCTGTGCCATTCGTATAAACACCATTCCATGTTTCATCAGGTTTACCACATCCTGTCATTAAAAGTGAAAAAACAAAAACAATTAATAAACTTAATACTTTTTTCATATGTGCCTCCTCTATTCTAAAATAATGATATCATAAAATTGTTTCTTTGAAAATATAAAAATATAACTACTATGTTATATTTTTATTGTTCTTTCCTTACTTCCTTCACGCTTAAGAACTATTGCACTATCACTTTCATAGCAATTAGGGAATTTAATTAATTCCTCTTCTCTTAAGTGTTCTGGAATTATATTAATGCGATTAAATGGGTATACTTGACCATCTCTTGCTGGAGTTTCAAATACATAATAAAGGAATAATACTCCATCTTTATTTAATAATTGTTCAAGTTCTTTTTCATAGCCAAATATTACTTGATATGTCCACGAAGTTTTGGAATATCTAAAAAAGTAATCTAATATATTTGATAACATTATTGCATCATATTTTTTTCCTTTAAACGTCTTTGCTAAATCAAGGGCATCAATTTTACTAAATGTTATAGTAGTAGATGCAAGATTTGCTCTTAATGTATTGTAATTTTCTTCACTTATAAAGTAATTACTACCGAATGGTTGATATTCCCAACGTCTACTATCATATCCAAGTATTAATAAATCTATTATGTTTTTGACTGGTAATTTCTTATTATATATATAATCAATTAATTCTTGGAAAAATATTTGATGTTTTTTCTCCATATATGGAAATAGACTCTTAACAAGTTCAATAACGCCCTCTGGTGGAATAAAACCATATGTAATACCAAACATTTTTCTTTTGAATTGGTTGTAATTATATTTTAAAATCATAGCTCTTTTGAAACCTAATGCATAATATTCAGTCAAATAATTGCTATCAAAAGTATCAACATGTTTAGCACCTAATGTAACTAAATTAAATGGATGATCCCCACTAGATAATACCGAAAGTCCTGAAGCAGGTTTTATATTAGCAGCAGTTAAATATCCGTTTATGTCTTCATTAGTCCATGCATAAACGAAATCATAATCACCACATACTTCTGAATCACTTTCTTTTATTTGAAGCTCTTCCATAAAATCAACATTGTGTTTAACACCTGAAATTGATCTTTCTAAATCAGTCATAGTATTCCTCTTTTCGAGTACTGTATGTTATCATATTATCATTATTTGTGCAATAAAAAACTAGTCAAAACTAGTTTTTAATAAAATGGTGCCGCGACGGTGAATTGAACACCGAGTTAAGCCTTACCATGGCTTTGTATTGCCATTATACTATCGCGGCAAGAAGAATTACTCTCCTATTAAATATGGATATTGTAATTCTTTTATTTTGCATGTCTTTGGTTCTTTTAAATCAGATTTACTTCCAAGCATTTTAATACTTAAATAGTTACCAGTATGACCATATATATAACCATCTTTATATGTTTCAGGAATAAATTCAACTTCACTATCAATAAACTTATTCATGTAATTTATTTCCAACTCTTTTGAAACATTAACTAAAATTCTAGATCTTTCTTTCTTAACGCTCTCATCTACTTGACCATCCATAAGATCTGCCTTAGTCCCTTTTCTTCTAGAATATGGAAATACATGTATCTTAGAAAATTCAATTCTCTTCACAGTTTCTATTGTTTCATTGAATAATTCTTCTGTTTCATTAGGGAAACCAACAATTACATCAGTTGAAATAGATATATTTGGTCGGATTTTTCTTATTTCTTCTATTTTATTTTCAAAATAATTTAAATCATATCTACGATTCATTAATTTAAGTATTTCATTACTTCCAGCTTGTAGTGGAATATGTAAATGATCAACTAAAACTTTACTATTTCTTAAAACATCCATGAATTTATCATTTAATTCAACAATTTCAATAGAAGATATTCTAAGTCTTAATAATCCTTTAATTTTTAAAATATCATTTAATAAGTCAGCAAAATCATAGTCTTTAAATTCAGAACCATAATGTCCTGTATGAATACCAGTTAAAACAATTTCTTGATGACCATTTTTAATTAATTCCTTGATTTCAGCAAAAATAGTTTCTTTATTTTTACTTCTAACATTTCCCCTACTATAAGGAATTATGCAGTAGCTACAATAATTATTACAACCATCTTGAATTTTAACAAATGCTCTTGTTTTATCAAAATTATTTAATTTCATGTCTTCAAATCCAGAATGCATTACATCAATTACATTTTCAAGTCTTTGTTTTTTTAACAAATATTCATTTATCAAATCAACTATTTTACTTTTACCAACATTACCAATTGCAATATCTACATTTGCTTTTTCTTTTAAAATATCTTTATTTACTTGAACTAAACATCCTACAGCAACAAGAATTATGTTTTCTTTTTCTCTTTTAATTTGACGTAATGTTTTTAAAGATTTATTATCTGCTGTATTAGTTACAGTACAAGTATTTACAATTGCAATATCTGCATCTTTTAAATTATCAGTAAGTATAAAACCTGCTGCTTCCAATTTTTCAGTCATAACATTTGATTCATAAGCATTTACCTTACAACCAAGATTATAAATTATGAATTTCATAAATTCACTTCTTTCAAAAAATAAGCTTCGAGAGCTTATTTTAATTCAATTTGTTTCTGAAATCAACTAGTTCATCCAAAAACTTATCAGTTTCGTTGATTTCTTTTACTTCTTTTTTTGGTTCTTCAAACTCAATTACCTCTGCAGCATCGTCTTCTAAATTTTTAAGCATACGATCTGATTCCCACTCATGAGTTTTTTCTTTTTTTGGTGGTCTTTTTATTTCACGATATGTTACATTAGTTTCTTCATTATAGCCAAATATTGGTGATATAAATTCACTTCTTTTAAACTTCTTTACCTCTTCTTTTGGAGGTTCCGGCTCTTTTATTGCCTCTTTTATTTCTTCTTTACTCTTATCTTCTAAAACCATATCTTTTTCACTATTATTTTTATATTTCATTAGTTCTTTATAACTTATAATAGCATTAGCTTCTTCATCATCTTCATAACGATTAGCTGATTCAACAAAATCTTCTTTATTATTAGCTTTATCTAAATCTTGTTGCATTTGATTTAGTAAAGTTTGAATATTATTATCTGTTTTTTCTTCTTCCAAGACTTTTTGTTCATCAGTAGTTGTATCTTCTAAAACAACTTCAGTTTCTTCTGGTTCCTCAGAAACTTCTTCTAACTCTGATGATGGTTTTTCAACTGGCTCATCTACTGAAACCGGTTGTATTGGTTCAATAGCTGGTTGCTCTACTGGCTTAGTTTCAAAATTTGGTGAAATTTCAATTTCTTCATCATCTTTTTTCTTTCTACCTGTAACAATATAATACACAACTAAAGTAATTGCTATTACAAAAACCGCAATTATTGCAATTGTTAGATACTCACTAAATTGACTTGCTAGAATCATTAATATCACTCCATATATTCATAATTTAAAACACTCAAAAGAAATATTGGAACAGTTTCAACCCTCATTATTGTATTACCTAGTGTCACGGGAATAAAACCAAGATCAATTATTGATCTTTCTTCATTAGGTTCAAATCCCCCTTCTGGTCCAACTATCATATTAATTTTAACACATTTTTTACTAGATTGTAAAACCTTTTTTAAGTTGTTGGTGTCTTCAACTGTACTACATATTAGTTTAAGTCCATCTAGGTTTGCAAATTCTTTAATATTCTTTTCAAAACTAATTTTTGGAATTGTACATCTCTTAGATTGCTCTGCTGCTTCTTTACATATACGAGCCCAACGCTCTAGCTTTTTATTTTCCTTATTTTCATCAAATCTAATAATTGATCTTTTAGCATTGAATAGAATTATTTCAGATAATCCAAGTTCAGTTGCTTTCTGCAAAATCAGATCCATTTTTTGTTCTTTTAGTAAAGGTAATATCAAAGTTGTTGATATGTTTAATTCTCTAGATTCAATCTTTTCAATTTCTTCAATATTGTAATCATCTATTATTTTACATAAATATGCTTCATTATTATATACAACTTCAACTTTTTCACCTATTTTTAAGCGCATTACCACTTTAATATGATAATAATCATCTTCTCTTAAAGTAAATATGCTATTTTCTTTATTCAAAGCAAAATATCTTTGCATTTGATCACTCCTTAATATCTTAAACCAATTTCATATAAAACATCTTCAGAAGTTTTATATATACCTGCTATTGCAAATATTATTGATACAATTGATTCTCTCAACATTGATTTCCAATAAATACTATTAAATACATTACCTAAATTTCCTGTTATAAGTGGAAAGACAATTAAGAATATTAACATCAAAATAAATATACTTATTCCAATTATAAATTTCGGCAATTGTTTATTAACTCTACCTTTTAATTTTCTATATCCCTTGTTTACTCCAGGTGCAATTAAAAAGGCTAAAAAAGGAAGTCTTATTGGTGATGCTATAAATGCAGCAATCCATGGTAAAGCAAATAGCAATCCTCCTATAATTCCACCAATTGTTGCTTTAATGTATCTTTGGGTTTCCATATAATCTCCTATCTAAAGAATAATTTTCGATCTTCATCACTTATTTCAGACATTAATCGTCTCATATTATCGAGATAACAATCATTTCTAACTCTTGTATCATCAACAAAATCAAATTTTTTATTTTTATATACCATTTTGTCAATCTTGAAAATGTTAAATCCCATTAAAATGTAATTGTGAAATATCTCAAAATCATTCGCTGCTGTTCTAATTTCACGATTTAGTCTTGTAACTAAATGACATCTAAAATAACCAACTAATAAATCGCTCAATCCAAGATTATATTTTTTTATAAATTTATCTAACGCAACAAGTTCATCATAAGTAGCATGCCTAAAATAATTTATTAATATTTGTCCTATTCTATCGTTAGTTTTAAGATCTAGAATAATATCTTTATTTTCAAACTTATCAATTAAATTTGTAAGTGTCATAAAAAAGAAAGAGGTCATTGATTCAATATTGTGGTTTTTTGCACGATAAATAGTACCATCATCTAATATGTAGCCGATGAAATTAGTCTTGCCAAAAAAATTTTCTGGTTGATTTGTATTAACTACTTCTTCATGATAAGTATAAGCCACAAATATTACCTCTTCTTATTAAATACATAAATGGTGTCCCCGATAGGACTCGAACCTACTACCTAAGGTTTAGGAAACCTTTGCTCTATCCTGGTGAGCTACGAGGACATCCATTTATATTTTAGCATAAATCAAGTTTTTATTAAATAAATTTATGTGGTAAGATTAGTTTTTTCTCTTTGCGTTTTTCGATACTTCCTTCAATTATGCTATCAACTGCTGCTAATGCTGCTGCAGTCTTATCTTCTGGTTTTTCGGTTGCTTCAATTCTATGATAGTTTGGGTGTCCTTCCCAAGCTTTTGATACAAAGTAGTCGACTATTGCAGCTTCGTCACCGTTTGCCTCTAATCTAAAAGTTCCATCATTTGCTAATCTCTCATTAAAATTAATTATTCCTGCGCTTGTCTGGAGGCTTATTACTCCATCATATTTGGAATATAACCTTCTAATTGTATATCCCCTTCTGGCAATCATTCTTTGGAATGTTTTATCATCGCCCAAATGCATCAATAGATATCCCCAGTTATCTATGGTTGCACGGTCATATATAATTACTGATTCCCTTGGCTGAGCATTTGCAAATATGTCATAGTCTCTTTCCTTTGTTCGTTGCAAATCCCATATTATATATTGAAATTTTCTTATTTGTTTAATGAATTCTCTCATTTGTTTTTTATCGTTTTCATCCGGTCTAGAGAGCGGTATACATCCACCTCTAATAAATTCTGTTGCTGTTTCTGGTACAAAGAATACTTTGAGCCCATATTTGTCTTCGACATGTTCTTTAACTGCTTCTTCAATTACTGTTTTACCAGCTTTTGGTCCACCTGTAAGTGGTATACGTGATATTACTTTATCTTTGTTTTTCATAAAATCCCTCCTGTTATAATTTTGTATGTTTGTTTTTTGGTCATTACTTATTATGTTTTCATCGTAATCACCGCCTTTTTAGGGGTTAAAAAAAACACTGTTTAATTTTTTTAAACAGTGTTTTCCTAACTCATCTTTATCAAACATGGAGCTACCAGCAACAATAACCACAACGGAACTTAAATATCTAATTTTTTCATTTAGCAACTTTGATTTATATTTTTCCATAACTCCCCGCCGCCTTAGCTACATTTTAGTCACATATTTAATGCTTGTCAAGCATTTTTTTAAATATTTTATTTTTTTTTAATATATTGTATAATTATTTAGAGGTGTAGATATGGGAGCATTACAATTTGCTAAGAATGGAAATTATAAAAGATTTTATGAAAATTTAAAAATTATTGGTAAAAAAGAACATAAGTCACCACTTATAATGTTTATTGATTCAGCCTTATGTGTATTAGTAACAGGATCAGGATTAAGTGACTATTTAAACTATAAATTCTATAACAAATCTTGGAAAGAAAGAAAAACATATGCAACAATTGGATATCAAGCTGACTTTTATAAAGTTGGTGGTTTAGATCCAGATAAACTATTACATAATAAAATTAATTTTTTAAGGGACAATCCTGATCTTACCAAAAGAGATTTTTATTCAACCGATCAAGGAATTGAAGCGTTAGAAAAATTCTTAAAAAAACATAATACATTTGTTATCAAGCCTATTAATGGATTAGGCGGTGCCGATGTTAAGAAAATGAATGCTTCAGAAGTTGAAGATATAAAAGATTTTAATGACTATATAGATGCTAATGATATGTTTTTGGAAGAATTAATCGTTCAAAATAAAGAATGGGGAAAAATAAGTCCAAAAAGCATTAATACAATTCGCGTTATGACTAGTAATGTTAATGGCAATGTTAATATATTCTGCATGATTGCAAGAATTGGTAACAGCATTAACCTTCAAGACAACTTTCATCAAGGTGGTTCTGGAGTAATGGTTGATACCGAAAAAGGCATTTTAGTTGGAAACGCAACAAATAAAGATATGGAAGAATTTGAAGTTCACCCTGTTTCAGGAATTAAGTTTGATGGCTACAAAATTCCATATTTCAATGAAATAATCGAGTTAACTAAAAAAGCTGCTTTAAAATTTCCTAAAACTATTGTTATTGGTTGGGATGTTGCAATCACTGATAAAGGCCCTTTAATTATTGAAGGAAATAATGGTCCTGGATTTGATTTACCACAAGTTGTAATGAATAAAGGCAATAAATATATGCTTGAAAATATTAAAGAAGAAATGAACCAAAAAAAATAAACCTTTTTTGGTTTATTTTATGTGATTAATCGCAAATAGTAATAGAATATTCGCTGTATAAGAAAGCTTATAATCGAATTTTTGAACAAACTCAGTTGTTCCAATTACTTTATCTGTTAAATTAACAATCCAACTTTCTGCGTATTTAGGAAACTTAATATAAAACGGGAACATATGTGAAATAATTATGTCATCCTCTTTCATATTAGTCATAAACACATAATGTGCATTATCTCTAGCAATTCTTGGATGTGTAAATGTTAATTTAACACTTTCTTTGTGCGTTTTTTCGTTTGAACTCATAAAGAAATCATGTAATAATCCACCACGTGCTGTTGACTTATAGTCAAGTTTTAAAGCCTTGGCTATTTTATATGCTCTATATGAAACTTTTACCGAGTGTTCATATCTTGTTATTCCGTGATGATTAATATATTTCAGTTTATCAAATTCATCGCTTTCTATTATATCACTTACTATTTTTTGATATTCTTTATCTATTATAGTAACTGCCATTTTTTCACCTCAAACTATTTAAATATATATATTTCTTATATAATCAAATCGGCTATATCATTATATCACAGTGATTTTAATTTGTAAAATCCTGTCAAGTTTTGTTGAAAAACTCATAATTCATTGAAAAACAAGGCTTCCTAAACCTTGTTTTTTTTACTATTAAAAATTTTTTTCTATTAATATTGCTTTATAAGTTTTACCAATAAAGTCATCAAATACTTGCTCTTCTCTTTTTTTAAATTCTTTTTCATCTAAAATTTTATAACCTTTTTCTTTTATTGCATTATATAAATAATCATAGTTAATTGATGTATCTTCAAGAAAATCAAGTATTAAGACATATTTAGTTTCAATATTTAATAGTTTATCAATCATATCCTCTGACTTATTACCAAACTTTGTTGCCTCTCCTAGTAACAAATGAGCTAATATTAGATCATATTTCTTATTTGGCTTGTCCTTGCAAATATCCATTTCAATTAAATTATATTTTCCTTTAACATTTGCTTTAATTGAATCAATTTTCCTATTATCCCCGGGATAGACTATTGCGTCTATATTTGCATATCCATATCTGTCAATTAAGAATGTAAGACTTGTTTTACCAGAACCACAGTCTAATACTTCATTGATATCATTTAATTTCAATATTTGGTTTAAATTATTAATATGTTCATCCATAATTACTCCTTATTATCACTTACCATTTTTCTTTTAAATGTAATAATAGCTAACAATGTTATTATAACTACATATAAAGAAAACACAATAACATTTCTAATACTTATAGTACTTAAGTCATTATTCATAATCCCTTTTAATATTGTAAGAGAACTTTCAAATGGTAAAAGTTTGCAGATTGTTCTAAAAGTCTTACCTAATATTTCGTTAGAAAAATACATTCCACTTGTAAAACATACAAATTGAACTATTACACTTGAAAAACCAGATGCTCCTTTTTCTGATAAAAGACTACCAATTAAAAGTCCCATCATAACAAATAAAATTGCAATTACTAATGATGCTAATATTGTAAAAATTATACTTATACTAAACTTTAATCCAAGAATTATAGCTAATATAAAAAATAATATATTTTGAACAACTACAATCGGAATAATTGCTAGCGTATAACCTAATATGTAATCAATTGGTTTCATTGGACTTACACCAAGTCTTATCAAAAAAGAAGTTGTTCTATCACGTGCAACTAATGTTGCTGTGAATAAGGTTATAAATGCAAAACTAAATACAATAATTCCTGGTGTAAAATTAGTTAATACAAATGCTTCATTAGGAATATTAAATTGTTGAAAAATATAAAGTAGAAATAATGGTAATACAACTGTAAAAACTATTCCAAGTGGATCTCTTATAAGTTCTTTAAAATTTCTTTTAGCAAAGTTTAAAGTTCTCATATTTCACCTCCTGATATTTTAATAAATGCATCTTCAAAATTATCAGTTTTAGATTTTTTAATTAATTCTTCTTTAGTACCTACTTCTACTAGTTTACCAAAGTTCATAATTCCAATTCGATCAGATAATTTTTCTGCTTCTTCCATATAATGCGTTGTTAAAATAATTGTAATTTTTCCTTTTAATTTTTCAATAACGCGCCAAAGTTCCCTTCTTGCAATAACATCTAATCCTAATGTTGGTTCATCCAAAAACAATACTTTAGGTTCATTTATTAATGAAAGTGCAATCGAAAGTTTTCTTTGCCATCCTCCAGATAAAATTTTAGTTTTTTTATTTAACACTTCATCAAGTTTAAATTGCTTAATTAGTTCTTCTATTTTTTCTTTTTTATTTTTTATTTGATAAACAGATGCCATAAATTCTAAGTTTTCTTTGACAGTTAAATTTGCTGCAACCGCTGTTTCTTGTGGTGAAACATTGATTATTTTTTTTATTTTAGTTGCATCTTTTTTAATATCAAGTCCTAGTACCTTTATCTCACCAGATGTTGGTAAAATTAGAGTCGAAATCATTTTGATTGTTGTTGTTTTACCTGCTCCATTAGTACCTAAAAGAGCAAATAATTCACCTTCTTTAATTTTTAAATCAATTGAATCAACTGCTAATTTGTCCTTAAATTTCTTAGTTAAGTCTTTTGTCTCAATTGCGTACATTGTTACCCTCCATTATTTCATCAAAAGAAGTTTCAAATGTATCAGCTTTAAGAATAGCTATTCCTCTACTTTTATCAGCTAATAATACTATTGAATCTCCTGGTTTAATTTCAAACATTTCTCGTGCTTCTTTGGGAATTACTATTTGCCCTTTTTCCCCTACTTTACATACTCCAATATATTTATCTTTCATAACGCCTCCAGTATAACTTGTTATACAAATCATACTAATTATACATCTACTAATCGATAATGTCAAAAAAAAAGAGCTACTTAAGAGCTCTTTTAGATAAGGCATTTTTGACCATTCTAACATCATTAGCAATTATATTATCAACACCCATATCAGCGACTTCCAAGACTTCTTGTTCATTCAAAATCGTCCATACATATACATCTTTATTATTACTATGTATTTCATCGACCAATTCTTTTGTTAAATCATCTTTCTTAATTGAAAAAACATCAGCATAAATATATGTAGCAACATCATATGTTAATTTTCGCCCAACATAAACCGTTGTTAAATCAACATTTTTTGCTTTCACTTCATTAATTAATTGATAACTTTGTGAAGCAACAACAACATTGTCTTCATATTCATATTTTTTAATCAAATCAACGGTTGATGCTACTAATTTCTTTACATGACCATTATCTTTTAATTCTATATTTAACTTTACTTTATTTTGTTTTGCCCATACCAACACTTCTTCTAAAGTTGGAACATGTGCTTCATAGTTCATATAAGCTCCAACATTTAATTTAACTACATCACTATAATTCATTTTCCAAATATTCTTATTAACATTAGCAAGTGTTTTAAAATTTGGATAATGAGTTACTACAACTACTAGATCTTTTGTTTCTTGAACATCAAGTTCAATCCAATCTGCACCAGCATCATGGGCTTTTTTAAATGCTTCCATTGTATTTTCAGGATAGAAAGCAGAAAGTCCACGATGAGCCGTTATATCTATAGTTATTGGTACTTGAGCAATCTTTTTTGTCGGTATTACAACGAATTTAATTGTAGAAATTATTGCAACTACTATGGCAATTATTAAAATTATACTAAAAATATTACGCTTTTCTTCCATCATAACACCTCTAGTATATTATAAATTAAATTATTATTTTTGCCAATACATATAAAAAAGGCGCTTAAGCGCCTTATTTAATTTCAATTTGTTTTGTTTCTGGTAACTTTTTAGTTTCCTCTTTTTTAGGAACTTCAATTTTTAAAATTCCATTTTTGAATTCAGCTTGAATATCTTCTTCTTTAATTTCATCGCCAACATAGAAACTACGAGAACATTCGCCAAAGAATCTTTCACGATGTAGGAATTTACCTTCATCTTCTTTTTCATCTTTTTTCTCCATTTTAGCATGGATATTTAAATAACCATTATTCAAAGACAAATTAATGTTTTCTTTAGTGAACCCTGGCAAATCAACTTCGACTGTATATTTATTTTTATGCTCTTTAATATCAGTCTTCATTAAATTATGCTCTCTTCTTGGCATGAAATCTTCATTAAAAAAGTCATCAAATAAATCAAAACTATTTCTTCTTGGTACTAACATCATATACATCATATCCTTTCACACGTGTTATCATGAATGGTAGCACAATATAATTTTAATACCTGTAATAGTTCCCTATTACGTATATAATTGTAGCACCATTCTTAGCACTTGTCAATAGAGAGTGCTAATTTTATTTTTTTTTACTGTTTTTAAGTTTATTTATAAAATTTGTATGTTATAATATCTAATCACATGGTGATGATATTATGCTAAAAGCTAAAAAAATATTAATTGAAGAATTTCACCTTGTTGAACTTGGTTATGACATGATGGGATATTATTTACAAGAAGGAGATATTTTTACTCTTCATCACTTGTTAATTCCTGCTCGTAAAGGTGGCAAGGCAAATACTAATAATGGAGCCATTCTTTGTGGAAAAACTGCTCATCCTTATTTTCATATTGTTGAGAAAAGAGAAAAATTAATTTTTGCAGCAATAACAGCAGAAATCCTTGAAATGAAACGAAAAGGTCGTCTAGACTTAGTTAATTTAAGAAAGATTCATTTCTTATTATGCGAATTCGAAGCAAAACATTCTGATGATGAAAATGATATAGGCGAACCAATAATAAAGCCAGAGTATCGTATAAGATTATTTAAAAATTAATATGTTAAAACTATTTATTTTTCAAAAAAAAGTGATATAATAGTTCAAGTTTTATACAAAAAGGGGTAAAAAAATATGAAGAAAAAGAATCCAAATGTTCCAAAAAGAAGTGAAATTTTAAATCTTGTAGTTAATCAACTTGCTCTAAAAAGACTTGGTTACGACATGATGGGATATATCATACTAGAAGGGGATCAATTATCATTTCATCATATTATTCCAACTAGTTCAGGAGGACCTGACACTGCAGCCAACTGTTCCCCACTCTCTATGAATATATCACATCCATATATTCATGTTGTTGAAAGATATGATATTCAACTATTCCGTGATATTTCTTATGAACTCATGAGAATTAAAGAAAGAGGTTATGTTGATATTGATGGATTATTAGCAATTGATCAAATGCTAACTTACTTTGAGGGAAGATTTGATGGTCAATATAATCAAAAAAACAATCTAATCATACGACCTGAATTTAAAATTAGAATTCAAAAATATATTCGTTAAAAAACTCACATTATATAAGAGTTTTTTATTTTGACATTTTTGCAATAAAAAAACTAACTATTTATAGTTAGTAATTATTAAGTGGTAGCGAGAGAGGGGGTCGAACCCACGACCTATCGGGTATGAACCGATCGCTC
>CAMOPK010000003.1 GCA_946622285.1 uncultured Bacillota bacterium
TTTTATTTCCAGATGTACATTTATTTGCATTGAATGTTACTGTTACTTCTTTCTTACAATTATAATATGCAGTTGCAGTATTTACTCCAGATGCTACATCTATTGTTATGTTTGATCCCATTGCTGTTCCTGAACTTGTTGATGTTGCACTTGTTGATGCTCCTAAGCTCGTCCAGCCATCTAACATTGTCGCATTTGGTACTGTTACTGTTACTATTTTTGATCCATTATATATTGTTTGACTTGCAGTTCCATTTTCCTTTGTACAACTGTTTGCTTTGAATGTTACTGTTACTGCTTTCTTCCATGTTGCATATCTAGTTACATTACTTGATATTGATATGCTTTGACCTGCGGCTGTTCCACTTGTTGCTGTTTTTGATGTTCCCCATCCATTAAATGTCCAGCCACTTAATTGGAATCCATTACTTGGTAATGTTACTTTACAGCTTGTTTCTTGTGTTGCTCCATTATATACTGCTGGAATCGTACAATTATTTGCTGCTGTTTGACCAGATACTCCAGAAGTAGTTGTATCATAAGTTACATTATATGTTATTGCATCTTTCTTACAATTATAATATCTTATAACATAATCGTTATTTGATCCTATACCAGAGATATGCATATATTCACCCATTGCTTTTCCAGCAGAGACTGAAGTTGCACTCGCACTTACTCCTAAACTTGTCCAACCACTTACTACCGTCTTAGTTGGAACTTTAATATCTAATGTAGTTGCTCCGTTATATATATAAGCACTATTGCTTCCATCTGCTGTTGTACATCCATTTGCTTTGAATGAAACTACTACTGCCTTTTTCCAAAGTGCATATAATGTAGTATCTGCAGTTAGTGATAATTTACTACCAGCTGCTGTTCCTGATTTAGCAGTATTATCTGCGCTCCATCCATTAAAATCCCATTTATCAAATGTAAATCCATTACTTGGTAATGTTACTTCACAACTAGTTCCTGCAATAACATCACAAGTAACTGCATTAGTTGTACCTGTTCCGCCATTTGAATCTAATGTAAGTGTATAAGTTTTCTTTGATTTAATTGTTGCACCTGGTGTGTTACTTGAATTACCACCATTATCTTTTACTTGATCAGCCTTCAAAGTAATAGTTGATTCACCGTTACTAGTTGCCTTTAATGTTAATGTATATTTCTTTCCAGATTCAATATCACTTGCATTTATTGAATTAATTGTGATATTAGAACTACTTAAAGTGAATGAACTAGCTGATAATGAATTAGTAGCTATTCCACTATCATCTGTACATGTTAAATCAATTGTACCTGTTTCATTTACTTTAATGATTGGTGCTGTTCCAAATGAACAAACTGGTGCTGATGAATCTGCAAACAATCCATCAATTGTTATATTTGCTTTAACAACTGCTCCTGTTTCCGGATTAGTTGTACCACTTACATAACCACCACTCCATCCAGTAAATGTATATCCTGTTTTTGGAGTTGCTGTTAATTTTACTTTATCACCATATTTTACTGTTAATGTTGCTGCAGCTGTTGATGCAGTTGCACTATTTCCAGTCTTAGTTACAGTTTCAGCCTTAATAGTTCCATTTGTCGGCTTATTAATTGTTGCTGTAAATGTATTTCTATTAAATACCATATAATAAGTCGCATTGCTATTTATAGTAACATCTGCTGTACTTAATGTTTTGTTTGAACTTCCTAATGCACTAGTTGCATATCCTTTAAATGTTGATCCTTCTGGTGCTTTAGCAAGAATAGAAACTGTTAATTTCTCACCGCTTTTTATTAAATAAGTAGTACTGTTTCCATTATTTTCATAGTTAGTAGTTGTATATGTTCCTGTTGTACCATTTATTTTTTCTAACACATTTTGAACAGTGTAGCTTACAATTTTTATGCTCTTCTTATCAAAATTGCCACCTGCATCTTTACAAGCAAACCAATATGTTCCGGCTGCTGTAACTTCTTTAGTTAAGCCACCACCTGCTAACGCTGATAAATCTGCTTCAGAAGTTGAAGCAATAGCACTAGCTCCACTTGGTTCTGTTGTACCAAAATAATATGCAGCTACTCCACCATCATCATTGCAACTTAACGTTAGTCTTTGTTTTTCGCTATTTATAGTATCACCACCAGTAATATCATTTACTGTTGGTGCACTAGAATCTCCGAATGTTCCACCAATATTAATATTTTCAGTAATAGCAGTTCCTGTTGTTGGTGATGTTGTTCCACTTAAGTAGCCAGTCCATCCACCAAATTTATATCCTGTTGCTGGTGTTGCTGTTCCCTTTAAAGTATCACCATATTTTACTGTAATTGTTTTGGTTTCGCCAGCATTTGCCGTAACACTTGTATTATTATTTGTAGATTCAACCTTAATTGAACCGTTTGCTGAACTAGTTATAGTTGCAACATAAGTATTACGATTATAAATTGCATAATATGTTGCATTATCATTTAGAGTTACATCAGCATTTGATAAAGTTGCACTAGTAGTACCTAACGCACTATTAGTATAACCAACAAGAGTTTCTGCCGATGCACCAGTAGGTACTGCAAACATACTACTTAGTGATAATTGGCTTCCGCTTTTTATTAAATATGTTGTTGAAGCCCCACTATTTTCATAGTTAGCACTAGTATAAGTCCCGGTTGTGCCAGTTAATTTTTCTAGCACACTTTGGGCTTTATAACTAACAATTTTTATGCTTTTCTTAGCAAAATTGTTCTTTGCATCCTTACATGCAAACCAATATGTACCAGTTGTTGTTACTTCTTTAGTTAGACCTTTTCTAACAGATGATAATTCATCAGTATTTGTAACTAGAGAAGCACCATTTGGTTCTGTTGTACCAAAATAATATGCAGTTACGCCAATATTATCACTACATTTTAATGTTAATGTTTGAGTCGTTGACTTTGCTTTATCGCCACCAGTAATATCATCTACTGTTGGTGCAGTTGTATCATTATCAGCCTCTCCTTGCTCTCCAATATCTTTTAAATCTATTGTTGTTAAAGGAATACTATCAGGCATAGTTACAACACTATTAGCTAAAGCATCAATCCAACCACCTGTTGCCTTCTTATAATAAATGATCATGTCTGCTTCAGTTACGCCGACAATTGTTTTAGCTGCAAGCATTATTCGCTTTGTAGTTAATACACCATCGTATATGTCATTTTTATTTCGCGTAAACATATACTTCCCAATTACATATGTTGAAGCATTAATTAAATCATCAGTATAATTAGTAGTACCACCCGCTTCACCTTCAGTGATAGCACTACCATTAATATCGATTACTTCAATATCGAATTGATCAGGTACAGTTATATTATCATTTGTTAATGCATCAATCCATGCACCTGTTGCTTTCTTATAATAAATAATCATATCTGATTCTTCTTCACCAGATAAGCTTTTTGCAGAAAGCATTATTCTTCTTGTAGTTAATTTGCCATCATAATTTTCGCTTACATTTCTTGTGAACATGTATTTCCCAATTATATAAGTTGATGGGCTAACATCATCTTTTGCAATTTTTTGTGCACTTACATTAGGCACAAAAAAAAGTAAAAGAGTTAAAATAAATAATATTTTCTTTTTCATACAACTCCTACTTTCCTATTTTTATTATGATAATATTATTGTATCACTCTTTACACTTTTTGTCATTATTTTCATACATTATTTTCATAAAAAAAACTAGTCATTTCTGACTAGTTTTTTCAACAAATTTATAAACCTCATCTACTGTTTTATCAAAATCATTAAGGTTAACTTCAAACCAATTAACTTTAACTTGATGATTGAACCAAGTATATTGTCTTTTGGCATACTTTCTAGTTCTTTGTTTCATAATTTCAATACAACTATTTAAGTCCATATTACCTTCTAAATAAGGAAATAATTCTTTATATCCAATCGGAGTTAAAATAGCTTTTGTTCTAACATTTGAATCATATACTTTCTTTACTTCATCAAGTAATCCATCTTCAAACATTCGATCAACGCGACTATTAAGTCTATCATATAATATGTCTCTTGATGTTGTTAATCCAATAAATATGACATCATCATAAAGTAATTTTTCACTTTTTTCTTTTTTGCTTATAGATTTGTTAGTATTTGAATAATAATCAAGAAATCTTTCAATTCTCTTTCGATTATTCATATGGATATCTAGATTTGGTTCTATTTTCAAAGCCATCTTATATAATTCTTCATTCGAGTATGAACTATAATCATTACGTTTAGTTTCATCTTCAAATTCATAGTTATAAAGTGCAGCCTTAATATAAAGTCCAGTACCTCCAACAATTATTGGAGTTTTACCTTTTTTTAAAATATCATCAATTGCTTTTCTTGCATCTTTTTGATAATCATAAACAGTATAGTCTTCAGTAATATCTTTAATATCAAACAAATGATGAGGAATACCTTCTTTTTCTTCTTCAGTAACTTTTGCAGTTGCAATATTTAAAGTCCTATATACTTGAGTACTATCACCATTAATGACTTCACCATTTAATTTTTTTGCAAGTTCGACACTTAATTTAGTTTTACCAATTCCAGTTGGTCCTACAATTACTACTATCATTTTATTAACATCGCATCGCCAAAAGAGAAAAAGCGATATCTTTCTTTTACAGCTTCACTATATGCATTTAATATGTTCTCACGTCCTGCCAAAGCACTTACTAACATAATTAAAGTTGATTTTGGCAAATGAAAATTTGTAATTAAATAGTCTATTGCTTTAAATTTATATCCCGGATAAATAAATATATTAGTCCATCCAGAACATGCTTCAAATTTGCCATACCTAGACATTACTGTTTCAAGTACACGTGTTGAAGTTGTTCCAACACTTATAATCATATTTCCGTTTTTCTTAGCTTCATTTAATACTTCAGCTGTTGATTCTTTCATTACATAGTACTCACTATGCATTTGATGTTCAAGTACATTTTCAACTGTAACTGGTCTAAAAGTTCCAAGTCCAACATGCAATGTTACATATTCAATCTTAACACCCTTTGCTTCTATTTTTTCAAGAAGTTCTTTAGTAAAATGTAAGCCTGCTGTTGGGGCTGCTGCGCTACCAACTTCTTTTGCATAAACTGTTTGATAGCGATCTTTATCAGCTAGTTTTTCATGAATATAAGGTGGTAATGGCATTTCTCCTAACTTATCAAGTATTTCATAAAAAATACCACGATAATAAAATTTAAATACGCGTATTCCTTCTTCAGCTATGGCAATACATTGTGCTTTTAAAATACCATTGCCAAAATCTACTGTTGTTCCAACATCAATTCGTTTTGCAGGTCTTACTAAACATTCCCAAGAATCGGCTTCTAGTTCCTTAAGCATCAAAATCTCAATATGAGAACCAGTTTCTTCTTTAATTCCAAAAAGTCGAGCTGGCATTACTTTAGTATCATTTAATACTAAAACATCGCCTTCTTCTAAATAATCTATAACATCATAAAAATGCTTATGTTCAATTTCACCAGTAATCTTATCAAGCACCATCAATCTTGATTCATCACGATTTTTAAGTGGTGTTTGCGCAATTAACGATTCTGGTAATTCATAATTAAAATCTTCAGTTTTCATTTTTCACTTCCTAAAATAATCCCTCTTGATGTTTAATTCCTAAATGAGCATAAGCTTTTTCAGTTACTACTCTTCCTCTAGGAGTTCTTTTAATAAAACCATTTTGAAGTAAATATGGTTCATAAACATCTTCGATGGTTGTTTGTTCTTCACCTACGGCTGATGCAATAGCCTCAATTCCAACTGGACCACCATTAAATTTTTCAATAATGGCTTTAAGTAAATTATAGTCAGTTGCATCTAAACCTAATTTGTCGACTTTTAGTTTATCTAAAGCAAGAGTTGCAATTTCTAAATCGATATTACCTCCACCAAGTACTAAAGCAAAATCGCGAATTCGTTTAAATAATCTATTAGCAATTCTTGGTGTTCCTCTACTTCTTTTTGCAAGTTCAATTGCAGCTTCTTCATCAATTGGACTTTCCAAAACTCGACTAGTTCTTTTAACTATATCAGTTAATTCTTCAATCGTATAATAATTTAATTTAAAAATTATTCCAAATCGATCACGAAGTGGTCCTGTTAAATCACCTGCTCTTGTTGTTGCACCAACCAAAGTAAACGGTGGTAAATCAATTTGAATACTGCGACTACTACTATCAGTTCCAACAACAATATCAAGTTTATAATCTTCCATTGCTGAATATAAAATTTCTTCAATAAATCTTGGAATACGATGAATTTCATCAATAAATAGAACATCACCTGGTTCAAGAGTTGATAAAACGGCTGCTAAATCTCCTGATTTTTCAATGGCTGGTCCGCTTGTTACCTTTATATTTGAACCCATTTCATTAGCAATTATATAAGCTAAAGTAGTTTTACCTAATCCAGGAGGCCCATATAGTAAAACATGATCTAAAGATTCATCTCGCATACGAGCTGCTTTCATAAATATATCTAGATTTTCTTTTACTTCTGTTTGACCAATATATTCATTAAGCATACTTGGACGAATTGATTCTTCATATATGTCATCAGTATCTTTATTAGCATCTAATATTCTTTCCATACTACCTCCTATTTAGTCAATAATAATTTTAAAGCTTCTTTTATTTGTTCTTCAATTGTATCACTTTTAACTTTTGGTATTACTTTATTAATATCAACTGGTTTATATCCAAGTCCTTTTAAAGCATCAAATAATTCTTCGTTATGTACCTTACTATTAGATGATACCTCATTAGATACTAATTTTCCTTTTAAATCTAAAATTATTTGACGAGCAACTTTATCTCCAATCTTAGGAAATTTCTTTAAATAAAGAATATTTTCCCTTTCAATTGCATCTATAATACCACTTACTCCACCAGTTGCAAACATTGGTAATGCCATTTTACAACCTAATCCTTTTACCTCAATAAGTCTTAAGAACAAATCTCTTTCTTCTTTAGTTTTAAATCCATAAATAGAGTTCTCATCTTCACGAATCATATTATAAACATATACTTTATATTCTTCATTTTCATTAAAACTATATGGATTTGGTGTATATACTAAATAACCTACTCCATTAACATCTAAAGCAATATGGTTGCTTTCTATTTCCGTAACTATTCCTTTTAAATATGTATACATCCTATCACCTCTAATAAATTGTTGGATTTTGCATTAATTTTAAAATTTCTTCAAAATTATCATCATCCGCCATTATGTTTTTGTGAATCTCGCCACATTTTTCACATTTATATACTATTTTATATGTATCTTTAAATTTTTCAACAGCAATTGGTTTTAATAATCCCATGCAATTATTCTTTCGATCACCCGGAAAAATATCTACATGTTTAGAATACAAACATTTATTGCAGTGATCACGAGCACTTCCCTTAAGAACATCTACTTCTTCTTCACAATTTTCACATATAAAAGTCTCATTAATCATTTTAAACCTTTTTGTATCCATGCGTTTCACCATTTATATCTTACCATTTTTTACACTGTTTTACAAACAAAAAAGCAGAATAAAATCCTGCTTTTTTACCATTCTATTTTTAAAACTATTTCAGGCAATGTACTACTTGTTAGTTTTGCATATGAAGTTCCATTACTGTCATACATAGTATGTGGTAAAGAAACATCTTCACCAACAATTTTCTTTGGTGTTGTTAATTTGCTCAAATTTGTTAAGCCATTGAGCATATTCATATTTATATTAACATTTGACATATCAAAATTACTTAAATCCAAGTTTGTAAGTTTTTCACAACTATCAAACATATATCCCATATTAGTTACATTTCCTGTATTAATTATGTCTAAATCTACATTTGTTAATTCTCTTAAATTGTTAAACATATAAGATGCATTGTTATTTAAATAAATTCTTGATGCTTCAGTATAATAATAAATAATACCTTCATCATACCAAACATATATTAGTCTACTTGAATCAGAAGTTGAAACAATATTATTTTCAGTCACATCATTTGGTAATGTTGCTGATCTTTTAATTTCAGTTATAGTTCTATTTATGTTTGAATAAGTTGCTACTGAATTGCCAGCTAATTTTTTTATCTTCTCATTAAATAATTGACCAGATATTAATTGTGTTTTACTCTCGAGTAAAATACTACTTGTTAATTCATTAGTTATTTTTGTATAACTCTTTCCTTCACTATCATATAAAGGTTTTGATAGAATTATATCAATATTAGCATTTACTTTTGGAGTATTAAGTGCTACTAGTGCAGTTGTTCCATAAAATATTGTAGTTGCGCTTTTAACATTTGATAAATCAAAATTACTCATATCAATACTTGTTAAACTGCTGCAATTATAGAACATATATGACATATACATAACTTGACTAGAATCAAATATGCTTAAATCTAAAGTTTTTAAATTCGGTAAATTTGCAAACATATAAGTTGCTTCTTGTGGCAAATAAATTTCACTTGCACTGGTATGGTAATAAATAACTCCATTATCATACCAAATATATAATGCATCATCTGATCCAGGCATTGATAAAATATTTTCTTTATCTAAATCTGTATTAGGTAATGAAGAAGATTTTTTAATTGCTGTTATATTTTCATTAACTGTTTGATTATTTGCATCAACACTACCTGCCATGTTTTTTATCTTTGCATTGAACTCTATACCTTTACTTATCATATTTGGTATTCTAAGAACAGTTTCAGTAGGTGTAGATATAGTCAAACTACTATATGCATTATCTTCTAAATCATACATTGTTTTTGGTAATGCAATTTCGTATTCACCATTTACTTTTGGAGTTACAATTTCTTCCAATCCATTGATGCCATATAAAGCATAACTATATTGTGTTACCTTCGATAAGTCAAAATTACTTAAATCAAGTTTTTTTAAAGAACCACAGGATGCAAACATAAATTGAATATCTGTTACATTACTGGTATTAAAGTTGCTTACATTTAGGCTTGTTAAACTTAATGCCGTAAACATAAAACCCATGTCTGATACGTTTGATGTGTCAAAATTACTTAAATTTAAATTAGTCAAGGCTTTATTTTCATAAAACATATAGCTCATGTTTGTTACTTGTGATGTATCAAAACTGCTTAAATTTAAATTAGTCAAGGCTTTATCTTTATAAAACATACCACTCATATTGGTAACTTTACTAGTGTCAAAAGTAGATAAGTCAAGTTCAGTTAAACTCTCACAATATGCAAACATATTATACATATTTATCACATTTGATGTATCAAAATTACTTAAATCCAAGTTTGTAAGACTCGAAAAATTATAAAACATATAACTTGAATTTTCAGATAAATATATCTTAATATCCTTTGAATAATACTTTTTAGCAAAATAGTATATTTCTCCATTTTGATACCAGATATATATAGGAATATCAGAATCAGAATGCGATACTAAATTATCATCAGATAATGGTATATCAGGTAATGATTTTGCCTCTTTTATACTATTAATGCTAGTATTTTTGGCATAAATTAAATATTCTGCAGTTGTACCTGCTAATGCTTTTGCTTTGCTATTAAATGATCTATCAAGTATGGCAATATCCATTTTCTCCAATTGATTTCTCAAATTAATAGTTGAAATTTCAAATTTAGCAGGCGGATTAACAGTTTCGCCTGTTAAAGCGTTAATCCAATTACCACTAGCAGTTTTGAAATAAATTACCATGTCTGATTCTTTACTTCCAGTTAATGTTTCAGAAGCAAGCATTATTTTTTGAGTGTTTAAAATCCCATTATAATTGTGTTTTTTATCTACATCTCTTGTATACATATAATTGCCAATTATATATGTAGATGGATAAACATCATCTTTGTTTACAATATAATCACTTAAATCAACATTATTTGTTTGACTAAGTAATTCAATATTCATATCGACAACTTCGATTTCAAATGTTGATGGTACTACAACTTTTTGTCCAGTTAAACCATTTATCCAATTATCAGCAATATTTTTATAATAAATAATCATATTTGATTCATTAGCATCAGTGATTGTTCTTGATGCTAACATTATTTTTTGAGTATTTAGTTTTCCATCATAATTATTTTCCTCATTAGGTGTTCTCGTGAACATATATTTTCCAACTATATATGTTCCTGGTTCTACATCATTTTGAGACACAATTAAAGCACGTGCCGTCGGTAAAAACACTAAATTAAGAACTAAAATTATAAATATTTTTTTGATCATATTTTTACTCATGGCCGTGCTTCTTTCTAGTTAGTCAAAAATTGAATTAAATAAGGTCCAAGTATTATAAGTAGTATTAATGGTAAAACAAATAATACTGAAATAATACTTATTTTATTTGGTATTTTATTTATCTGACCTTTTATTTCAAGAATTTCTTTTTCTCGTAAAAATTCAATTTGATTATACATTGTTTGTAAAATATTGTTACCAAAAACCTCTGTTTGTGTAATGTTTAAAATTATATTATTTATTGTCTCAGATGGAATACGTAGTTTCATATCTTCTAAAGCTTCCATAAGAGATTTACCAAGTTTTACTTCAATTAAAGCTTTCTTAAATTCATTTGAAAGTTCAGAATTAACATTTGATGCTGCAATTTCAATTGAATTTTCCAAGTTTCTTCCAGATTCAAGAGTTAAAGTCAAGATTTCAAAGAAATCTAATGCTTCTCGATTTAATTTTCTTCCCCTTTTAGCAACTGGAGATTCTAGAAATGAATAATAGAATATATAATACCAAACAATTCCAGCTACTGGTCCAAAAACATAACCCAAATCTGTTGAATAAAGAACAATAAGTGCAATAATAACTGTTGTTATTAATCGCGTATTTTGGAAAGATATTGCATTCCATTTAGTTGTACCTAATTGTTTTACTTTTATATCTATTTTTCTGATTGTTGCATCAGTATAGATTTTTCTTATAAATCCACCTTTCATAGTTTCACCTTCATTATCTTAATGACAAATACAATATAAAGTGTATATATTGTTATCATTATCAAAAGCAAAATAATGCCTAATGTCGTTGTAAAGAATGGTACAAAATAAGTTGGATCTAATATTGTTATAAAAGCAACAAATAAAATTGGTACGCCAAACAACATGTAAGAAATTACACGTGAACTTCCTGTTAAAGATTTAAGTTCAAGTTTTAATTTTTTCTTGTTGAAAAGTGTATGTTCAATTGAAGTAAATACTTTTATGATGTTTCCACCTGTTTTATTTAAAATAGTAATTGAAGCTGTTAAATAACTAACTTCTTCTAATGGTATTCTATCTTGTAATCGTTTAAATGCATCATCTAATGATAAACCAAGATTTATTTCCATGTAGAGTTTTTTAAATTGTTCAGATATTGGGCCATCTAACTCAGTTGTGACTAATTCAATTGCTTGAGTAATACTTCGACCTGACTTAAATGCATTATTCATAATCATAATTGCTTGTAATAAGTCGTTTTCAATGGTCGCACAATATCTTCTATATGTATATGCATATACAATATCTGGAATAAAGAATCCTGCTAAAAGTGGCAAACTGATTTCATAAGCCTTAAGTAATTGATATTGAATTGTTTTAGAAAAAGCTGCTATAAAAACAAATATAAACGCCATTATTATTTTACTTGCAATAAAATCTAATCCATCTTTATAAACACGATTCACAATATTTACATACTTATCATATCTTTTTGAATACTTCTTAATTGTTACAAAACCAGAAATTACATTTCTAACTCTCTTTAAAATTTTATAATAAAATTTTAAAAATTTATCAAATAAAGATTCTGATTTGTCATAAACTGGTTCTATTGCAAATTTAGCTATTCTTTTTTCAATATTTATGCTCTTTTTGAAGTATAAAATCAAAGCAGACAATAAAACTAATAATGCAATTATGATTGATTGAACAGCAACCAAACTTGATGTTGTTCCTCTAGTCACATTAATATTAACAGTCTTTGTAGTAGTATTGCCGGCCTCATCAGTAACACTATAAACTAGTTTTTTTAATCCTAAAGTTGTAAAATCCAACTCATCAGCATTACTGGTTAATTTCTTTGTTAAATTTCCATCTTGCTTATCATAGGCCTTTACTCCACCCATGACATCAATAGTAGCACCTTGTTGCATCGTTATGAGCAAATTATCAGTTTCAATTACCGGTGCTTCTTTATCAATATTATAAATACCACTTTTTGTTTCTTTTTGCTTTCCTGCAATTGATTCATAAACAGTGATTTCATATTTACCAGTTTCTCTTAAACTTACAAATGATGAATCATTATTATTTAAATGACTGTCTTTGTATAATTTTCCATCCTTGTAAATTGTATATGAATATGAGGTGACATTAGAATCTGGTTTAATTACTAAGTCAATATTAGTATTCACTGGATTTACTTGCTCATAAATGCTAAATAACTCATTACCAGATTCCATTGTTTCACCTCCTATTTAAAAATATCATTTAAATCATTAATTCCACGTGCTTTTAAAGTCTTAAATACTTTTGGTATATATTTATGTCTTATAAACTCGCCTTCGATTTCACCATTTGGTAAAACTCCAATTTGTTTAAATGAAAATATTTCTTTTGTTGCGATAACATCATCATTAAATCCTGTTATCTCGCTGATATTTACTACTTTTCTACGTCCATCAGCTAAACGTTCAATGTGAACAACAATATTAATTGCTTTTTCAATATATTCACGAATTGCTCGAACAGGAATTTCCATTCCTGTCATTAATATCATTGATTCTAATCGGTTTAAAGCATCAGCTGGAGAATTGGCATGTAAGGTTGTCAAACTACCAGTGTGTCCTGTATTCATGGCCTGAAGCATATCGAAAGCTTCTTTACCACGAACTTCACCGACAATTATACGATCAGGTCGCATACGTAATGAGTTAATTACCAAGTCACGAATTGTTATTTCTCCAGTACCTTCATAGTTAGTAAGTCTTGTTTCTAAAGAAATAACATGACTTTGTTTAAGCCTTAACTCAGCCGCATCTTCAATTGTAATAATACGTTCATTTTCACTTATAAATGATGATAATACGTTTAATAGTGTTGTTTTTCCTCCACCAGTACCACCACTTATAATTACATTAAATTTTTCACGAACACATGCTTCCAAAAATCTTGCCATATCACTTGTTAAAGTACCATTGCGAAGTAAATCTTCAACACCTGCAAGTTCTTCTTTAAACTTACGGATTGTTAGGACTGGTCCTTTAATTGATAATGGTGGAATAACTGCGTTCAAACGTGAACCATCATGTAAACGCGCATCAACCATCGGATTTGTTGTATCAATTGTTCTACCAAGTGGTTGAATCATTCTTTGAATTGTTCTAATAATGTGATCATCATTAATGAATGATATTGTATGGTCTCGAATAATTCTACCATCAATTTCAACATAAATCTCATCTGGAGCATTTACCATTATTTCAGTTATGGATTTATCTTCAAGTAAATCTGTGATTGGACCATAACCATTTATTTCATTATCAATTAAGTTATAAATATAACTTCTTTCAATATTTGAAACATCATATCCAGATAAAGTTTTATCTATTTGACTTCTAACAAATTCACTTGTAGTGTCACCAGTTAGGTTATTATCAATCAAATTTTGAATTATTTTGTTTCTAAGTTCATCTAATAGTTCTTTGTTTTGGAAAGTTTCATAATCACTGACCATATTTTCAGGAACTTCTTCTGCTTGAAGACCAAATTCATTTAGAAGTTTCTTTTTTAACATCTTTATCACCCGAATCTAGTATTTCATCTACTATACTTTCGAAAACAGCAATCGCCTTTTTGTGTTTTCTTCTTATTCCTTTATTTGCAGTTACAATATTGCCTTTTAATGTATAGTTATTAATATCGCTTAAATAAAATGACTCTGGAATCACATAGTCTAAATCATCTTTTATGACATTTTTAACATCTACACGTGACAATGTCTGTTTCAATTTATCTTTTGCATCGTTCAAAATAATGCGATAATTTGTGAAATCCATATCACTATAAATTGAAATCATTGTTTTCATACCTTTTATATCATTTAAATCATTAGTCATAACATAATAAACTAAATCAGATTCATCTAAGAATGTTAAATTATTTGAATCCATTATATGATTTAAATCAACTAATATTACATCATATTTCATCCTTGCTTTAGCTATTAAAACGTGTAAGTACTTACTTTCAATTTTATTAGCATCTCTCGGATCTTTAGGTGCTGGCAAAATATCAATATAATCATTATATGGTTTTATATATGTTTCCAAGTTGTCAAAATGACTTGTTGCCATATCATTAATTAGCAAGTACAAATCTTTATCAAATGCAACATCTAATGAAACGGCTATTCCGCCATTATAGAAATCACCATCAATTACCAAAGTTTTAATTTTTCTATTTGACAATATTCCTGCCAAATTTAAAACTGTAGTTGTTTTTCCTGTTCCACCTTTTACAGATGTGAACGAAATAACTTTACCTCTTTTTATTGCCATAATAAATCATTCCCTTACTAATTTTTTGCTTTGAATATCATATTTTACTTCTATATTAATTACGTTTAAACCAATATTAAATATCTTACTAAAAATACTTTTATATTGAGTTTTTACATTAACTTTTAATATATTTTCATCAACACTTATATTTACCTCATCATAATCAGCAATACTATCTTTAATATTTCTTTCAATTAAAAGTAAATCAACTTCTTTTTCTTGAACTTCAGTTTTCACTTCTTCAGTGACTTCGGTTGTTGCATCAACAATTTCTTCATCGATAAGTTCTTCTGTTTCATTGTTATTAATTAGTTCTTCATCAGTTTTTGTATCTTCTTTATAGTTATATACAATTATATCTTTGATAATGTTTTCATATTTTTTCTTTAACACTAAACTATTACCAATATCTATTACTAAACCTAAAAATATAACGATTAATGGTAATAATAGTACAAATACAACTAACACTTGACCTTTTTTATTCATCATAAAATACTCTTTCGGTTTTCAATTCATAATTAGAACTATAAATAGATTTTAAAACAGGTGTTACTATCTTAAGTTTCTTCACGAGTTCGATTTTAACTTGTTCGTCTTCATCTTTTACTTCCATTTTTAGATTGTTTGATTCAATATAATTAGATGTATCTTCTTCTCTAAGATACATGTTAACAACAGTTTCTAATTCGTCCTCAAGTTTTAACTTTTGATAATTAATTGAACCAAGTTCAATAATTGTGCAAACGATTATTAAAAAAATAGGAAAAATCAAAACAAATTCAACTAAAGCTTGACCTTTTTTGTTCATTTTCTTGCACATCCCCTATCATATAAATTATAGCAAAAAAAATTGTTTTTAACAACAAAAAACACATAAGTTTTGAACTTATGTGTTATTAAATTACCATGTTGTATTTTTTAAAATTGTTTGGATTGGTGTTGATCCATCTATCGCTGTAATTGCAGCACTTTCACCTTCCAAATACATTGGGCGTGGTAACCAAATTGAAATATTTGGTTTTACCATTGGCGTAACAAGTTCTGTTAATGATGAAACTGTTGAAAGCATATTATTTGCACTATCAACTGCTGTTGCATCAAATTCGCTCAAATCAATTCGATTCAAAGAATTAAGATTTGCAAACATATAGTTAGAATTACCATTCAAATATATGTGTGTTGCTTCTAAATAATACTTGATTGTTCCATTTTCAAACCATGCATATATAGGTACTGAAGAATTTGCTGCAGAAACTAAATTAGCATCTGTAAATGTCATTCCAGTAGGAACTGAACCAACTCTTTCAATTGCTGTAATATTATTATCAACCGTGTCTATTGTTGCATCTTCATTACCAGCTAACAATTTGATTTTTTCATTAAACATTTGACCAGACGCAACTGTAGTCAATGCAAATAATCTTGTAGATGTTGGCGTTGTTGATTTCAAACTTCCATAGACATGACCATTATTATCTTTCATTACAGCTATCAATGATATTGTGCTATTTGCATTAACACCTGGTGTTACTAATTCATCAAGAGAAGACATTCTTTCAAACATGTGATTTGCACTATTAATTTTAGATAGATTAAACCAACTAATATCTAATGATGTAATTGATGAACATCCTGCAAACATATTATCCATATTTGTTACTTTCGATGTATCAAATGATTCAAGATTTATTTCTGTCATTGAAGAACAATTATAGAACATCTCTTGCATATTTGTTACTTTTGACGTATTAAAGTTTTCTACATATAAATTGTTTAAGCTAGAGCAGTATGCAAACATACTAGCCATATTTGTAACACTTTCAGTTTCAAAATTACCAACATTAAGGTTTTCTAATTTATTACAGTTATAGAACATTCCATGCATATTTGTTACATTTGATGTGTTGAATGAAGATACATCAATCATTGTTGTTTTTATGCAATCTCTAAACATAAATGACATATCTGTAACGTTTGTTGTATCAATAGTTGATAAATCTATATATTCAACACCACGTAATTTATAGAACATATAACTTGCATCTTCAGGTAAGTACAAAGTTACAGCTTTTGAATAATATTGTAATGCACCATCATTAAACCAAGCATATATTGGATTTGATGAGTTAGTAGTAGACACAAGCATACTATCATTTAATGTTATTTCTTCTGGAACATCATATGCTCTTTCTACTGATCCAATTGTTGCATTTGCAGCAGTATATTCAACATTACTTTTTGCAGCAATGCTCTTAATTTTAGCATTAAAATCTTGTCCTGGTAAGAATGTTGCAATAGCAATCAATCTTTCTTCTGTTGGAGTTGCACTATTGATTTCTTCATATTTTGTTAATTCATCATCATATAATTCAACATTTAAAGTTATAGATTGTGTTGGATTTACCTTTGGTGTTATTAAAGTTGTTAGATTATTAGTTCCTTCAAACATATTAGTAACATCAGCACTTGATAAATCAAGTCCACTTAAATCTAATGTAGTTAATTCTTTACAATCTTTAAACATATATGACATATCTGTAACATTTGAAGTATCCATACTTAGGAAAATGTCCATCATACTTTCACAACCATCAAACATATGTGACATATTTAATAGTTTATCAGATGCAAAGCCACCCATACTTAATGTTCCTAAATGAGTGCATCCTGCAAACAAATAACTCATATTAGTAACATTAACTGTATTAACATCATAGAATGATAAATTCGTTAAAGCTTCACAATCCTTGAACATTCCTTCCATATTTACAACTTTTTGGAAATAAATTCGAGACATATCTATTGATTCTAGTCCCTTCAAGTTGCTAAACATATAACTTGAATCTTCATTAAAATATAATGTCGTCGCTTCTGAATAATAGTATATTACTCCATTATCAAACCAAGCATATATTGGTATTTCATCTTCAAGTGATAATTTATTATCATCAGTTAAAGTAAAATTAGAATCTAGTTCTTCTACCGATTGAATTGAAGTGATATTAGTATTAGGATTATCAGTACTTCCTGCTATAGCACGAATTTTAGCTGCAAAAGTTTCACCATCAACAAATGTTGAAGAGTGTTCTTCTACTTCAGGATCAAGCAAATTAATTTTAGTTATCTCAACGTTTTCTTCAGGTAATTCAACCTCTTCACCTGTTAAAGCGTTAATCCATTTGCCATTTGCTCTTTTATAATAAATTTTTTGATCATATTGGTCTTCACTAAAAATTGTTTTGGCAGCTACCATAATGCGTTCTGTTGTTAGTTTTCCATCATATATAGCATTAGTTTCTCTATTAAATATATGAGTTCCAATTAGATATGTCATCGGTTCAATATCTTCTTGTTTTCTCGTAATTGATACTGCTTTTATGTTAAAAATAAACAAAAAAAACAAAAATAATGTAAATAATAATTTCCTTTTCATCTTTTACCTCTCACCTATATTCTCTCTACTATATAATATCATTAACTGAACAATTTGTCGATAAAAAAAGATAACTAATTTTAAACTTAGTTATCTTCTTCTTTTCTTTCCAAAAAATGATGGAATCAAATATGAAAGAAATAATATATAGAGTCCAACATATACCCACATTAGAACAGTTTCTAGAGTTCCACTACTCTCTGCTTGAATCATAGCAGCAATTGAATTAGGAAGTTTTCCTAATAGTTTATTTACTTCACCTATTTGCGAACATACAAAACTTATAATTCTTAGAATTATGTCAACAATTGCAAATGCATATAGAAAACTTCTAAGGTCTCTAAAAATTGCTAAGATTATAATCAAAATTACAACTAAAATAATTAAGCCCATTATTCTTCTATCTCACTTTCTATTGGTTCAACATAAAATTCATAATTTGTATTTATTTCTGGAATATTTTTAAAACTCTTATATTTTATTTTAAAATCTAATGTATTAAAGTCTATTTCAACAACTTTATCATCAACTTTGATTGTCGAATAATTTAACATATCTTTAGCATCAACTTCTTCTTTAATGCCAAAGACATCTAAAAATTGTGCCATATTAACATCATAGTTATCTTCAACATTACCATTTGCATATTTAGATGTTTTAACAAATGTACTTATTTTTTTTATTTCTTCAAGTTTATTATAATAATCAAAATTATATTTTAAAGGATTTTCTACTTCATAAAATTTTTCTTCTTCTAATTTATAATACTTTTGATTTATATAATAGTAATCAATATCATCTTTTTTAAAGTTCAAAGTATCGTTGTTTTTAATAATATCTATTGTTTCTTCACCAATAATATATTCATACTCATAACTATTTATTTCTTTTGGTTTTTCTTCCTTAATAGGTTTATTCTCAGGTAAAATTATTTTTTCCGTTTTATTTCCATAGACTATGAAAATATAACTAAATAATAATACATATAATACTAAAAATATAATTCCTCTAGTTTTTCGGTTCTCCCAAATCTCTTTTATTCTTTCCATATTACACCAACACTTTACCAATTAATTCTTCTTTATTTTTTAATCCATTTAAATAAGATATTGCATCCATTTTCTTTTTACCTTCCGGTTGAATTAACTTTAATATTATTTTGCCATCAGCACATTTAACTTCAATTCCATTTTTAGTGAATCCAAGTATTGTTCCATTTGGAACATTACTATTTGACTCATCGCCTATTATGGTTTCCCATATTTTTAATACATGTTCATCTAATAAAGAATAAGCTCCAGGCCAAGAATTTAATCCACGAACTTGATTAAAAATTTCTCTTCTTGTTTTATTGAAGTCAACTCTTTCATCTTCTCTTTTAATATTATAACCATATGTTGCAATTGAATGATCTTGTTTTATTCTTCCATTAGTTCCAGCAAAAATACTAGGTAACGTTTCAAACAATAAATCTCTACCCATAATACTTAAACGATTATGTAGTTTTTCAGTTGTATCATCATCAGATATCAATGTTTCAGATTGACTAATAATGTCTCCTTCATCCATCTTATCATCCATATACATAATAGTTATGCCAGTTTTTGAATAACCATCAATAATTGCATGATGAATAGGTGCACCACCTCTTAAATATGGTAAAAGCGATGCATGAACATTTATGCATCCATATTTTGGGCATTCTAAAATCTCCGTTGGAATTATTTGCCCATATGCACATGTAACTATAATATCTGGATTTAAAGCAATGATATCATCAAATTCTTTTCGCACCTTTACTGGTTGAAAAACTTTAATGTTATTTTTAATTGCAACTTCTTTTATTGGTGAAAAAACTATTCCTTTTTTCCCAACTTCTTTATCAGGCTGTGTAACAACTGCAATAACATTAGTATTTTCGATTAACATTTCCAAAACTGGAACGCTGAATTCAGGTGTTCCCATAAATATTACTTTCTTATCTTTCACACCAATCACCTACTTAATTTTAGCACAATAATTGTAAAATTACTATACTCTTAAAGGATTAAAATCAATATCAACATTGATTTTATTATCCTTGTTATACTTGTTTTTTACATATAAAATTTGTTCTCGAATATCTGAATCATTTTTATATTTCAAAATTATTTGATAAAAATATATATTGTTAACTTTTACCATCATAGCTGGACTTGGTCCAAGTATGAAAACAAACTCATTTAGACTGTTTCTTAAATATGTTGCTATCTTATTACTTTCTTCTTTAATTAGTTCCTCATTTTTTCCAGATATTTTAATTAATAACAAATTAAAATATGGTGGATAGTTTAATTTTTTTCTAATAGCTAATTCTTGTTTGATATAAGCATCATAGTCATTATTAGCAGCTTCAACAATACTATAGTGTTCTTTATTAAAAACTTGAATATAAACTTCACCTTTTTTTGAAGCTCTTCCACTTCTACCTGATATTTGGTTTAAAAGTTGAAAAGTGCGTTCACCTGCTCTAAAATCAGGAACATTTAAAGAAGCATCTCCATTTATAACTCCAACTAGTGTTACATTAGGAAAATCAAGTCCCTTAGCAATCATCTGTGTACCAACTAAAATATCATATTTTTGATCCATAAAATCTTTAATAATTTTAGCATGAGCACCTTTTTTTGAAGTCGTATCAATATCCATTCTAACAGTTCTTGCTTTAAATAATTTATTTATTTCTTCTTCTAATTTTTGAGTGCCTAATCCAAAATAATTAATATTTTTGCTATGACAATTTGGACATATTTTTGGTACACTTTCGGCATGGCCACAATAATGACATCTAATTACATTCGAACTCTTATGATATACAAGAGGAATATCGCATGCTTTACATTTTATTGTATATCCGCAATCATGGCATGTAATATTCGTTGAATAACCTCGTCTATTTAAAAGTATAATAACTTGTTCATGTAGTTCTAATCTCAAGTTGATTGCGTCTATTAATTCTTTTGATAAAATATGATATCCTTTTTTTATTTCTTCCTTCATATCTATTAAATATGTTTTAGGCAAATTATTATTTACTCTTTTTTTCATTTCAATAAGCGTATAAATATTAGTATATGCTCTCACATAACTTTCAACTGAAGGAGTTGCACTACCTAAAACGAGTTCACAATTATGATATTTGGCTCTCCAAAGGGCCAAATCAATTGTATTATATTTGGGATTATTTTCTTGCTTATATGAATCTGAATGTTCTTCATCAATAACAATTAATCCAAGATTAGTTAATGGTGCAAAAATAGCACTACGAGCTCCTATTACGATTTTTACTTCATGCCTTTCAATTTTTCGCCATTCATCAAATTTTTCACCATCTGAAAGCCCACTATGTAAAATAGCTATATTATCTTTAAATCTATTTTTAAAATTTGATACTAATTGTGGTGTTAAACTTATTTCTGGCACTAATACAATTACTTCTTTACCAAAATCTAATACTTTTTTTATTATTTGCATATAAACTTCGGTTTTCCCAGATCCAGTTACACCATGTATTAAAAAAGGCGTAAACGTATTTAATCTATTTTCTAAAATAGATAATGCATTTTTTTGTTCGTCTGTTAATTCAAAATTACTATTATCTTTTAAATCATTATCATCTTTTAAGCGATATTCTTCTTCTGTTACTTCTTTTAATATTTCTTTATCAAGTAATATTTTTAAAGCAGACTTACTTGTTATTTCACTTTTTAAAACTTTTTCTTTAGTCTTAACTAAATCATATATTTCTTGTTGTTTAGGTGTTAATTTAGATACTTGTTCACCTAAAATTATATAAGAAACAAATTTTTTATTAATTTTAGTATTCTTGTGTGCTTTTAATGCTGTTGGAAGCATTGTTTGATAAGAACTTATTAAATTGCAAAGTGTTTTCCTACTTATATATTTTCCAAGTTCTAATAATTCTTCATTTAAAACTGGCTCTTCGTCGATTACTTTAATTATATCTTTTACTTCGTAATTTGTATCATCAGTAAAACCAACAATAAAACCTTCTAGTTCACGATTTTGAAATGGAACTAAAACTCGTTTACCTATTACAATTTCGTTTTCTAATTCAGGTGGTACATGATATGAAAAAGTACGATCTTGTTTCCAAGCTTTTATTTCAACTAAAACTTCAATTATCATCTATCTCACCTCTTAATTATTATAACATTTATGAACAAATGTTTGCAACCAAAATAAATAAAACATGTTATAATATCACTGGTGATAAAATGCTTAAAAAATATAAAGTTCCAATAATATTTTCATTAACAGGTATTATTGTTTTCACAATTTTATTTTTCAGCAAAGTTAATTCGGATTTAATGTGGAATTTTGGTTACTCATATAATACATCAATTGGAAGACTTATGTATAAAGACTTCAATATGGTAATTTCCCCACTATATCCAACTTTAACCGGTCTTTTAATGCATATCTTAGGAAATAATATGATTTCATTTACTTTAATTAATACTGTTTATGTTTTATTAGTTATCTATATTATTTATAAGTTGAATCCAAAAATATATTTGATTAGTATCCCCTTTGTATTAATTTCATGTTTAGCTAATTATAATACTTTATGTATTCTATTTGCTTTACTAATAGTTTATTTAGAAAAGAGAGAAAAAAATGATTACTTAATTGGGTTTATAATTGCTCTCGCCTTTTTAACTAAGATAAATGCTGGTATCTTTTTAGCAATCCCATCATTATTTTATATCAAAAAATTTAATAAAATAATTAAGAGATTTATAGGATTTATAATTCCAAACATTGCAGTTGCATTAATATTTTTACTTCTAAATAATTTAAAAAATTATATAAGTTATGTGTTTTTAGGAGTCCTAGATTTTGCTTCTAACAACTTACAGTTTTCTTTAATTGCTTTAATTGTTCCAATTATTGTAATTTACTTAGTTTACCTATTTATTAAAGAGAAAAATATTGTTTATTTATATAGTATATTTTTTACAGCTTTGATATATCCAGTTATGAATGAACTACATGTCATAATTGCTCTTATTCCTGCAATTATAGTTTTATTTGACAAATATGACGATTATATATATAAGCTTAGATATAGTGCATTTTTATTTATATTTATACCAATTATAGGACTTGTTTTAGATTATAAGAGTGCTAATTATACTCATGATAAAAATTTATTTAAATATCGTCCTATTCAAAGTGAATATGTAAAAAATAAAAACGATTTAGATCGTTACTTTAATAGTTATTATGAAGATGTTTGTTTTCTTCTATATGACAATTATTTATATAAATTAATGTTAGATTTACCTATTAATAAGTATGATGTAATCTTGTATGGTAATTTAGGTTACAAAGGCACAGACAAAATGATTAATTATTTAAAATCTAAAGAAAAAGATCATTATTTTGTTGTTGATAGTGTCATAAATGGTGCTCAATATAATGAAAAAATACTTAATTATGTTCAAACAAATTACAAAATGGATGCTCTTGTTGGTAATTTTTACATATTTAAGAAAAAATAAAAAACCAAGATTTCTCTTGGTTTTTATTTTTAATTTAATTAAGCATTGATTGAGAATACTAAATCGTAATCAATGTTTCCGCCAGATGCAGTGTTTTCACAGTCAACATCTTGACCTTCAACCCACATATATACTCTTACTTTTGTTACGCCTGCTTGTAAACTAAATATTTGAGTACTTGTACTATTTCCTTCAACAGTACTATATGTAGGAGTTACAGATTTGAAAAGTGAACTATATGTTGTTGCATTTGCTTGACCTAATTTAACATTGTTTGCGGCAGTTATTGTACCAATAACTCCATCGTATGAAATTCTATTTGCGCCTGTTTGTTGCGTTGTAATTGCATAAGTATCTCTGGCATGTGATACACCATTTGCTGTATGTACATCATAGTTTGGTTCCCACATATATACTGGAGAACTTGCAGCTCCTGTAGTACCTAATGCTTGAATATTAGCAACTGTATCTGAAGCAGCTGTATTACCTAATACTACGAATGCAACACGAGAAGCATTTTTAATACCTTTATCTGTTGCGTCTTCAGTTGTTACATCTGAATCACCAGTCAAGTATAAATCTGTAGCAGTGTCTGATTTAAAGAATAAATCGAATGCAACAAATTTACCAGTACTTGTACTACCATTTGATTCAGTTTCTACTGAAGGTGTTGTTGTTAAGATAAAATCTCCATCATCGTTAGCTACAACTACACCATAGAACATTTCTAACTTACCAGAATCATTTACGTTTAATCCAGTTGATACAGGTTCCATTGCTGCTGGTAATTGGTTAACACTAGATGTATAAGTTGTACCATGTACACTTGTAAGATCTGTTGTTAATAAGATTGTTTTCCAGTTTGTACCATCAGCTGATAATTGAATACCACCTTTTGCTTCAACGTTAACTGTGATTGTGTCAACTCTTACTGTTTCATTAGAAGTGAACCATGCATATGTTGATGTTACTAACATAGTTCCTGTCATAAATAATAAAAGTAAAAGTAACAACATTCTTTTGTTCTTTCTTTTCTCTGTTTGTTTTCTTTCTTTCATTTTCTACAACTCCATTTCTTTCTAGAGACTTTCTCTCTTTACCTTACGAACTCATTTTAGCATATGTTTTTTTACTATACAACTAGTGTTTACACAAAAACAACTACAGTTTACACAATTTGTAAAATCAAGTGTTGTACATTGTAAACGTATTGTTTTTTAAGGCTTTATATCAATTTTATTTTTAGTCTTCTTCTAAAATTTGCTTAGAATCAACAACAATCTCGATACTTTCAACAATATCTTGATAATTATAAGACATATAATCAAGTGGAAAATAAATAACCAATTGATAACTATATGTTTGATTAGTTTCAAAACTAAAAGTTTCCCTAGGTGCTACCATCGTTTTAAAATATGTTCCATCTTCATCAGCTGCAATAGATGTAGTTGACGAAATAATATTTGTAGCACCATTGGCATTATATGCTTGATTTTTATAAAGTTCATATGAAAGTGGCAAATTAGTAGTAGTTACAATTTTTAAATCATAAAGAGCATCTACACCTAATCTATTAGTGCCATCATTATTTGAAACTGTAAAATTCACGATATATGGATCATTACTTGGCTCTAATTTGCTCAATACTACGTTCTTTCTTTGATATTCTGTATTAATGATATAAAATGCAACATTAATATCAGGATTAGTATTTGCACTAGACTGATATCTAGAAAATACCTTTGGTAGAATAGCAAGTGCTGTCATCAAAAGTACTATTGCCATTGATGCTTTGATTGCTAATATAAAACGTTTTTTTGATATCATTTTTTCTTGCCTCCTATATCTAAGATTTCAATTCCATCTTTGTCATATTTAACTTTATTTTTCTTTGGAATATATGAAACACATATACTAAATAAGAATAAAGTTATAACAATTGAAATAAAGATTTTAGGAGTTAACAATATATCAACAAAAGAACTTGCTTTACTAAATACATGAACTACTTTTCCTACAATCATATCTTTAGTTATTGGAGAGTCACTACTATTATTACTATCTCCTCGTGTAATTATTTCTTTTCCTTTTTTTTCAACTACACGGTGAGTTATAAAGTTATCATCTTTGTAAAACGTAATAATGTCATCTTTTTTTACATCTTTATCGATTTTAACAATAATTACATCACCAATTTCTAACGTTGGTGACATACTTCCAGTTACAACACTAAAAGCAGTATAACCAAATAAATTAAAATATTTTTTACTTTGGACTTTTAATTGATAAAGTCCATATAAAGAAAAAATAATAGCAATTGATGTGATAAATAATAAAATATCAACAACAATTCGCATTATCTTTTCAGCTGTTTTTATCATTTATCTTCACCTTGCTATTATTCATATTCAACTAATTCTTCACCTAAATATTGCATTACATCAATTTGCACAGGTATTGATATTGAGCCATCAATATTCATTCCTATTTCTGTATCAATATCATTATTTTGTTCATCATTATCCCACTTTATCGCAACTCTTACACTACTAAATGCATTATTTCGTATTTCACTTAACGTTATTATTCCAGAATAAACATTTTCACCAGTTCTTACTAGTGTCCTTCCATTCAACTCAGCAATTTCATCGACAACTAAACTAGTTGATAGTTCTGAAAAGTCAAATGTAATATCATATCTAATTGAGACATCAGTACCACTAGGAATAATATTTAAATCAAAATATGCACTTGTACCAGGAGCCATTCTATTTTGAACAACATGTTCGTTAGTAGATATATTAACATTATTAACTGTGAATTGTGTAGTATCACCAGAAATATTTGTACCATTAACATAAATGTTCCAAGATCCAGCTGTTGTTCCTGCTTGAACACTTATTTCGCTTTCAAATAAAGCATATGAGTCACGAACATTATAAATGGTAATTCCTAGCATAATTACTACTGCCACAATAAGTAGAATTTTAGCGTTTTTACTTTTTTCCATTATTTGGGTTCTTTACTTCCATAATTACAGCATATACTAAATATATAAACATTAGAAGTACTGGCAAAATTATTAGGAAAAGGAAGCCCCATCTAGATTCAAGAACAGATAAAGCTGTACCAAGTCCACTATAAACTTTGCTTGTTTCAGCCTTTCCTATAATATATCTACTTGTTAATTTTAAGTTTCCTTCAATTGTAAATGTACTTTCAGTTTCAGTAACTTTAGTATTATTAACAACGTCACCTAAATTAACAGAAACTTGATGCTCTTTTCCATTATAGAAAAATATTTTATCTCCAGCCTCTATTTCAGAATCTGCATTACGTTTTACAATAACCAAATCGCCTTTTTTAAAACTTGGTTCTAACGCATCATCTTTAACAATTATAAATGTATTTTTGCCTATTACAGTTAAATTATACTCATTATAATTTAATAGACAAATCGTAAGTCCTAATGCAATAGTAATATATATAACTATCACAATTCCAATCAAAAATTTTAATACTTTTTTCATTCTATCACCATCCGAAGTATAACATATTACCCTTTATTTTGCAATACTTCACTCTTTCTTTTCAACAATATCAAGGGCATTAAAAACAAATTCCATATTATCAAGATTAGCATTGATTTTTTTGAAATGAATGTTATTTGATAATGCTGTTGTTGCATCTATTAAACCATCAATGTTTTCTTCTTCTAACATTTCTGGTGTAATATTTAAGCCTAGCAAATTATATTTATCAAATATTACCATTGCAATATCACGTTCATCTGTTATATATATGTTTTTAATGACATCAAGTTCATAATTAAATAGATAATAATTTATTTCATAGATTGTTCTATTAACATCATCATCTGTTAATGTTTCATCACTACTTTTAATTAACCTATTTATGTATCGATAATCAGAAACAGCTAGTTCTAAAGCTTCATATATACTAGTCGTTTCATTTAATGAAGCAACACGCTCTAAAAATAGATTATCTTCATATTCACGATATAAACCTTCAACTTGTAAAATCATTACATTTACTTTGTTAGTCAAATCTTCTATTTTTTCAAGTTTTTTACCTTTAGAAATCATTTTATTTAATTTTTTACTAGTACTAATTAGTTTGCTTTCTAGTTTTTCGATTTCTTTCTTTTTAGGTGCTGCTATTTTATTATATTTTTCTTTTTCTTTATATATCTTTTTAATATCATCAACAATATATTTATATTTTAAATATGACTTATATTCTTTAAGTGAATCATTTAATTTTAAAACATTTGTGTTGATGGCATCTGTAACTTCAGCACCATCTTTTAAAATCATTTTATAATTTTTTTCAATTTGAATATCAGTATAATCTTTAAAATTTAAAATACGATTTAAAAATTTATTGCATATTAAATAATTATCTTCAAGAATTAAAGTATTTTGTCTTTTCTTTAAGCCTAAATATTCATCAAATATACCTTCAGCATCTTTTTGCTTATTTTGCATCAAAATTATTTTTTGATCCGCATAATAATTATCAAAATACTTCATATATTTATAGAATAAATATTTAAAGTTAATTGTTATTTGTTTAATTAAATCTGGACATTTCCAATAAAGTGAATCAAATAGCATTTTTAGTTTTGCACTGTTAATTCCATTTTGACGCTCAGCAAATACTTCATTTATATACATCGAAGTATAGATGCTATAGACAAAATCATCTGGACATAATTCAATACCAACTTTTTCAAATATATTTATTGATGCAAAAATATTTTCATTTGCTACTTCTAAACTTGATTTATAGAAGTGATCCAAACTATAGAATATACGATCAAGACCACTTTTTTCATAAGATGTTGCTGTATCATTTAATATAGGCATCAATTTATACATTTCTTGAATCTTTTGATTTAATACTTCTAGTTCAGGATTTAATTCATAACTACTATATTCTTTATATCTTGATTTAATTTCATTTAAAACAGTATCACAGTCTTCCGTATACTTTTTAATTAATTTATCAATTTCCGAAACACATTTCGTGCGATTTTTAACATTATTTCTAGGTAAAGCATCTATGACTTCTTTACTAACATTGAATTCATTTTCATAATCATTTATCATCTGTTTTTTCTGTCTCCGCTACTTCTTTTTTTGCTGTTTCAAGTATTTTTATATAATTGTTTATATTCTTATATAATGTTAATAAATCTTCGTTACTTAAATCTTTAAGATTTTCCATAATATAGCACTTCCCTACTATTTATAATTATATCTAATTTTTTCATTTAAGTCTATATTTTAAGAAAAAACTTGCAAAAATATTGCAAGTTTTTACTTGATAATTATATAACGATAAACTTCACCAATATATGTATTTTCGTCATATAATCTAATTTCTAGTTTATAAGTACCTGACATTAAATTATCCTTCATATATAAGAAATGTGTTAGGTTTGCAACTGGATTATCACTTAGAATATATTCGTTAGTTCCAGAACTTGTTAATGAAGTTGTGAAATAATCTGCAAAATCTACTTCATTATATACTGTTGAATATATTTCGCTATAATCTCTTCTATATAGCTTAACACGTAGATTTGGATTACTAAATCCTGATTCATACGATATTGTTGCCAATAAGGCATTTGAATTATTTAAGTTTTTACCAGTATCTTTATCCCAGAACAAGCAATTTTCAGGAATACTTAATGTTAATCCATATAAAGTATCCATTACTTTTAAGTTTAGTTCTAGTGTATCAGATGACTCTAAACCATAATAAACGCCATCTGGTGAACCGAATGATTCAATTATAATTTTATAATTTCCTCCGGCTAAACTACTGTTTTCAGCATGAACTTTTATTCTTGAGGATACATTAGCGACTCTCTCAGCAATCTTAATACGAGTTTCACCATTATCTCTTGGATAATAGATAATACCATTATTTTCAAAGTAAATACCTAATAAACTTGAACTAGTAACTTTGTTATTATATTCATCATATATTGATATTTTTATACCTAATTGTTGATCATAATAATTTGTATCAATAATTGTATCAGATAATACTTTTTGTTGAATAAAGTTTGTATTAATGTTTATATCCATATTATTACCATTATAGAATTTAAGTGTATCAATTTGACCAGACAAATCAATAACAGCATCTTTATTATGATATAAGTCATATACCATATTACCTTGTTCAATACCTAATACAGCTAAAATTGTTTGATCATTACTACTTCTTCTTTCAATTAAGAATGAATTATTTAATACATCAGAAGTAATATTAGTATCTTTAAAATCAACTATAAAGATGAATTCTTCTTCAACATAATGTAAATCAGAATTATAGTAAATTGTATTTGTTAAAGCATCATCATAATGATTATTTACTGATGTACTACCCATCTTTACAAAATTAGAAAGTTTATATGTTGCTTCATCATTTAACGCATATTCAGCATTAGCTCGTGCTACATCAGCAGCACTTACAACATAGTAGTAGTAAACTGGCTTATTTTCAAGGTGATAGTCAATCATTGTTATCTTTGTGTTTTCAGGTAAAACATATGAAGATACAAGTGAACGATAGTCACCAATTCGATATGGAGTTTGATCTACTTCCATGAATAATGAGAAGAAGGCACTGAAACTACTCTTATCTGTTATTTTTACATTACTTGAAGCAAACATTTCATATTTTTTACCTGTTGTAATAGTTGCTTCATAATCGTTTGTCGTATAAATTGCACGGCTTATATTTACATTTATGTTAATTCTTTCAACTTCATTAGTTAAATCATCAACAGGTGTTATCATAACAAGAGAAATAGTTGCTGTTCCCATATCTCCAGATGTACCTAAATTTTTAGAATGGTACAAATAGAATAATAAACTTGGAACTGCCGTTGAGTTTTCTTTTTCATAAGTTGTTGTTCCTACTATTGGCTGAGATGTGCTAGAAAGGAATTTAGTTTCTCCAACTGTAATCCAACCTGTTTGACCAGGTTTAATTGCAAGTCCCATGTTATTATCTGCATAATCATTTGTTGGGGCAACTCTGGATATATTAGATGGATTAATTAAACTTACGCCTTCAGATAAACCATCGTAGTTAAAACCTAATATTGATAATTTAGTATTAGGTCTTGCATAATTAATGAAACTTAATTCTTCAACACCTAATGTTGAATATTTAGAAGCTGTTAAATTAACTTCATATGTTACAACTTGTTTTCCAACAACCCACATATAGAAACTAGCATCAGCTGGTGTTGGTTCAATATAGAATGTTTTAAGTTCAGTTGATTCTTCAGAAACAAGATCGTTTGAATAGAAACCATCAACTTCAATATCATGAGAATCATAGTGACGCCCTAGGACGTAACTACCACTTGTGAAGTAATAAGCATCTCCTGATGTAGCATTATCACCATAATTATATGAACTATTATATAGAGCTGTTACCGGTTGTCCACTACCGCCTTCTCTATACATTCCAAAGAAAGTCATACCTGAAACATCACCATATGAAGTAATGTTTTCATTAGTTGCAACATTTAAATTCTTATCTTCTTGCATATACAAACGGTTATCTACATTACGAGTTACTGTCTTAGTCTCATCATTAATGCTTACGCTTGCTTTTACTTCTTCATTATTAACATCAACTAATGAAGTAAATTTTTTAAGAAGATTAGCACCAGTTTTTAGATATAAACTAGTATTATTTTTTATTTTTAATTCATCAATACGGCTAAGTGTAAATAGTACATCTGAATATTCATTAGTACGGTCTGTTGCACCTGCCAATTTAACATGTGAATTATCTAAAGTAACTATATCAGCTCTCTGAATTGAAATATTATTCTTAACGGCATTTTTAGTGCCATAATTCTTAATCATAATATAACTATATCCAGTTGTAGATGATGCATTACCACTACCAAATATTGAACCATTAATATTGAATACATTGTGTTCAGATGCATCAATATTAATATTAATTCCTGTTGTTACACTGATGAAACTATAGTCATAGTTTTCTGAACCACTGGCATTAGCTTCACCACCACCGAAGACAGTTCCACCAATCGAAATATTACCTGGTGTCAATGTACTCTTATTAACCGCATTTTTACCAATATTTAACGTTGTTGTTCCATATAGTACTGATGTATTAGCTCCACCATAAACATTTCCACCAATTGTAGCTCCAACAATATTTACAACTCCTGTTGAATTGTTATTGCTTTCAAGTCCAGTTGCAGCGGCATTTCCACCTCCAAAGACATGTCTAGTAATATTTGTTGTTCCTTCAATATCAAGGTTAGTACTACCTTCTACGATTGCAGTTACACCATTACCACCGGCATAAACGCTTTCTGAAACTACAGCATTAGTAACTAATACATGAGTGTTTCCTTTAACTCTAGCGGCATTTCCGCCACCAAAGATATTTTCAGTAACTGTTATTCCGTTTGTTTGAACACTAGTATTTCCAGCAACATAACCTAAGTTTCCACCACCATAAACACTTTCTGAAACAGTGGTTCCGTTATTTACTAACACAGTCGTATTTCCTGTTACTTTGGCTGGATTCATTTCTCCAGTTAGATCTCCTGATACAACTGAATTTATACCATTACCTCCACCAAAGATGTTACATGTTATTGTACTATTTGAAACTGTAACGTTTGTTGACCCAATAATTGCAGCGGCATTTCCACCACCAAATACATTACAAGTTGTTGCATTATTTAAAGTTAATACTGATGATGTAGAATTAGCATTAGTACCTACTTCAGCTTGATTTCCACCACCATATATTGCAGTTGAAACTGTAGATGATGTTATTGTCGATGTTGCAATTCCATCTGTTCTACCATTATTTCCACCACCATAGAAAGTACTACCGATTGTTGATGAAGATACTGTCGAAGTGATATTTCCATCTACTTTAGCATTATTTCCACCACCATAAACACTTCCTGAAACTGTAGCAGTGTTAGCAGATAAGACTACATTTCCTGAAACATCTCCATTATTTCCTCCGCCGAAAATATTATTAGTAACTGAAATTGTATTTAGAGTCATATTGACATTACCAGTTGTAATACCGTAGTTTCCACCACCATATATTGAATCTGTAATAACTGATGAATCATTTACAATTAATTCAACATTACTATCAACTTTGGCATTGTTTCCACCACCATAAATATTTTGAGCAGTTGTTCCAGATACTTCTAAGTCAACTTCATCATCAACATCTCCGTTATTTCCGCCACCATAGATGTTGTTAGATAAACTTGAATCTGCAATTCCAGTAGTAATAGTACCTAATGTTTTACCAAAATTTCCACCGCCATAGAAATTAGTAGCTGTCAATTCCTGAACATTTATTTCAATATTATCTTTAGCATCAGCGTTATTTCCACCACCGTAAACATTAGTTATACTACTTTCATCAATGTTTAATGTGATTTGCCCAAATACATCTCCGTTATTTCCACCACCAAAGACATTTCCATTAACTTGGGTATTTCCCTCGATAGTTAAGTCTACTGTATGGTTAACGGCAGCATTATTACCGCCACCATATATAGCTCCTGGATGTGCTTGAGATCCAATAGTTGAACTATTAATATTTGCAGTTACAGATGTTATTGCTGCGTTATCACCGCCACCAAATACACTATCTTTTATTGTTACATTTTCTAATGAAACATCTGATGTCCCTGTTACAGCGTAATCTCCACCACCATATAGTTTGTTAATAGTACCATGGTCTAGATCGATGTTAGCAGAACTTGTTACACCTCCGGCATTATTTCCACCATAAAGGTTATCAACTTCAAGTCCATTATAGCTATAAGCAATATATTCATTATTAGATGAATCATAACCTTTAATAACGTATCCTTTTATTTCAAAATCATCATAAGAAACATATGAATGAATATTAAAATTAAAATTATAACTTCCACTTGCAACAATTGTATTTGTTCCATAGTATTGATTTTTCTCAGTGACTTTAAATGCCCCAGAGTCATATGTGATTGTTGCACTTGACCAGTTTGAATCAAGAACTGCAGGACCAGTTATCAAATATAATGTCCATCTTGTTAATGTAGCTCCTGTATTGTTACTAATTGTTACAGCAAGATTTTCACTAGATAAGTGATCTGTTGTATTAGTTTGATTAACATTACTTACTGATTTTGTAACACTTACTGCAATATTATCTTTACTAATGTTTCCATTAATTGATTTAACATTACTTGTTGTTACATCACCACTCATATCAGAGCCACCAAATGTATTTAAAATTAAGCCCTTATTTAAATTAACATTAGTTGTAGTTACTCCAGCTTCACTACCACCACCAAAGACATTCCCAGAATATCCATGATTGAAATTAATTGTTGATGTTGTTGATGGTGCTTTTTTACCACCACCATAAATGTTATTTGCAACACAACCATCAACTGTAATATTAGTATTAGTTGTTGTACCACCATCGTTGTTACCACCATAAATATTCTTGGCAATTCCGTTTTGAATAGTTACGCGGCTTTCTCTAACTGTTCCAGCTGTGTTTGATCCTCCAAACAATGTTGTTACTTCACTTTTTAATGTTACGTTACTTGCAACAGTTACATCTGTCTGCTCTCCACCACCATAAACGGTTGTGATATTACCACCATTTATAGTGACATTAGTGGTTCCTGTTGAACCTCCTAAATTATTACCACCATAAACGGTTGGACAAGTTCCTGAAGTACATGTAACATTTGCTGTTGTTACAGTTCCAGTAGTGTTTGATCCTCCAAAGATACGTGAAGAAGAACCACCTTGCAAATAAACATTAGTTGTTTTAGCACCAGCTTGGTTTCCACCACCAAATGTATTTTGAACTGTTCCACCTTTTAAATAAACAGATATAGTTCCGTTTGGAATTCCAGCGGCATCATTTGCACCATATACGTTAGTAATTGTTCCATCATTTATAGTTACAGTTACATTTCCTTCAACATATGGTTCAAATGTACTACTTCCTTGGCCTCCACCAAAGACATTTGTAATTCGACCTTTATTGACTGTTACACTTGTATTATAGTTTGATAAATTTGTTGTTCTTGTTGATCCATTTACCGTACCATAAGCACTACCACCAAAAACGCTTCCATTTATGATTGGTGTAGTTGTTATATTACTATCTCCGATTGTTACATTTGCATTTCTTACTACAAATGTTCCTGGTGAACTATTGGATTCATATCCTCCTCGTCCTCCGCCAAAGACATTATTTTTAACTTCACCACCATATACTTTTACGTTAGTGCTACCATAAATTGTTCCCTGTGCATTACTTCCACCATATATTGATCCAAGGACATTACCTTTATACATTGTTATATCGATGGTTGCTACAGTACTGTTATCACCAGAACCGTTATTATTACCTCCACCATAAATATCGCCTTTGACCATACCATCATACATTACGATAGTAGATGAAGTTGTGGTATTTGAACTACTTACTCCAGTAGCTCCGTAGTTACCACCACCATACACATTACCAAGAATAGTTGCACCACCATCAATGACGATTGTTGAATTATCGGCAGAACCAATTGTTGATGTACCATTTTTACCATTTCCGATACCAAATACTGACCCAGCTTCAGCACCAAATAATTTTGTTTCATCTTCTACCAAATCTTCATCGCCGATTGTAGCATTTCCACCAACATATACATAAGTTGATCCATTTAAAGTTCCTTCGCCGTCAGCGCCACTATAACTGTTTGATCCCCCAAAGACACTATAGTTAATTTTTCCACCAGTGACACTGATAATTCTGTTTCCATAAGTTGCACTTCGTCCGGCGCCACCAATTACCATGTCAACCTCACCACCACTTATATTCATGATGATATCATTGACATTTGCACGTGATGATGGAACAAGTGGTCCACCAATTAAGTTATATATGTGTCCGCCTTCAATACGTGCTCTTCTAGTTGAACGATGTTCACCATAGTTTAAACCACCAACATAAATTCCTGCAGCATAATCATAATGATTGCTACCAAATGATCCACTTTTAACGATTAAATCAACTGAAATTTCTGTTGAAGTAGTTGTATTTGTTGAAGCATATATATTTCCACTCCAGCTTCCTGCTGATGTGTAATAAACATCTAATTTTTCGTTATCTTTATTATGTGCTTTATCATAATCATTACCATAAACTGGTTTAGCCAAAATGTAAGCATTATATTGAGTATTACTACTTCTAGCTCCATAAACAACACCAATTCCGTTATAGAAACCAGATTCAATTAATAGACTATATTTAGTAGGATTACCATTGCTACCTGTTGATGATGTTCCACCAATAATACCGGCAAAATTTAATCTTGTGCCACTTCTTGTTAGGCCTCGACCAAGTTTAACGTTATGAAAGTTTACTATTAAACTACCAGTTGAGTTTGTTGAATATGGAGGTGCATAATCATTTGTCCTAGTAGGTCCATATATTTCCATATTTTCAATAACAACATCGCTATAGCAAGTAACTGTTAGATTGTTTGCAGTCCAACTATAATTACCAAGAGCACCATTATATACTGCAGTAAATGTGAATGGCTTTGTTGTTGAACTCCATGTTCTAGCTAAATTATCAACTCTTAAATAAACGATATTTGTATCTCTAGTTGTTAAATAATAATATGTATCATCAGTATTTGCTATATTTGGAGTACCATTACTACTATATTGAATTAATTCATAGTAATTGCATCCATTATTTGTAGTACAAGTACCAGTTTGTATTTCACCTTGATTATTATAATATCCAGTATATGAAGCTTGATTATTTATATGAACTGCCCTAAAATATGATGCCATATTTTTGTTTTCATATGCTGGAGCTACAACCCAATAGGCTTTATCCTCGTTATCGTATAAAGCCATACGTCCATTGACGACTGAATAATAAGTTGAATTTTGATTAAATATTTCATTTGTAATTCTTTGATAAACTATACAACCTCTATTTGTGTTACAAGTGCCACTTGTATAAGCATTACCACGATCATCATAATAACCAACATAACTTGCATATCTATAGATTGTTATCTGATGGAAAAAGCCCTCCATATTATCATTACGGTATCTTTTTTCAGTGATGTTCATTTGATGTAATCCAGCACTATCAAGATTATCTATAGCATCATCCCATGGATTAACATTATTAAACCAACCACTGCTACCTAAAGTCGTAATTGATGCTTCTGCTGCATCAATCCATGTCGCATAAAATTCAATTTCAATTTTATTTGGTACATTATTTGTATATGTAATTGGAATTTTAACATATCGCTTGTAGTAGTCCATATCAAGACTTACAATTGCTCCATTATAAGTTGTTATCCAGCCATTAAATCCTTTACCATTTGGTCTTCTAGTAAATGGATTATCAATCAATTCAATTAAGACAAAATCATCAGTAGTATAATTAGTATTATTATTATCAACTGGATATGCTTTAAAATAAATATATGTGTCTTGTAACTCGCTTGGTGATACATAACCATGATTGCTGTTAGTAATATCTTGACCATGATATGTTACTTTTGTTTGAACTAAATTGTTTTCCGTATAAATATTTTTATTTGCCGTTGTTGGAAGTGAACCATTACTTGAATAAATATAGTTCTGACCAGTATAGAAATTTAAATCGTTTACTAATTCATTGACATATACTGTTGCACCCTCAACTTTACTGCTGACATAACTTGGATCATTAGTAAATGCAATTGACATTTCACTAAATGTTGCAAAATAACTAATCGTTCCAACTATTAAAAGTAGAACACAAAAAAGAGAAGATAAAATGCGAACTTTAGCACTTAGGCTTAAAGAAGCAATTTTTGCTTTGATTTCTTTAATCATTTTCATTCGCATTCACCTACTTTTCTACTAATATCAATTATACCATATTTTGTCACTTTTTTGTATATAGAAAAGCACTAAAAAAACCCATATTTAAGATGGGTTTGTTGTAAATTGTAAATTCAATTTCATGCCGCCTACAGCAGCATTGTTTTCGCAGTCAACATCCTGACCTTCAATCCAAACATAAACGCGAACTTTTGTTATTCCAGCTTCTAAATTAAACACTTGTATGTATTCTTTAAAATCAGCTTTGCTGGTATAATCAACTTTAACAACATCAAAATATGATGGGAAATTAGCACGCTTTGCAGTATTTATCATTACACCAGCATCTTTTGGAATTTCAGCTTTTACGCCTTCATAAGGTAAAACTCCACTTGGTGCTGAAATATTCATACCATAAACATCTCTTGCATTCTCTATTGCAGCAGCTGTATGAGTATTATAATTTGGTTCCCATATGTAAACATTGTTTCGGTTACTAGTCCTCATTAATTGTGCTGTTGAAACTGGACTATTTGCTTCAGTGTTACCTTCAACTACAAATGCAAAACGCATTGAATTTTCAATACCTGCAGATTCTTCTCCATCAGTGCCATTGTAAGTTGCACCTGACTCTTCAGTTAAATAAAGATTTGTTGGAGTATTTGTCTTTAAGAAAATATCAAAAGCTAAATATTTAGCATTAAATGTTTCGCCAAAGCCTCTTTCATCTTGCTCTCTCGACGTTCTAAGGGTAAAGTTTGTTGAACTATTTCTAGCATTTTCAACTTTACCATAAAACATCTTTAATTGACCAGCTTCAACTTCACCAATTGTTGAAACAGGTTCTAAAACAACTGGTAATTGATTAATACTAGATTGATATGTAAGATGGGCATCTTGCAAATCTTCAATTGTTATTTCTGGTCCCCACTTAATAGCATCAGCTGATATTTCAATGCCATTTTGGGCAGCAACTTTTACATCCATCAACCAAACTGTGGCAATACGGTTTGATGTAAACCATGCATATGATGAAGTGGTAAGAGTTATTCCTAGCGCAAACAATAGTATAAGCAATAGAAATAATCTCTTACTACGATTTTTTGAATAATTATTCTGTTGGAGTTGCTGTTTCATTACTCTTGGAATCTGATTCTTTTGTCTCTGGTTTTGATTCTTTTGAGCCATTAACATCACCTTCTTTGTTTTGATCAATATGTTCTTCTCTTATATCCATATGCATCTTAATTTCGCCACCAATTAATGCATCAACACAATCAGGGTCGTCACCTTCAAGCCATATGACTATTGTTATTCTGTCAACATCACCTGGCTTAAAATCTTTACGACCTTCCATTACAGCAAACTCGCTTGAATAGAACTCTTTTGTGTCTTTTTCAGGTTTATTTGTATAAGAGTTTTTCTTTGCATAAACTGTCTTTTCGCCATTTCTGAAAATCATAATTCTTACTGCTTCATCAACATTTCTTATGACATCATCAATAGTAACGCTGTACCAATAGTTCTGAACTTCATTACCTTCATTTTCAACATAAAATGTATATGCAATATAGTTCTGGCCATTATGAGAACCATCTTTTTCTTTATCAATATCATTTGGTAACCAATTTATTGATATATTATCCATAAAGTCCATATCTTGTGCATATAATCGACCTTTTGATTCTTTATATTCTTTACTTTCATATATAACTATACCTGTTTTTAAGGCAAAGTTTGGGTCCAAAGTTACAGTAAATTTACCTCCGTTATAGATTATACTTAAAATTAAAAAAGTAATAACCAATAATAGAAAGCATGATAGCATAATTATTTTTAAACGTTTTTTAAATTTTTCACGGCGATTGATCTTTTTCGCAGTTACTACAACTTCTTTAGCCATCCTATATCACTCCATCTTGATTTTAACATAGTTTTAATTTTGCTTCAATCTAACTTTACACATTTATGTAAACCGATAATTATATTTGACATTTTTATGATATAATTTAATTAGTAAAAGAGGTGAATTATGAATAAAAGATTATATATTACATTAGCTTTAGCAATGATTTTTTTATCTATAACAGTCTTTTTAGTTCATGACTCTTATGCTAAATATTTAACAACTTTAAATGAAACAACTAATATAAAAGTCGCAAGATGGAGAATTTTAGTTAATAATAATGATATTCGTGCAAATAACACTGCCACTGCTGTTATAACACCAACGTTTTATCACAACGATAATATTTCTGATGATATAATTGCTCCAACTAGTGAAGGATATTTTGATTTAATAGTTGATGCATCTGATGCAGATGTTTCATTCCAATATACATTAAATGTTGGAGTTAATAGTACAAGCGCAGTTCAAGATTTAGTAGTTACTGGCTATAAAATTGATAATGGTGATCTTGTAACAAATATAACTAATCCATTATTTCAAGATACTATGTTATATAGTTCTAGTGTTAAAACAAAAACAATTCGAGTTTTCATAAAATGGGATGATAGTGCTAATGCAACTATGGATAATGCAGCCGATACACTAGCAGCCGATGGAACTGCCAAATTAGATGTAACACTACAATTTAGACAATTAGCTAGCTAATAGATGTAATAAAAAAGTTCTAGTTTTTACTAGGACTTTTTATTTTTCCGGATTTATATATATTAATTGCTATTTCACGACCAACTTGACTTAACCCAGCAGAATTCAAATGGATTATATTATCAGATGGGCAAAAAATACTTTTATTTCCCTTTGAAAGCTCAGTGTAAGGAAAATCAGAGCCTTTAATAATTGTACTATTATTTTTTACTATCTCTTTTTGAACTTCTCGAAGTTTAATGGTATTAGAATCATTTGTTGGATCAGCAAGTGAAGCATTAACAATATATACCATTGCTCCAAAAGACAATTTCAAGTCTTTCATTAAACCTTGATGAACTTGCACGTAATTATCTTTATATCTGCTAACAGCATAGTCGTTAATATCACTTTCACCTTGATACACAACATAAAATCTATTCACAATTTTATTATAATCACTCTTTTTTAGTATATATTCCTCTGCCATTTTATATTTTTTTACCATTAAATTATATAAGTTAGCTTCTGATGATGGTGTAAATCTAAGTATCGATCTCCCTCCAGAAGCTGCTAAAACTATAATAATTTTATGATGTGTTTTAGCATAATATTCTTTGGCAAAATACGGAATCATATTTGTTCCTGTACTTATATGAGTTTGATAAGAATCACCAACTTTGATTGAAGTTATTTTTCCATTTCCAAAATAAGCATTTTCACCAAATGTTTTAGGATTAGTACTTATATCTACTAAAGTATTTTTTAACGCTAGATACTCAAATGCTACATTTTTAGGCATATCAACAGTTACTCTACTATAAGATACATTATGTAAAACTATATCATTATCAATATTTTTTAGTAACTTTGTATTATTTTCAGTGTTATTTTTCATTGTCCCAACCATATTTGATTGGCCCCACATTAGAACTAAATCATAATAATCGTATACATCAAGTGAATACGTTGCAGTCTTTCCATTCTTTGTCTTAGCTGTTATTGTTGCTGCTCCAGCTCCTTTAGCAGTTACTTTGCCACTGGTTGAAACTGTAGCAATAGTAGTATCACTGCTTGTCCAAGTAATTTCATTATTTTTAGCATTACTTGGGCTTATAGTTACTTTAAGGTCCAAACTATCGCCAACATTTAAATCTCCACCACTTTGAGCAAATTTGATACCTTGAACTTCAACATTCGCATTTTTTTCAAAGACTGCTATTAGATTAATATCTCGATTGATTACAGTATTAACGTCAAATTTTTTTCCATCCAATTCCCAATATTTAAAAGTATATTCTTTTTTTATTGGATTTTTTGGCAATGAAAGTATTTTACCTTCATACACCTCTACTTCATCATATATTTCATTATCAACTATATATACCACTTTATAATTTGTTCTAACTGGAGGAACTTCAATAGATTTTGGTTCATTAATTGGTCTAATAAGTTCATATCCACATGCACCTATTAAAACTATTAAAACTGTCACAATTAAGATAAAAAGTGTTTTTTTCATATAATCACCACATCTATATAAATTTGTTTAAAAAAAGGCAATTCTTAATTGCCTTGATTTGTTTCTTCTTGCTGTGTTGCAATTATTTTTACTTGCATAGTTATACTTGATGCTTGAGGATTTGCTTGATGATAATCATATGACTTATTTCCCCAATAAGTATCTGTTAAATCATCACCTGATTCATATGGCCAAGAAACAGAAATACTATAATATTCATTAGTATCTCCAACTGCAATTACATCTGTTGATAAAGTTATATTAATTTTAAATGGATAATCATTTGCTAATTTATATGCAAGTTCATCACTCGTCATATTTTCATCAGGTTCATATGTTACACCAAATAAAGTGGCTGACATAATTTCATATGAAAGTTCTGCTGGGGTATCACCATTATTAGCAGCCCTTATATTTCTTGTATATGTTGTCATTCCAGGATAAACATCTGATACATCAATATTTATATAATTAACTGATGGCTCTGTGCCAATTTCAAATGCTACATTCCAAGCTTTAACATAAGCTGAAACACTGTTTTGTACACGTGTTGAATATACAAACCAAGCAAATGAATTTGATACAAATAAAAGTGCTAATAAAAGTAAAGTTGTTAATTTTGTTCTCTTGAAAACTCGTGCGATTAGTTCAATAATGAATGGTCTTTGCTTTTTCATTTGCCCTTTAATTTCTTTCTTTCTTCGGATATATCTAATATTTCAAAAAATATTAGAATTGATAAAGGAACAAAAAGCAGAAAATAAAATCCATACATATTATTAACTAGTCTACTTATCGCACTTATTAAAACTCCTTTAAAAATAACGACTCCTTTTATTTGACTGCCCTCGATTTTAGGGTCTGCTATTTCATTAGCAATTCCCTTTGTTTCAAACACATATTTGCCATCAACAGTACTTTTACCAATTACTCTGTGTGTAACTATTTTATTGGCAAAGTCCCCTTCTTTTCCAAGATATACGACATCGTCACCAATATTGATATCTTCGAACTTTTTTTCTTTCGCAAATACCATATCACCGACATTGTATTCAGGGGCCATACTGGAACTTATAATGGTAAATATACTATATCCACCAAGTGTAGCTTTATTATTTGAAACTCTTTGAATAAAAATTACTAAAACAATCAATATTACTGCAAAGGAAAAGAATGCCTTAATAATAGTGCTTGATATCTTGTAAACTTTATTTTTTCGAATTCTTTTTAACATATTATTTCCCCACTATATTTTAACTTCATAAATTCTCGATAAATATTTATCCATATGTTTCTTAAATATTTTATAGATTTCTCTGTCATTAACAACAGTTTTATATTTAATTACCTCATATTGTTTGCTGACAAGATTCTTTAGTTGTTCTTCGCTTATTCCACCTTCATTGATATCTATCAACTTTTGCACAATATTTCCAACTAATCTTTCAGTAACTTCTGTTTTATCAACATCTTCTTTTTTATCACGACTTAAAATATCCATTACTAAATAATCAAGCAAGAATGATTCGTCTAAATAATTTCTAAGTTCACCATTATCAAAATAATCTTTGTTGTCTTTTACGTTAGTTATATCATCATCCATATGTGTTTGCATATAGTCCCACAATCTCAAAGCATACTGAAAATTAGTATTTTTTAAAATCAAATTAGTCTTTTTGATTGGTGATGTTACTAATGACAAGTGTTTTTTATGAATTATTTGATATGTTTGATTAGATGTTAAATCTGTTATTCTGTTTTCTAATTTTTCAATTCTTTCAGCTATACCATTGCCATCTAGATCTTCGTGTTTATCTTCTACTACTTTACTAGATCCAATCGACATTGTAATGCTTACCTTTTCTTGTCCTACTTTAGTAGTAGCATTATATTCCATTTTTTTATCATCTTTTTCAGAAGATGATAAAATTAAATTTCTCTTCTTTCTAGCAACATAAGACCTCATATTTTGAATAAGACTATAAATAAATCTATTTTCATAAGTTTCATAGCTTTCTTCTTTATTAATATTCAATATTTTTGAAGGTTTTACATCACCTGTTTTTTTATCTATATCTTGAATTAAATTGGTATTTCTTGCAAGATGTTTAATACTTTCAACAGTTACACGTCTTGCAAGTTCTACCTTAACAATATCTTCTTCATTAATGATGAAACGGTTTGGATTTCTTAGGATATTGTCAATATATCTTATTGTTTCTTCCATAATATCAAGCCACTCAAAATTACATTCAGTTTTATCATAGTCAGTAACTACTTTTAGACTTGAATCAATTTTATTGATGAACATGTTATCTCTAGATTCATTTGATTTATTATAAAGATCAAAAAGTCCTAAGTTTTCCATCCCTTTTCACCCTTTTCTTATGTTAATTTCTTAAGTCTTAATAGATATTCTTCACATTCTTTCATTTTGCCTTTTCCGAATGTTTTATCTAAGAATTCTATATAACCATCAATTTCATCACGAATGTATGAAATGTTTAACTGTTCAAATTTTCGAAGTACCTTACGTGCTAAGAAATAATCTACACCGTCAATTTCTTCACCACCACAGGCTACAAAAACTGGAACAAATTTTTTCATGTGCATTACGATACGGTTACCAAACGCAATGCGGAAATGTTTAATAACATAGTTATCCATTTCCTCAATTTTATCTAAGGTTTCTTGCTTCATTGGATATTTTTCCATACCTTCTCTAAATATTTTATCTAGATAAGAGTAATTAATATCCTGAGCTTCTGTATCTATTGGTTCAAATACTTTACCTTTATCATTAATATCGATTGGCATAGCACGGTCGTATACTTTATCTGTTACCATAAATGTTGAGTCATCGTTATTGATTGTACCAATGTACCAAACATTCGGTGGTATTTTAAGTTTTCCTTCAATTACATGTTTCGGGTCACTTTTCCAACCACTTGATACAAGTTCAACTATCCACTCATCTTTATTAGGCATTTCTAGAATAGATAGCATTTCAGCAAAATAATATTCGACACGTGAGATGTTCATTTCATCGAGGATTACTGTGTAAACGTCATCGGTATATCCTGCAAGATATAATTCTTTTAAAACTTCTGTTTCATTAAATTTCTTAGTAAATTCGTTGAAATAACCAAAAAGTTCAGTACGATCTCTCCAAGATGGTTGTACAGACGCTACACATGAGTCATGTTTTAAAAATTTTCCCCACGCATAAGCAAGCGATGTTTTACCAGTACCAGAAATACCTTGTAAAATTACAAGTTTTGTTGATGCTAGTCCTGAAATAAATATACGAATCATTTCAGTTGTATAATAAAGTTTCAATTTTGACGCTGCAAAGTTTCTGAACATTTCAACCAATTCTGGTAGTGTAAATGAATTGTTGTAATTTTGTATTTTATAATTTGCAAATTCTTCATCAATATGTGCCAATTTAGCAAAACGAACATCTCCTACTGGAGTATTATCTTCAGGTGCATCTGGAACTTCTTCAGTATCAGTTACTCCTGGTTGTAATCCTAAATGTGACACCTTCATTGCAAGTATGTCTTCTTTTTCTTTCATCAATTTTGAAACTTCATTATTTAAGTTTGCAACTTCTTCTAAAAGTGATTCTTGCTCAACGATTGTTTTACGGAATCTTGCATATTTTTTAACAAGAAATACAATCAACAATACCAATCCTGCTAATACGATTAGCACGATTAAAATTGCAAGAACGACCATTATCCATTCGGCACCTTTAAAATCGTTCTTATAAAAATTCACGATTTTCACATAAGCACTGAAGTTAAACATATCTCCTATGCCGCCTATTAAACTTGTTATAACTCCAATAATTGGTGAGAAAAACTGAAGTAAAAACTCATATACAAATCTAAAAAAAGTATCCATAAATCACTTCCTTGCAATTATGATTTTATCTTTAAAATCAATTTTTGATGCATTGTCTTTATCAACAATTATGTATTCAAATATTTCTAATCGTTTCAAATTAGTTTTATTAAAATCAAAGTCATAGTTTAATTCAATGGCCATTTTATAACCGTTTTGAATCATTTCAACAACAGCATCTTGATTAAGCTCATATTGTAAACTGTCCATTTTAATGATTAATTTTTCCCTTACGGCATCACTATCAATAAGATTAAATAGTCTAGTCTTCTTAGATTTTTTATCAAAGATTGAATATGGAAATTCAACAATATATTTACTTACAAAATCATTATTAATTATTTCTTTCAAAATTTTAACAGTTATTAAAGAATATTCGATGAATAATTTTTGTTCATCAATTATTCCTGAATTATATACTTTCCTAATAGCTGTTTCACTATATAAAATAGGAAATTTAATATCATAGTCCAAGTTTACTAATGCAACTCTTGGATTGTTTGTTCTTGCATAATTTAATGAAAAAACATCACTTTTAAATTCACTTAAATATTTAAGTTTTCTAGTTAAATTATCTTTTAAAAGTTTAGTGAATTCCTTTTGAAAATCAATTTCTCGATTTTTGTCATCACGAATTGATTCAGCAGTTAATACAACTCCTTCAATTTGATCTAAATGAATAAAATCTAAACCCAAAATAAACTTTACTAATTCGGTTAATGAGCGTATTTTATCTTCGGAATATTCAGAATAAAGCTCATGCATTTTTTCATTCAAATAATAGTTTAAATTAGAACTTTTATTGCGTGAAACTAGAGGAAAATAATTATAATATCTAACCCCATTATAAGTATTTAATATTTCTTTAAAATTAGCTTTTGATATTTTACTGCCGCCTATTAGTTTCATATATTGAACTAAACAATCATTAGAAAAATCAATATATTTTTTAGCAATATTAATACTCATTTTTTTCACCCTCTTTTTATGTATAACTGAAACTTATTATTGAACTATTATTGGTAATTGGATACGTATAATTTCTAGTAGCATCTATTTTATAAAATTTAACTTGGGCACTACTTATAGCCTCAACATTAAAAGTGATACTATTTATATATTCATTACCATTTATAGTTGTAGTTGTATAATTTGTTGCGTTTAAATAATATTCGCTTGTCATATCAAGTACAACTGTGTTAGGATCAAATGTTAATGTGATAAGTGCTGATTTACACTTTAATTTATTTTCATTACTTAAATTTGAATATGTTGAAATATCAATTTTATCACCAGCATTATAACTACCAAAAGGAGTTACAATTGTATAATAATCAAGTGTATTTGTTATATTAAAATTTAAATATGGTCTGTTAACTTTATCTTCTATCTCATATGAAAGTCCAACTGTAGCAACATTTAAAATGAATCTTGCTTTAATAGTTTTTCTATATGGTGCAGTAGATTGTGCTGTTACTTCAATAAAAGCAGTGTCGCCTTCAGATAAACTTGTTATTGGTGTCAATGTTGCAACAACATTATCAGTGTTAGTTGCGGTAAAAATAGTTCCCCCTTCTTTGCTTAGATGACAATTAACATTATTAGAACAAAAATATGTTAATTCATATGTTATATCAGAATCACACACTTCTAAATTATTCTTATAACTATTTAAATTTATTGATATATTGTAACTATCTACACCAGACCAGTTTTCTACTTGATATATTGCACGATCAACTGTTAATTTATCACTATTAAAGTAAAAATTCTTAGTTGATAAGTAGTACTCTTTTAGTTCTAAATATATATATCGTCCGTATGTACTACCTAGAATAATTAAAACAAGGCCAACTGCAATAAAGACATAAACTGACTTTTTTAATTTGAATTTCTTCTTCATAATTATTTCCTCTTAAAAAGCGAATATATTTGATAAAAGAAGAATATAGAAATTGGTAACATTATTACAATTAAATAACCAATTCTTGAAGTCAATGCCATTAATAAGTATCCTATTAATGGAATCGTTGAGATTTTATTAGTTTTACCAATTATATAGTCAATAGAAAGTTTTCTATTGTTATTTAATGTTATTGTTTTTTCTTTTTCAGTTACGTCTTCAATATTAACAATTTTATCTTTAGATACTAATATTTTATGTTTATCGGCAGTATAATAAAAAACTTCGTCATTTTCTTTTAATTCAGATTTATCTTTGGTTATAATTAATAGGCTACCTTTACGGCAATTCATATCTGTTTTGTTAGAGGTTACTATCAATTTATTCTTAATTTCAATTACTCCAAATGAGTTATATTTATTTAAGAAAAAAGTAACCGTTAACGTTAGCAAAATATATATTATGAAGAAAATACCTAACACGATTTTTTTCATTCTACCACCTACTATCATAAGTATACCACATAAGACGAGTTTTTTCTATTTTTTTAGATAAAAAACTTTAGTTTTAATGTTCAATTTTTAGTTTAAGAAAACACTTCATTTTAGAAGTGTTTTTCTTTTTTAATACCTATAATAAATTTTGATTATTAGAATCATTTGAATTATTAATGCCATCTTGATTATTTTGATAATCTATATTATCTTGACTATTTATATCAACAAAATTTTGTTGATCATCATTTTGATAATTAATATTATTTTGATTATCTTGGTAATCTATGCTTTCTTGAACATATTCTCTATTTTTACGTTTACTAATAGCATAAATATAAATTACAACAAATAGAACACCAAGAGCTACTAAACTAGCAATAAGTAGTGTATTATCACTTCCCTCATCAGTCTTAATATCTGGTTTAGGAATTATCTCTTGTCCTTCTTTTACAGCAATTGTTATACTATCACTTTTCTTACCATCTTTACTTGTAGCTGTTATTGTCGCACTTCCTGGACTTATACCAGTTATTAATCCTGCTTCAACTGTCACTATGGATGTGTCACTGCTCTTCCAAGTAATGTTTTTATTTGTTGCATTACTTGGCTTAATATCAACTGTCAACTCAAAAGTTTCATTAACTCTTATTTCGGATAAATCAGAATTAATTTTAATGCTTGTTATAGGTATCTTAGTTTCTTCTTTAACACTAACTGTTACTGCTTTGAGCATACGAACAAGTTCTTCTGACAGTTTTTCAGCAGTCCCCTTAGGAAAATATGTAATATTTGTCTCATAACTTCCATAGGCATATACATCTTTGGTAGGTATATAACCTTTTTTACCATTAGTTAAACTCAAGACAAATGTCATTTTTGATGGGGAATCCTTTTTAATAGACATACCACTCGTATCAAACATTTCATATTGAGCTGTTGCAAAAGAAACACTTCCAAGAGATACCGCATTCAACTCTACTGTTGTTGAGTCACCAACTCTTGTAAAAGCACTTACCAATGTTGAAGCATGAGTCCCACCATGTATTTTATAGTCTTCAAACATTGACCCAAGGTATGATATAAATTTTGTTCTGTGTGACGAAGTTACATTTTTTGCTACGCACTTGTAACCAGTTTGATCATTACCCGTCAAAATAAAAACCTGTTGCAAATAAGGAGAAAATTTAATTATTTGTCTTAGTTTTGCTCCTGAAGCATCGAAATCTTTAGGAAATTTAAAATTCTCAGGCCATTTATAACTTCCTTCAATCATTTTGGCAACATTTGCATAGCTAGCTTTGTTTATTTCATTAACATATGTTGCATTTACTGCTTCTACATTAGAAACATCTTTATAGTTTACTTTCACCTTTTTACGCTTTAAATTAACATATTCACCTGATACTTTTTTTGTTTTATTATAAATTTTTGCGACATATTCAGATAATTTTTTACCATAACTTATGCTTTTATCATATGTATCTTTAGCAGTTGACCCACGTGTTGTTAATTCATTCTTTTCTTTTTCGACTTCAGTATAAGGATTTATATTTCCAGATGCACCAGAAAAATATGCAACTCTACAATTAAATTCTTTTTCTACATTTTCCCTTAAACTATTAATAAAATCTGATGATATTGTTGTAAGTGAAGCTGTTCCTGTTATAACAGGGTGGACTTGCCAATTTATCATCACTATATCTTTCCCCTTACTTTTTTTAAATTTTATTAATTGCAAAGCAGGGTCCGCTTTTGTTTGATGGTCAACCATTTCAAACTCAGTAATCCATTTTTTTTCATCTGCAAGATATACACTACTATTGTTTTGTTGACCTCTATTTACAGTTATATCATATTTAGCATTCTTTGGTTTTGCTTTATAATTGCGTACAAAATTTAAAGCATTAGTTCCATCAGCATTTACAACATTCGTCGTTCCAATTGAAATATCTGCTGGAGATAAATCTTTTAAAGCATCCGCACTTGCATTGGCAATTTGGTTATATAGTTTTTCCTTATATAGCTTAATGGCATCAACCAAGTTTTGATATGCTGAATTAGAAAATTCAACTTGTGGGCCAGAATGAGTATGAGTAAGAGATATTAATACCCTTTCTCCTGGGATTCCAGTTTTTTCAGTCACTTTTTTCTTCATATTATTAATAATGGTTTCACTGTATATGCTGCATAAATCAACAGTTACAAAAATGACAACATTTTTATCTTTATCCATGATTGCAACCGCAGTTGCATATAATGGTTGCTTATATTGCTGTCCACTAGCAGTAGCAACTCTATTTTGAGTATTTGCAAAACCTTGTAGTGGAACCCCACCTTTTTCAAGATCAGGATCTATTGAAGCTTTTCCATATCCCACATATAATTGACCTTGTTTCAAACTATCCAATGTTACTGTAGTACTTCCAACTTTAATACTAGTTGTTGAAAATGCAAAAGTATTTTTTATTGAAAATATTGCAGTAATTAATAGCAATGGTACAACAAATGCTATTAAAATTTTGCTTTTCGTAACTCTTTTCATCTTAAATCTCCTAATACTATCTTACGTATTTTATTATATCATCAATAAATTACTCATACAATTAATTCATAAAAAAAAGGAGTTTTACTCCTTTTTTATTACTACTTCATTTTTTTATTTATTTCACTTACATTATTGCAGATTTTTACAAATAGAATTAAGCCTTCATAAACTATTCTTAACATAATGTTGCCTAAAGTCAATGTCAATAAGAATGAAACAAAACTAGTTCCGATTAATGCAAATGAACTTAATGTTAAGAAAATTGCAAATCCAATATATGTTGCTTTTAATGCAATTTCAATTACCAATGTTTTAAATTGTAGGAAGTCATATAACCAACCTAAGAATCCCTTAAATTTTCCTTCATTTTTCTTTGGTAAGAAAAGCACAAAGACACATATTGTACCGGCAATAGCAGCAACAGCCGAAATAATTGTCCAGATTAATGCACCTAATCCGGAACTTGAAGTAGCAGCTCCAATAGTATAAATATTGTTCATAAAATCCCTCCAGCTTCATTATATCATTATTTTACTTATTTTTAACTTTTTTTTAATTTTTTGCAAGAAAAAAGTTCAAAGTTTTAACTTTGAACTATTTATCTTTTCTTACAAGTTTTGCAACCACTTCTTTATCATCCGATAAAACTATTATTAATTCATCACTTTCCAACTCAAACATATTAACAGTTGGATTTTTTTGATAACAAAGAATAATATCTTTATCAAGTAATTTGATATGTTTATAATTTTTAGTTGCTTTGCCATTTTTTAAGACTGTAAGTGTCCTATCAGGAGACCTAGAGTCTACAAGATCAACTTGTATCTCATAAGTTCCTGATACTTCACTATTATTTTTGATTACAAAATAGCAAATTAATCCAATTGCAATTAATGCAATAATTGTAATTAATATAATGTATTTCTTTTTCATAATTAATTACTCAAAGTTGCTGTAACTGAAGAACCACTTGTTAATACTACAGTTACTTTATTAACTCCGTCTATATCATAAACGTTAACAGCAGGATTTGATCCTGTACAAAGTGGATTACCATTTAATGTAATTTTTGTAAAGTTGATTTTTGTACCATTTTCATATACTTCAATAATTCTATCTGGTGAATAATCATCAACTTTCTTAACTTTGAATGTATATGTTTTTGCAGCTTCTTTTGTCCATACTGCTTTAAGTGTTATTGCTTTTGTTACTTTAGTATCAAAGCTATAAGCCTTACCACTTAATTGCCATTCTTTAAATGTATAACCATCTTTTGTTGGATTAGCTGGTTTTGATGCCTTGCTTCCATATTCAACTTCTTGTGCTGGTACTGTGCTACCACCATCACTATCAAATGTTACTGTGAATTTTTGTGCTTCCCATTTAGCTTTTATTGTTATATCTGCAGTTACTGGGGTTGCAAAAGCATATTCAGTTTCACCAACAAACCATCCTTTAAAAGTATGTCCAGTTTTTGTTGGATCTGTTGGCTTTTTAGCTGTTTTACCTTTTTCAATTGTTTGAACTTTAACAGTACTTCCACCATCACTATCAAATGTTACTTTGTATGTTGGTAAAGCCCATATAGCTTTTAATATCATATCTTTTGATACTTTAGTATTAAAATCATATGTTTTACCATCTAATTGCCATTCTTTTAATACATATCCATCTTTTGTTGGATCTGTTGGCTTAGTTACTAATTTACCAGCTTTTACTACTTGATCTTCGATTACATCTGCCGAACCATTTGTATCAAATTTAACTGTATAATTGCCTTCTTTAGCCCATGTTGCTGTTAAAGTAATATCCGCAGTTATTTTTGTTGTGAACTTAAATATTTTACCATCTAATGTCCACTCTAAGAATACATATCCTTTCTTAGTTGGGTTCTTTGGTTGAGTTGCTTTTTTATTATATTTAACTGTTTGTTCAGCGACTTCACTACCACCATCACTATCAAATGTTACTGTAAATTCTTGATCTTCATTAGTAGCAGCAGCTTTTTCCCATACAGCTTTTAATTCAATATTAGCAGTTACTGGTGTTGAAAAATTATATTCTGCTCCATTTAATGTCCAATATTTTAAAGTATATCCTTCTTTTGTTGGATCTGATGGCTTAGTGATTTTTTCTCCTTCAGTTACTGTAACACTATAAACAGTTGAACCACCATCACTATCAAATCTTACGGTGTATCTTGAACCTGATTTAGTCCATTTTGCTTTTAATGTCATATCTTGAGTGATTGTTGATGTAAAGAAATAATCACTACCTTCATATTCCCAACCAGCAAAACTATATCCATCTTTTGTTGGATCTACCGGTTTTTGTGCCAAGCTTCCTTCAGAAACTTCTTGTGGTGATATTTCACTACCTCCATCAGTATCAAATGTTATTTTGAATGTAGTCTTTGATTCGTTTTTGTTTTCACATCCACAGCCTGTTAACAAGCCGCAAACTATTAACAAAATGAACATGATTTTTAAGTTTTTTTTCATTTTTTTCTCCCTTTCTAATTCTGCAAATCGCCTACTCTAATATTCTACTATTTAATGATACCACTTTTATTAATTTTTGTCATCAAAAAAGGTTGAATATTTTCAACCTTTTAACTATTTTATATATTCTGCCTTGTCATTTGCCCATAGATTTGGACTGTAAACTGTTCCGACAAACCAAATCTCTCCATTCGCTTTATCACGAATAACATATAAGAATGGACTATCAATAACTACTTCTTCTGGTTTATCTAATTGTATTGCTGCTTTATCATACATTGCAAACACAGTTACTGCAGCTGCTTTTACTCCTTTTTCTGTAAACTCGATATTTGCCTTGTGTAAAGCGTCATTAACATAAAGTCCACGTGAATTACTTGTCATCTTAGAAAAGTCAGCTTTTTCAGAATCAAATGCTTCTATTATTCCAAGAGCCTTTAAATCTTCTTTTAATTTTAAATCATATTCAACTTTAAATTTTGGAATAGAAATATTAACTCCACCATTAGTTTCAGAAGCTAAAGTAGAATCTTTTTTGATTTTATCAATATCTTCAACTTTAATATTTTTTACATAGTCAGTTAATGAACCTTTAGGCATAATTGCCATAAATTCAAGTTCAACATCACCATATTTTTTCAAATCCATTGATAATGCAGTTACATCACTACCCTTATAGAAACTGACATTACTATTTCTTATTTCTTTTTGGCGCATTGTTGTCGCATTTATTTTTGAACCATCAGCTAAAGTAAATTCTCTACCTGAGGTATCACCAAATGAAAATCCATTTACCCATTCCATATCAATTGCTAAAGCATTTATTAGCATCATTTCTGCATCACTATCACTTACAAGCTCATCCCTTAGCATATTTTTAATGATGCCTAATGTTTTTTCTTCAATAAATTTATTAATATTTTTTGCATCTGCAAATGAATCAAATTTTATTTCAGCAGCATATTTTTCTTTCAAAGTATCAGTAAAACTTTCTTTTACATAATCTTTATATGTGTCTCGTATAAATACTGCATTTGCAAATGATAGATTTTCTCCTACGCTTTCATATTTAGGTAATTTTAATTTTTTAATCAAGGCTTCAATTTCTTCTTTTGTTTTTCCATCTGCACCCTCATTTAACATATTTAAAGCATACTTGATTGATAATGGACTATAAACAATATTTTTTGTATCATTTTCAAGTTGCAAAAACTTAAATGAGAATTCTTCACCTACTTTTGCTGGTTCTTCTTTTTTATCACATCCAACTAAACCAACAACCATTAATAAAATAATAGCAAATATAATTTTCTTCTTCATGTTTCCTCCTCTAGTAAAATTATAATCACATAATAATTATATCACTAATGTGTAATAAAAAATAAAAAAAGTAAGGTTTTTAACCTTACATTTTTTCTTCGCCTTTGTTTTTAAATCTTATAATAATTGGTGTTCCTTCAAAATCAAAGTTTTCTCTTATTTTATTTTCTAAATAACGTTCATAAGAGAAATGTATCAAACCCTTACTATTTACCATTATGTTAAATGTTGGAGGGCAACTTGAAACTTGTTCAGTACTATAAATCTTAAGTCTTCTTCCTTTATAGCTTGGTGGCAAATTTAAAGCATATGCTTCTTTTATACAGTCATCAATTACTTCATTAGGTATTACTTTTTTATGATTTTCTGCAACTTTTAATATTTCAGGCATCAATGTATGAATCCTTTTTTTAGTTAATGCTGATAAAAATACAATTGGTGCATATGTTAAAAATTGAAAATCATTTCTTAAAATCTTAGTAAAATTCTTTATATACTCTTCTTTATTTTCAACAGTATCCCATTTATTAACTACAAGAATGATTGCCTTACCTGCTTCAATTGCATATGAAGCAATATGTTTATCATGTTCAATTATCCCTGTTGTTGCATCAATTAAAAGTAAGCATACATCTGATCTATCAATTGCTTTTAATGCTCTTAAAAGACTATATCTTTCAATTGATTCATATATTTTTCCTTTTTTACGCATTCCTGCGGTATCAATTACAACATATTCGTTATTTTCATATCTAAATGTAGTATCAATAGCATCTCTAGTTGTTCCAGCAACATTAGATACAAGTACTCTATCATATCCAACAATTGCATTTACTAAACTACTTTTACCAACATTTGGTCGCCCAATAACTGAAAATTTAATTCTATCATCAGCTTTTTCTTCTTCATAATCTGGAAAATCTTCAGTTATTTTATCTAGCAACTCATTTATTCCAATATTTTGTTCACCACTTACATTAATGTAATTATCTAATCCAAGTTCAAAGAAATCATATAAGTGATCTTTTGAATCTTTACTATCAACTTTATTAATAGCAACTATTACCTTTTTATTTGACTTTAAGATGATATCACGTGTTGCTTTATCATTGGCATCAAGCCCCATTTTAGCATCAACCACAAAAACAATGACATCAGCTTCATTAATTGCAATCTCAGCTTGCATTTTAATGTTAGCATTTACTTCATTTGTACTTAAATCAATACCACCAGTATCAATAACTAGAAATTTCTTATTTTTATAAGAAACATCACCATAAATACGATCACGAGTTACACCTGGAGTATCTTCAATAATTGATATTTTTTTACCAACTAAACGATTGAATAATGTTGATTTCCCAACATTTGGTTTACCAACTAAAGCAACTACTGGTTTCATTCTATCACCTTTCTATTTTTTATATCCATTACCTTCTAAATAAGCTTTAACAACTATAAAGAATATAATTATTATTAATAAAAATATCTATTTTTCTCCAATATTAAAGTATTCTTTCAATACGATCATATATTTCATTACGACCTTCTTTTGTTATATTAGAAAACATAACAAATTCATCGCCTACAGGAAGTTCTAATTCATCTAAAATTGCACTTCTATATTTTTGATGTTGAGTTACTCCTACTTTATCAATTTTAGTTGCAACAATAGTTACAGGTATTTGATAATGTTTTAAGTAATTAAACATCATGATATCATCACGACTTAATTTATGACGAAAATCAACTAACATAAAAACTTGTTTTAAATTTTCACGTGTAGTTAAATAATCCTCCATCATTAAACCAAACTTCTTTTGATTTTTTCTACTTAAAGTAGCATATCCATATCCTGGGGCATCAACTAAATAAAATTCTTCATTTATTAAATAAAAGTTTATTGTTTGAGTTTTACCAGGAGTAGCACTTGTACGAGCATAGTTTTTACGATTAATAATTGAATTAATAAAACTACTCTTTCCTACATTACTTCTACCAACTAATAAAAATTCTGGTAAATCTCCAGTTGGATATTGACTTCTTCTAACAGCACTTACTTCTAAATTCACGCTTGTTATTTTCATTTTTTCACCTTACTATCTAAAATTTGCAAGTAGAACGATTATACCATTCTTTCCTTTATGTGTCAAAGAAATGTTATATTCCTCCCACAATAATAATATCTAAAACTGCATATATTATTGTTAATAGAATAAGTCCAAAGAAAATATAAGTTGGAATTAATAATTTCTTATTTTGATATTTCTTGGCCAAATAATAAGTAACAAAAGCTCCAACTATAAATATAAGCATAAGCAAAATATCTAATTTTAAACTCATATAAGACTCCTCCTACCATATAGATTATAACATTTTAAACAAAAATAAAAAAGACTAAATAGTCTTTTTAATCTTCCTTTAGTTCTGACAAATATTGTTCTGCATTTATACAAATGCCAATTACTAATATTGTGCTTAAAATATATACCCATATCATAAGGACAATAATCGAAGACAAGCTACCATAAAAGATATCATATCTTGCAATATTTGTTACATAAAGTGAATAAATGTATGTTGCAACAATCCAACCAAAAGTTGTAAATAATGCTCCTTTAGTTACAGTTTTACTTTTAATTGATACCGATGGTGTCAATGTATAAAGTATTTTTACAAAAAAGTAAATCAAAAAGAATGAAAGTGGCCATTTTAAGATTGTAAATATATTATAGAATGTATTATAGTCACCATCTAAACTATTAATAATAAATTTTAGAATAGCTGAACCAAATCCTAAAACGAACATTGTAAATGCAAAAAGAAACATTAATAGTATTACTAAAAATAAACTTTTTATTTGTCTTTTTAATTCACTTTTTTCTTCTGTTTTATAAAGTATATTAGCAGCAACTATAATTGATTTAGTACCATTGCTTGAAAAGAATAAACCAATTATAAATATTACTAAAGCTATACCAGCACTTGAGTTTGAAGATAAAAACTTTAATAACAAATCATATACTTCTTTTGGTAAATTAATTGAAATTAAATTTAAGATTGTATTTGCAGATATATTAAATTTAGAAATAATATATCCAAAAATCATTATCGATGGAAAAATAGATAAGATTAAGGCAAACGAAATATTACCAGGTAGAATTACCATTTCTGGTCTTCTAATAATTCTAATTAATCGTTTAAGCCATCTTTTTAATCTATTCCACGTCTTTTTGATCATTTGCTTCCTCTTTTACTTTACGCATTTCAATTGTTGCTTCATTAATTGCATCATCAATTGTTTTAATATCATCAGTTATCATAGAATAACCGATTGCAGCACCAAACCCATGTTTTAATTCTTTCAATTCTTTATTTAATTTCTTAATATAAAGTTCAATTTGACGATCTTTATAGCCAACAAGATAAATTAAGAATTCATTTCCATTTGTTCTTACAATATCAGAATTAATTACTTGGTTTTTAATTAAGACATTTGCAGCTTCTTTAATTTCTTCATCGCCCGCATTATGACCATAATTATCATTAATATAAGCAATATTATTTAAGTCGACAATAACAATTGCTTGTGGATAAACTTGGCTTTCTTCCCACTTGTCCATATTGTCATTTAAATAATTACGATTCTTAAGTGATGTTAGCATATCCATATATTTAATTTTCTCTGATTTCTTAAATGATATGCTTGGTTGTTTTGTTTTATTCATTTGACTAGTAAATATTATAGTTGCAATATAAACTAATGCTAAACCAAAGATAAGACAAGCTTTCTTAATTAATGCTTTGGTATTTATTTTAGTTAATAACTTATTATTTCCAATACCTATTTCTTTATTTTGGTTCATTACTTTCAAGTAGAAATCAAAATATTCATTAAATATTGAATTAGCAGTTACACTCTTCATTGTATAACCGTATCCTTCATCTACTTGTTCAACAAATTCTACTTTATAGTTTTCAAAATTATCCTTTTTGTAATAATCATATGTAGCAAAATCTAAAATTATTATGTTTTGTTTACTATTAACTAACTCTTCAACTGTCTTATATTCAGTAACACCAGCTCCAACTGAAATTAAACTTTTTGATAAATTAGAATCTTTTAAAGTTGCAACCTTTTTATCTTTTAAAGACTTAAGTGAAGTAATATTACTTTCAACATTGGTATTTGATATAACAACTATTTCATTTTTGAATGCTGGACTTGAAACATAGCCATTCAAATCATATCCTGTTTTTTCAGTGTTATTTAAGAACAAATCAACACTACCACTATTAAATGCCTTTAAAAGAGCATCAATATTACTATATTTTTTATAATTAATTTCAATATCAGCTACACTTGCAAAAGTATCCAATACTTCTTTACTTGTCCCATATAATTCATTACTTATTGTTACATTATATGGAGCATTTTCAACATATCCATATGTATATCTCTTACCTTTAAATGCAGCCATTGAATTTTGATCGGTTTCACTGAATTCAAAATAGCATTTAGTAAAATACTTATTGAATTCCTCAACAAAATTTTCGTTTTTCCATTTTGTGTAATATTTTTTAATAATTGTATTCAAATTCGCGTTATTGCTTAATTCAATTACATAATTAGTTGTCAAATCATTAGCTAAATACGCAATGTGAACTTTATCATTTAATGAATATTTAAATGCTAAAAGCTTTGGTAACAAAATACCATCAACTTCTGGATCTTTTTCACCAAGACCTAAAGCATCTGAAAGATCAGTTAGTTTTTCATAACCGACAACATCATTATTAAGTCCAGCTAGATAAGAACGTATATCAGAAAGATCGTCTTTTAAAACTCCGATTTTTAATCCTGTTACGCCAGATAAATCCTTTATTTTCTTGTTTTCAGTTGTTAATAAAATGTAATTATCTTCATATATTTGAATCTGATTATTATTAACCTTTTTTGAAAGTTTAAACTTGTAATCAGCACTTACTTGTTCACTATAAGAATAAGAAATACGATTAAATTCAAGCCCAGTTGTAGTTTCAAAATCTTTAAGGAAATCAAATACAACACCATCACCTACATTATTTAAGACTGGTACATCATTTTCAATACTAATATCAATTAATTTTAGTTTGTTGTTTTGAATCCATTCTTTTTCAGTTTTAGTAAATGAAGTTTCATTTTCTTTTTTAACGAAATAATAATATGCTCCCCCGCCTAAACCAAGCAAAAGAATAAGAATTAATATTACACCTAAAACTTTTTTCTTCATTTTATCACCTAACTATTATTAGCCCATTTGAATGCTAAACTTGATTTATGTTTATAACCAATTATTGGATAAACACTATCTTCGCTTGTATCCTCTTTGCAAGTTACAAATACTTGAAAGTCATAATCTGCTTTTTCTTTGTCAGTATATACTGCTAATACTTTATCTAACATTGATTCAATTGTAAGTAATTTTGTATCTTTTTTTACATCAATTACGATATTTACAATTAAAACACCACCAACATATGCATTAGCTGAATTTATAAAGTTGTTTTCTCTAATAACTTCAACTGTTTTAGAAAGTCTTTCATTTGATATCTTAGTTGTATTCTCTTGTCTATTTCCATATAAAGAAACACTTGAATCAGGTAATATTATTTTAACTAATTCATAGATAACTACTCCTATAATCACTAAAAGTACTAAAGCTAGCAATATTTTAAAAATCTTTTTATTCATTTTTTCACCTCATGATTACATTTTGTTAATCAAATCAATTAACATTTTATTAAGCGTTTCAGGGTTCGCCTGACCTTTTGTTTCTTTCATTACTTGACCAATTAAGAACTTTAAGGCCTTTTCTTTTCCTGCTTTATAATCAACTACTGATTGATTATTAGCATTTATTACATTTTTAACAATAGTTTCTAATTCACTATTATCTAATCCTTTGATACCTAAATCATCAATTATTTTATCAACACTATTATTAGTTGTTAATAGATATGGTAATATTTCTTTTCCTTGTTTTGATGTTATTTCTTTTTTACTTAAAAGTGTAACAAGTTTTAAAATATTTTCTTTTGTCAAACAAGTATCTTTTAACTCAATATTATTTTTATTTAAATGGCTTAAAATATCACCAGTAAGTAAATTAGCTAAAATAACTGAATCAATATCTTTATAAATTTCACGATAGAAATCATTCAACTCTTTATAAGCAATTAAAGTATTTATGTTATTTGAACTAATGCCCAATTGTTCATATTCGTCTCTCATTGCTGCTGGTAATGTTGGAATACTTTCTACGGTATCATTATACCATTTATCATCAATATCAACAAATGGAATATTTGGTTCTGGTTGATAACGATAATCATTACCAGTTTCTTTAACACGCATCAAAATAGTTGTTTCAGTTTTATCATCAAATCTACGTGTTTCTTCTTTCATTTTACCGCCAGATTCTAAGATTTTTTTCTGACGTTCTATTTCATAGTTGATACTAATAGCAACTTTACTAATTGACCCAATATTTTTAATTTCAACTTTAGTTCCTAGTACAGGACTATCTTCTTCTTTTAAAGAAACATTGGCATCACAACGCATACTTCCTTCTTCCATTTTAACATCACTGACACCAAGATAAAGAAGATTTTCACGAAGAGATTCTAAATATAACATTGCTTCTTTACCATCTTTAATAACCGGTTTTGAAACAATTTCAATTAATGGAACGCCTGCACGATTATAATTTAAAAGTGTTTGTTTCCCACTATGAATACTTTTACAAGTATCTTCTTCAATGTGAATTCTTTCAATTCCTATTTTTTTAATACCTTCATCTGTTTTAATTTCAACATAACCATTTCTACCAATTGGAGTATCTTGTTGTGTAATTTGAAATCCTTTTGGTAAATCTGGATAGAAATAATTTTTACGATCAAAATGCATATGACGAGTAATATCGCAGTGGAATGCTATGCAGGCTTTCATTGCCATTGTTATTACATCTTTGTTAAGTGCAGGAAGTGTTCCCGGATATGCTAAATCAATTTCATCAACATTAGTATTAATATCATCATTAAAGTCATTTTTACCTCTTGAAAATACTTTTGAATTACTTTTTAATTCAACATGTACTTCAATACCTATTGTTGGAACTAGCATTATTTATCACTTCCTATCTTTAAATCTAATTTAAGCTCAGATTCGATTGCACTTGCAAGTTGATAGATTTCATCTTCTTTAAAATAGTTACCTATTATTTGAAGTCCAATTGGAAGATTTTCTTTGTTAAATCCAACTGGCAATGCAAGGGCCGGAAGTCCTGCCATACTAACTGGAATTGTAAGCAAATCATCATAAAAACTTTGAAGAACATTATCTAGATGACGATTAAATGGATATGCAACATTTGTATTAGTTGGACCTAATAACAAATCATATTTCTTAAATGCTTTTTTGAAATTTTCAACTATATTATGTCTTAATCTTAAAGCTTTATAATAATATGTCTTAGCATTTTCACCACTTAATACATATGATCCTACCATAATTCTTCTTTTAACTTCAGCACCAAAGCCAATACTACGTGTATATGTATACATATCTTCAAGTTTTTCTTGATCGCTTAAAAATCCATATTTAACGCCGTCAAAGCGAGCTAAGTTTGTACTTGCTTCACCTAATGCAATTACTTGGTATAAAGGAATTGCATATTCTAAATTAGGTATATCAATATAGTCAACTTCACAACCTTTTTTCTTCAAAAGTTCTAAAACTTCTTTTATTTTATTTCTAACTTCAATATCTATTACATCACTCATGTAATAATTAGGTACACCTATTTTTAAGCCCTTAATGTCTTTACCTATTAAACTTGTAAAGTCTTTTTCTTGCTTTACACTTGTCAAATCTTTTTCATCTAAACCTGCTATAGCATTTAATAAAACTGCATTTTCATAAACATTTTTACTCATTGGTCCGATTTGATCTAAACTAGATGCAAAAGCAACAAGTCCATATCTAGAAACACATCCATATGTTGGTTTTAATCCGACAATGCCACAAAAACCAGATGGCTGACGAACAGATCCACCAGTATCACTACCTAAAGCTAAAACAACTTCATGCGATGCAACACTAGCAGCAGATCCACTACTAGATCCACCAGGAACTCGTGATTTATCTCTTGGGTTTAAGGTATTACCAAAATAACTTGTTTCACCTGTTGAACCCATAGCAAACTCATCCATATTAGTTTTACCTATAATAATCATGTGTTTTGCTTTTATTTTTTCAATTACAGTAGCATCATAAACAGAGTCAAAGTTCTCTAACATTTTAGATGCACATGTAGTTCTAAGTCCCTTTGTCACAATATTATCTTTAATTGCTATAGGAATACCAAATAATAAATTATCTACTTCCAAATTTTCTAAAGCTTTAGCTTCTTCTCTAGCTTTTTCATTTAATGTAATAAAGTCATTTAATTCATCTTTTTTAATACGAGCAAATGCTTCTTCAACTAAATCAATTGGTTTAATCTTTTTTGCTTTTAAGAGTTTATTAATTTCAGTTAATTCTAAATCTAAATAATTAGTCATTTAAAGCCCTCGTTACAGCAATATAACTACCATATTTCTTATTAGCATTTTTTAATATTTCTTCTCTTGTAAGCATTGAACCAACTGTATCATCTTTATAAACATTTCTATTTTCACTTGGTGAAATTAAAATTTCTTCATCTTCAATTTCAACTTCTTGAATACGATTAACTTCATCCATTAAATCTTTTAATTCTTTTACATATTTTTCTACTTCATCTTCTTCAATACGAAGTTTTGCTAAAGATGCAACATGTAAAACTTTTTCCCTATCTAAATTTTCCATAATATTCCTCTTTCTAGCATATTATAACATTTTATTAAAGCAAAATAAAGAGTAAAGGCCATCTCTACTCTTTTTTTTCTTCTATTTTTGAAGGTGCTTTTTCTTCTTCTTTTACATCAACATTTCCTTCGACTTTTCCAATACCAGTAGGCTCTTTTTTATCAATGCCAATATTGTATTCAAATATCAAATGATTTGATGATGTCTTAACGCGAAGTTGAATATCTTTTTCTTGATTAACTGATCTAATATACGTATCTTCTAAATTAACAACAACAAAGCCTTCACCTGAAAGTTTTTCTAAATATGCATAAACATCGTTTAGTTTTGCTTTTGAAATGTCATATTTTAATGTTATCTTATCTTTATCTTCAATTGCAACAATCAATTTTTTCTTTGACTTAATTGCACTATTGAAAGTTGGGAGTTCAAATTTACCTAATTTAAATGAGTTAACATCATATTTTTTTACTATATAATATGAATGAAATAAATAACCACCACAACCAATTATTACTAAAGCACTGATGACTATTAAAATAATCCAACTTTTATTCTTTTTTTGTATTTCATTTTTTTCGTCCATA
>CAMOPK010000004.1 GCA_946622285.1 uncultured Bacillota bacterium
TATCTGCACCTATAATATGATGCTCTTCAGTAAAACTTACATCTGTTACACTAGCAATGTCATGAAGAAGAGCTGCTATTGCAACTATTTCTAAATCTGCACCATATTCACTAGCATATTTTTTTGCTAGTTCATAAACTATTTTTATGTGATGGTCCCATGCTCCTATCCCATATGCATTTGTAGGTTGTTCACATCTATTTTTTACTTCATTATACATTTTATCTTCAATTGTCATAATATTTCTCCTGCTCCAATTGTTTAACCATCAATACCAAGTATCAAATACAATTTATTTTTAGTTTTATTGATATAAAATGTGTCGGCATATTACAAGCCAGTACTCTAATTTTCCTCAAAAATGAGTATATTTTAACCTGTTTTCCTTAATTTATCTTCTTCTACAAATTCTAATTTATTGCTTTTTCCAATATATGGACTAGCTAAATCATTTGGTTTAAAAGTTCCAGTACATTTTGTGGACATAGAACAATATGAATAGTTTCCAATAATTCCAGCTCCTTCAAGGCAAATTGCATTTCTAACTTCTTCTATATTTTTTGTTGGAACTGTTACGATTATTTTACTTTATTAATATTAAGATTCATAATTTTATACCTCTATACTATTTTAGTCATTAAATTCATCACTATGTTCTTTAAAGAATGCATTATATATTTTTACATTATCTAATTCTGTCCATTTTTTAGATTTAACTGGAGTTGTATCCAAATCATAGATTTTAGCATTATCTAATGCCAAAAGAAATGGTGAATGTGTTGCAATAATAAATTGACAATTATAAAATCTTGCAGATTCCTCAATAAAAGTCTTAAGTTTCAATTGATTTTCAGCCGATAAACTGTTTTCAGGTTCATCTATTATGTATAAAGCATTATCTTCAATTTCATTTTGCCAGAAGTCTAATGCTGTTTCACCATTTGATTCTTGAACTATAGTATTGTTTCTTAATCTTGTTCTTACATATTTGGAAACTGTCATTCGATTAGAATCAACTTTATTTTTTAATTCTTCATATTGGTTTAAACCGGAATTATATTTTGTTGATGGAGTATTTTTGTATTCATAATATTCATCTATCAAATCATTTTTTCTTCTATTTACATTTGAATTAATGGCTCTTAAATCTAGTAAATAGTCAAATACATCATCACTAGAGATATATTTCATACCTTTACATTCACTTTGATGCATCAATTCACAATACTTTTTGCATTCTCTTACATATTGATCAAATAGTTCACTTCGTTTATCAATGTTTCGCTTTGATGCATTAATTGAATCACAAATGAGATTTAAAAGGGTTGTTTTACCAGAACCATTTCCACCATAAAAAATTGTGATAGGTTCAAAATCTATATTTGAGAATTCTTTTTCTGAGAAAATTTTTAAAGGATAAAGATTATTATATATATTCATTTTATGCATTATCAGTGGATGTTCTTCATTTTCATCTAGCAATTTGAAACTTTTAAGATAAATCATAATATTCCTCCTTTAAATCATTTTTATTATAACATGTAAATGACAAAAAAAGATAGTTTTGTTGACTATCTCTCTATATAAATTCTAGGTACTCTTTTTCCTATTGAACATATTACCTCATATGTAATTGTATCTAAATGCTTTGCAATTTCTTTAATATGTTCTATATCCTTTATAATTACAACTTTATCACCAACAGAAACTTCATCATCTACTTTTACAAATAACATATCCATACAAACGTTTCCAACTATTTTATATGGCTTATCATTTATAAAAACTGTTCTTCCAGTATTTTTTCTGATAATTCCATCAGCATATCCTATTGCAATCACTGCAATTTTTTCATTACCTTTTGCCTTATATGCCCCATTATATCCTACTGTTTCATTAGTAACATCGTTTATTTGTATTACTTCACTATATAAACTAAATGTAGATTTAAATTTAATATCTTTATAATCAATTAACCCATACATTGATATTCCAAGTCTACAGCCATTGGCATAGCTTCTTCTTTTAAAATATTCGGTTGCTTCACTTGCACCAACATGAATTATGGGTATTTCATTTAAATTAATATCTGAAGTTATATTTTCAAATTTTTCCCATTGCTTTAAAGTTGTAACAGAATCACTTGGATTATATATATGTGTGTAGATTCCTTCTAAATAGAATCTATTTTTTATTTCATTATACATTTTATTAAATTCGTCTTTATTATTAACACCTAATCTATTCATACCAGTATTAATCTTTATATGTACTTTTAGATTATCATTACTAATATTTATTTTAGATAAATAATCATAGTTATTAATTGTTATCGTTATGTTATTTTTAACACAAATATCAATATATTTTGGATCAATTATACCAAGGCATAATATTGGAATATCAGTTATTTCTTTTCTGATTTCTAAAGCTTCATCTAAAGTAGCAGTCACTAAATAATTACATCCTGCATCTATAATTGTTTTAACAACTTTATTATCATTGTGTCCATAGCAATCTGCTTTGACAACACCAAAATAATATTTATAATCACTATATCTTTTAATTAATTCTTGAACATTATATTTTATATTATTCAAATTGATTTCTACATAAGTATTTCTATACATAAAAGCCCTTCTTAGTATTTATATAATATTACATTATTTCTTGCATCTTTAATATTTACTAAAATGTTACATTCAAGTGAATCTAACTTAATATCAAAACATTTTCTTTTATTCATATAACAGACGTCACTATCAATATTTTCAAATTTAAAATTAAGAGCATAAATATCATTTTCAATTCTTTTCACATTAGAAATGATCGGCCATATCATAGCTGACTCGTTATTTTCAGATATGCAGTATTCATTGAAATGAATATTTTTAGTTTCACCGATTTCTATTGAATTAATATCATTCGTATTAAAATAAATACACACTACGAAGCAATATTTCCCAGATTTATCTGTGACTCTTAAGTTACCATTTATATCATATTCTATTTCACTGATTCCAATATCCTCATTATTTAAAATCATCGTATTTTTCATAATATACCTCATTATTTTTCATTTAAAATTTTATTAAATTCTTCATAATTAGTTATGTTACAAAGATGTCCTGCATTTTTAATTATTTTGATACCATTAATATATTTCTTAGTAAAATTCAAAAAGAGTTTATCTTTTTCACCATATATAAGTTTAACATTGTCATATTTTTTTAACAGTTCAATGTTTTTGTTTTTATTTTTCAAGAATGTTGTAATTTCATCAAACCATTTATATAAAATACTTTTATCCATACGTGTTGTAAATTCATAAAAATTCTTTTTGAATGATTTTTCTTCTTTATTGTTTAAAACAAATGCAACTATTAAATGCATATATAAAGATCTTGGTATAATTTTTTTAATTTTATTTGTTACATAATAGCCAAGTGTTAAAAATTTACTAGAAAATCCATATACAGGTGAAATAAGGTATACCTTTTCAACGTCTTCACTATATTTTTCTAAATAATTTGTTGTTATCATTGCACCTAAAGAAACACCTAATATATCTATTTTGGTGTTTTTTTCACTTGCAAAGTTATGAATTTCGTTAATAACACTTTCGAATGTAGCACCTTTGACACTTGATTCCCTTGTATGACCTGCAAGACGAATACATACAATATTATATTTTTCACTTAAAACCGGAATTTGTTCATAAAAAAGTTTTTCAGTTCCACCCATTGGATGAATCAAAACAATCCACTTGTTTTTTTTATTATCTATTATATTCTTTATCACAGATTAAAACCTTTCTTCTAGTGTTGGATTCCCTTCTTCATCATATATTACTGAAGTTACATTCGACATATATAGAATAGCAAAATCAGGATTATCTAATGTATATCCTGCAGCTTCTGCCCATTCAAATTCGCTGATTGCTTTCTTTTTAGCATCAATATTATTGCTATCATCAACTAGTTCACAATTAATTCTAATCCATTCTACATTGTCATATGCAACAATACATACTTTATTATTAGTAATCATTTGCTTATATACATTTTTCTTTTTGTTAGTTAAAATGTATATTTTTCCATCATATTCAAAAGGATCTCCAAATGGTCTTACACTTGGTTTATCTCCATCAATTGTTGCAATATAGTTTACTTGTGTTCTTTCTTTTAAAAATTTAAATGTTTCTTTCATAAAATCCTCCATATATTTATCAATCTATTAATGCTGTATCTTTTAGTAAGATAATATCATTATTTAATTCTTTTATTTTAGTCAAGTTTTTAGGATCATCATCAATGACTATTATGATACTATCATCTCGTTCATAGTTTTTCATATAATCTGCTTTTAGTATAGCAGTTTCAATCATATTATTTGCTTCTCTTGAAAGTATTACTCTATTTTCTTTTTTAAAGAATGGTGCATATTTATCTAACCACCAGTTTTTTTGTTCTATTCCTTCCGACTTTCTTGTTGCAGATAAAATATATAAATCTACATTTGGTAATTCTGAAATTACTTTTAATTTATTGATGCTATCAAATAATGGCCTTTTTTTATCATAGTTACGTGCTTCTCCAAGTACATAATCAGCTATTACGCCATCCATATCAACAAATAGTTTTACCTTTTTGTTACCATATTGCTTTAAATATTCTTTTAGATACATAATTTCATCACCATACAATAATTATAACATAAAAAGTAGGACTATTTCCTACTTTTATTGTATATGTTAATTATCTTTAAAGCCTTCCCACACATTATTAGAAACATCAACTTTTATTTCTTCAATTATGTGACCAACATTACCTTCTCCTGCATATTTATCTAAATTGAAAAAGTTATCATTTAAATTGATCCATTCCAGTTTGTTAATTTCTTCAATTAATTCAATATTTTTATTTAAAAAACCATAATATACTTCTAGTTCATAATTAAATGCTAGATATATAGAAGTCATAAAATGTTTTAATTCAATATCTTTATTTGTTATACCTGTTTCTTCTAATAATTCACGATATGCTTCACTTAAATGATCTTCATTTTCAATTTTACCGCCAACAAAATTATATTTTCCTTTATATGGCTCTTTAGTTCGTTTACACATTAAAACTTTGCTAAAATCCATATTAAAAACAGCAATAACATTATACTTTTTCATATAATCACCAAGTAAATTATAGCACGAAAAAAGCATTTTATTAAAAAATGCTTTTTAAATATCGAGAATTGCTAATATAACTATTCCAATTATTGCTATTATCAAAAATATGTACTTTGGTATAGATAATTTTTCTTTTAAGAAAATACTTGAAAGTAAAAGTGATAATATGCAGTAACTACCTACTATAGAAGCATTTATAGTTGAATTGTCAGCCATTGCAAAAACATAAAAGAATTGACCTAATGTTTCAAATATAGCTGCTACCCACATAGTAATGTCTTTTTTAATAGTTATTTTTTCTTTGTGTCTCTTTAAATATAATATTCCAAAGATTGCTACTAAAAGAAATGTATATTCATAAGCTACTAAAGCTACATTTTCAGATACGAGTTCAAATTTATCTAAATAAATTGCATCTAAAAAAGTTCCTAAACCATCTATTAAGCAGTAAATAATTGGAAATACTATTGCTAATATTTTATTTTTCTTTGTTACCACTACTTTATTATCTTTCTTCTCAAGTAGAGAAACACCAAAAATACCAATAAAGATTAAAATAAAAGCAATATATGCCTTACCTGGCAATACTTCTTTAAAGAATAATAGTAATAATAAACTTGTTATTACCCCACTTGTATTTTGAACTGGACTTGATATTGATAATTCAATATATTTAAGCCCTTTATATCCAATATACATTGATAATATATAACAAAATGATACCGGTAAATATTTTAAAACATCTATTAAATACTTACCTATATTGCTGAAGTTAATGCCATTATATATGATAAAACCAGTTGCATATAGTCCCATGACAATACCGACAACTATAGCAGTTTTTAAATCACTATACTTGTCTTTTTCATTATTTGATTTTTTATAAAATAAGTCAGCTAAGCCCCATAAAAGAAAACATAGCAAACTAAAAATTGTACCTATTTTCATATTCTCACCTATTGTTTAAATAAATATGAATAAATATCTAAAGCTAATTTATCGACTTGATGACGAATTACCCCTTCAGATATATCCACATAATTATTATGAATAATTTGAACTTTCATTTTTTTTATTTTTTCTTTATCAAATTCAACTTTATCTTTTTGTTCAGCAACTTTATATTTTTCAATGATGCTATCAGATATTTTTCCATCATTTACAACTACAACATCAACTTTTCTTTTACCTAAATAATTGTTTAAAGCTTTAATGTGATCGCTGACAGTATAGTTATCAGTTTCTCCAGGTTGTGTCATCATATTACAAACATACATTATTTTAGCATCACTTTTTCGAATTGCTCTTCTCATATCAGCATTTAATAAGTTTGGTATTACACTTGTATATAAACTACCCATACTTAAAAGAATTAAATCAGCATTTTCTACTTCTTTTAATACTAATGGATTAGTTTTAACATCATCTTTATAAAAAACTTTTTTTATGCTTTTATTAGATTCTGTTATGTTATGTTCTCCAATGATTTCACTACCATCTTCCATTATGGCACTTAAAGTTGCATTATCTTCTGTTAGAGGAAGAACTTTTCCTTTTAAATTAAAGACTTTAGAAAGTGATTCAATTCCATCAGACATATTTCCAGTTATATTTGCAAGAGCCGTTAGAACTAAATTACCTACGGCATGGCCATTTAAATCACTTGTTGTCTGAAAGCGATAGTTCATGAGTTTTTCAATTAAAGGCTCAGTTTCAGAAAGCGATGTTATAACTCTTCTAATATCACCGACAGCAATTGTATTAAATTCGGCACGTAATCTACCAGTACTTTTACCATCATCACTTACAGATACAACTGCTGTTATATCTAGTGGAAATAGTTTTAGACCTTTTAACAATGTTGACATTCCTGTCCCACCACCGAGTACTACAACTTTCTTGTTTCTCATATATATCACCTAACTTTATATTACCAAATTTTTGGCTTTTTTTCTAGTTTGACCAAAAAAAGAGAGCAATCTCTCTTTTATCTAGTCATTTTTGAAGCTTCTTCTTGCTTTGATTCAACAAATCTTTTTAAGAAATCGATTCCTTCACTTTCTAATCCAACACCATTACCTGCTCGTTTTTGAAACTCATTAATTATTGGTATATAATTGCTATTTATTATTTCGTCCAATATTTTTTTTACAGTTTCGGGATATTCCCATAATAATGCAATTATATTTGCATCCAGACCATCTAATGTTATTGGTCCAGTACGAAATTCGGGATCTTCAACTGGAATAGCGGGAACCCATATTTTATTATATCTTGAATCAATTCCTTGTTTTGTTGCAGCAAATGAAGACTCACTATCAATTATTGGAGCCAATCTAAGTTTGCCATCTGGACCTTGCTCAAATGTAAGGTTTCTAATATTATCATCTAATTGATGAGTAAACCAATCAATTACATATTTACGAATAATTTGAGTTTTCAACTCTGGATTATTAGCAGATACAGAGTCTATAAGTTCCATTATCTTTTTTAAAGTAACGCTTGTACTTGCTGTATAATATGGATTGCCAAACTGTGGGTATATATGATGTAATGTTGCAAGACTTTCATATCGATATCCATCTTTATGAACATTTGGTGATAATAATCCTTGAGCACCATTTAGTGTAACAAGCCTATATGACGCAGTTTCGAATCCATGCATATGTAAAACAGCATCAGATAGTAATTCACCTAATACGCGAGCGTCACCTCTTTGTTTAAAATATTGCAAAACACCATCAATTCGATACCAGTTGTTTTTTTCATCAAAATGTTCGCGGTCAATACCCAAAAGTTTCCCAGCTTCTGCATATGTTACTTTTCTTAATCGACTTAATTCAGTTATTCTTTTTTTATTAAAAGTTATATTATAATACATTATTTCACCTAAAGAGCGATTATTTTTTCCTTTTCTTTGCTCTTCTTATTAATTATATCACATAAATAACTAATTGTGCTCATAGGTAAACTAATTTGGCTAGAACTTTTAGCATATTTTTTAAAAATTGCTTCATAATCAATACCAAAAATTCGGCTTAATGCCTTTGTTGTTTCTTCAGGATAGTCAAAGTATAATGCAACAATATTAGCATCCAATTCATTATCGAAAAAATATGGATTTTTCTTAAAATCTTGATCTTCGTATGGTATTGCAGGTACCCAAATAGATGTATCAGCAAAAGATTCTTTGCTAGTAATACCAAAACATCTCTCACGATCATATGATGGAGCTAATGCTAATCTATTGTTTTCTGCATCATATTTAAACATTAAGTTATGTGGATTCCCATCAGTTTGAATTGTAACCCACTCTAACACATATCGATCAATTAGTTCTTGAATTAATTCATTTTTACCAGCAATATTTTGCATAGATAAAAACTCTAATATTTCTTTAAAAGTCATTTGACCTCTAACATGAAACGGCAATAAATCAACTAAATTATATAAATCATAATATCTATATTTGTCAACATCTTGAAAATTAGACGTTAGTAAACCTTGGCTTCCGTTTAAATTTACAATTTCGTAGTTTGCAGTTTCAATACCCAAACTATCAACAATGTCTTCGGATATCTTTTCGCCAAATACTCTACCATCTTCTCTTTTTTTAAAAAAGCATATTGTTCCATCAATTTTATACCAGCTATCTTTTGCAGCTAATAATTGCTTATCAATATTTACTGACTTTAAAACGTCAAAATCAGCTAATTTTGATCCTTTTATGCTTCTAATTCCATCAGGATTTACATTACCAAAGTGTAACATCAAAACCTCACCCCTTAATTCGCATTGATAATATCATAAGAATTTAAAATTGTCAAAATAAAAAGCAAATTTAATTTGCTTTTATTTTTCAACGAAATAAATCATATCAGATAATTCACGGCTTCCATAAGTAGTATCAACTTTAACATAGTTACTTCCGGCCTTTTTATAGAATAAGCAAGTTGAGCCTCCACCATCTAAATTTAAAGCTGTTTTACACCCTAGTTTTTGAAAATATTCACCAAGTGATTTAAAACCAAAACCAACGTCGCGATTGCCTGTCGAATTTGTGTTTGTAACTAGTATAAAACTATTTTTATCAACTTGGCATATTGCTTGCCTTATATTTGGAGTGTTTGATGCTGACATAACTTGGCCATTCCAAACAAGAACTGGACTAAAACCAAATGTATTTAACACTCCATCATTCCTAATCTTTTGAAATAATTCTTTATTAAATTGCTTATCAGAAGAAGTAGCACCAGAACGATTATATTTGTAGTATGTTAAATCGCCACTTCTAGTCATACCATATATGAAATAATCTCCATCAATACGAAGCTGTTCATTACTCGAGTCTCTTATTACTTTACCATCATGTAAAATTAAAGGTATTTGTGATGTGCCAAACCAATTTGATGGTGCACTTTTACCAAATTGCGAGCTAACCATTGCACTAGCATTTATTATTACAAATCCTTTTGATGAGTATGAAGGATTAGTTTTTAATAAATAATTTATGATATTCTCTGCTTTTTGAGCATATCTTGGAACTGGCGATGATGCATTTTTTGGTTCTGTTATTGCCATTTTAAATTGAGAATATGCATCTTTTACCCATACATAAGTTGTATCATAGTAAGTTCCACCTTTAGTAATCCAATATTTTAAGGTTTGGCTATCATAACTAGCAATCATGTTGTTATCAGTAACAGCGACACTAGTTGTAGCAGTTTTACCATTGCTTGTTTTGACTGTAATTTTAGCCATACCAATGTTAGTTCCAGTAATAGTACCATCACCTGCAACATTTACAATTCTATTGTCAGAACTTGACCATGTTAACTTTTTATCAGTTGTATCACTTGGAGTAATAGATGCAACTAATTTATAAGTTCCTCCTTTTGCTACTCTAACAGCGCTTGTATTAATTGTCACGTTTGATGCAGCTATAACTGGTTCAATTATATTAATATCAATTGATGTTTGTAAATTACCAGCCGTTGCTGTTATAGTTGTATTCCCTACTTTTTTACCTGTTACTGAGCATCCAAAATCAGTTGATTTAGCAATTGCATTATCGTTACTAGCACTACAACTAGTAATTTCATCTGTTCCACTTATTTCTAATTCTTTAGTTTCGCCTACTTTTAAACTCGAAATCTTGGAATCAAATGATATTTCATTAGAATTAACTTTAACATTCAATTTAGTGATATTATTACCATTTGTTATTGTAAGAACTGTTAAACCAGGAGTTACTCCATAAATAGTGCCATTTGAAAATGTTGCAATTCTTTCATCATCTATTTTAATATTATATTTTGAAAGACATAAGTCAGAAACATTTAGATCAAGTTTCTTACTTAAGCCTACATTTAAACTAATTAGATTAGTCGAAAGTTTTATTTCACCACATATATTAATAAATATATTTTTACTCATATTTGTAGTTTTAATTTCTACTTCCTCAGTTCCTGATTTATTTGCCGTAAAAGGAATTACAACATTATTTCCTCCAGGATATGTAATTGATGGACTTGATAAATAACCATACTTATATATTACACGTATATTTTCAGCATCTGTATTTACGTTAATTGTACCATTTTCACCTACAAGTAATGATTCTGGTGCAGTAACGTTTAAAATTGAATTTTGATTTTGATTTTTATCACTTTTAGAAGGCAACAATAAAATAATAATTATCACTATAATTATACCTAATACAATATACATTATAATCTTAGATTTATTATTGTCACTTTCCATGTTAAACCTCTTATTCTCTATAGTTTAGTATAACATATAATGATAATAAATTAAAGAAAAAGAGCACAATATGTGCTCTTAAATTCTAGCAATCATTAAGTTACTTGATGAGTATCTTTTTAAACCTTTATAGAATACTAGGAATGCTAATAATACAATAATTATTGTGAAACCAAGTACAATTAATAATTTAACTAAATTGAATTCAGTTAAAACTTGTATTGGTAAATATGTTGCTATTCCTACTGGTACTAAAGTATAAAGTAATAACTTAACTGCACCTTTAAATATTCCATCAGGATAAGTAGCAAAGTTGGTCATCAAGTTATTACCAGTTTCGGCAATAACATCTGTTTTTTGAAACCAGAAACTTAAACTATTTAATATGACAGAAATAGCAGTTACTATTAATCCACCTAATATACCAAATAATGTATATAAGAAAAATGTACCAAATGAAAATCCATATATGAATAGAATAATATAGCCATATAAGATATCACCTAAAGCAGATGGTGAAACATCCGTTGTTATAGCAGAGATTAAAACGTTTTTAGGTTGTACCAAGAAACTATCTAATTTCCCATTGTTAATAATATTTGACAATGAAAATGCTTTTGCAAAAAAGAATCTTGAAACACCATAAGTCATAGCAGCTAGTCCCCACAATAGTAAGACTTGTTTTAAAGTATAACCGCCAATATTATCACGAATTGAAAATAAAACAACCCATTGAATAATAAAACTTGCATTATTTAATACCATGAAAACTACATTACTTGTGAATGTTGCTTTATTTAACATTTCACGCATTAAAGCATATTTAATTGATAATGCAGTAATTCTTGTTTGATTTTTAACCGCCGTTAACATTTAGATTTTTCACCCCTTTCTTGTACATTAAAGCACATAATAGATATGCTAATATTAAATATATTAATTGAAACAATAATATATTTAAAAATGTATCAAGATTAAAATTAACAAATAATCTTGCTGGTCCATATGTTGTTACATATACTGGACTATAATTTAATATTGGTTGAATAGCTTTTGGAAAATATTCAATTGGAAATATTGTTCCAAATATTAAAATTAATTTGCTATATAACCAATATATTGGGCTTGAATCTTCAATTCTAAATGATAATAAGCCAATGCATATGACAAGTAAACTACTTATAACTATTGCTATAAAACTTATTAAAATAAGTGCTAATATTTCTAAAATGCTCAAGCTTGGGAACATTCCTAAGAACAAGTATCCCATTATCATTGCAAGAATCGTATAAACGATTGCTTTAATGAACATTTCACCTAAGTGACTTGCAAGTGAATAACCAATATAACTATATGGTTTGTTGATATTATAGGCGATATTGCCCCCTCTTACATCCTCACTTATCTTACTACAAAATTTTCTACCACCTGATACACTCCACAAGATTTCAGTGAAAATTACGTACCATACCATTTGATTCATCGTGTATCCATTTATTATTTCCGATGAATCACTATAAAGATAGCGATACAAATTGAATAGAATGAATAACATTATTAAATATCCAATAAAACCTACAAAAATATTAAATGTATATTGCAAATTAGACATCAATTCTGACTTGAATATAAATATATACTTTTTCATATTAAATGCCTTCTTTATAAATTGTACTAATAATATCTTCTAAAGGTATATTTGATATATTAATGTCAACAATGTTTTCTGGATTTAATAATTTCAATGCATCAGTGACACTTTTTTTAGTAATGTCAACTTCAATTTTTAAGTTATATCCCTTATCCTTTAGGATTGTTATTCCTTCTTCATTATCTAGATTAACTTTTTCTCTCATTTTAACTTCGACAATCTTTTTATTTAGATAGTGATATTTTAAATTTTCCATTGAATCATCTAATACAATTTTTCCATCATTAATTATGATTACTCTTTTACATAGTTTTTCGATATCTCCAACATCGTGGCTAGTTAAAAAGATAGTAGTTTTATATTCTTTGTTCATTCGTTTGATTAGAGTCCTTATATTTTCTTTAACAACAGGGTCAAGTCCAATAGTAGGTTCATCTAAAAATAATACTTTTGGTTCGTGAATTAATGATGCTACGATCTCGCATCTAATTCTTTGACCTAAGCTTAAATTACGAACTGGAGTATTAATGAATTCAGATAATTCAAACACTTCGTTGAATTCTTCGATTTTCTTTTCAACAGCAGCTTCTGGAATATCATAAATAGCTCCAAAGAATTTAAAGTTATCATAAGGTGTCAAATGTGTCCAGAGTTGTTCCTTTTGACCAAATACTGTTCCAATTTGATAAGCTAATTTTTTACGATTAACTACTGGATTTATGTCTAAGACATTGACTTCACCCTTATTTGGATAAAGGATGCCTGTTAACATTTTAATAGTTGTACTTTTACCTGCTCCATTTGGGCCGATAAAAGCAATTATTTCGCCTTTTTCAACTTCAAAACTAATGTTATTAACGGCACGTACTACCTTATATTTAGGTTTGAAAATTGACTTTATACTACCTTTTAATCCTTTTTCTTTTAACTTAACTTTAAATGTTTTTGATAAGTTTTTAACTGTGATAATTGCCATAAATCTCCCCTCCTTTGGCATATGATATAATCCTATCAAATTATATCAAATGTGACTTAAAATGGATACAAAAAAAGTCACAAAAATTAATTTCGTGACTCCAATATTCTTGTGTAGGTCTTTCACCCGGGATAGCTCGTATAACTTATATCCCCTCACTTGCCAAAATTATAAATCCTTATCTTTCGTTTGTCAACACTTTTTTTAGTACAATACCACCATATGATTCTAAATGCTCTCTAGTTGAATCTTTTAATTTATATAAAACGGGAATATTTTCATACTCACCAGGTAATATTAATTTAACTTCATGATCACTTCTACTTATTACTGCCAAGTATTCTTCATTATCAGTAGTTCTTTTAAACATCATATATTCTTCATTAATATCTATTAATTCGACATCAGCATTTTCTAAAGCTGATTCCTTTTTTCTAATTCGCCCAATCATTTGAAATAAATTTAACAAATCAGTATCTTGTTTACTCCAAGTATATGGTCTTCTATTAGCTAAATTACCCATTCCTTGCATACCAATTTCATCGCCATAAAAAATGGAAAGAATTCCTGGGAAGAAAGCTAATGTATAAATATATGAAGCATAAATCTCCTTGGCTCTTTTATATTGTTCTTCTGTTAATCTATATTCTTGCTGCCAGGTGCGATCATCACTATTCAAGTTCCAAGCCCACTGGCCATAATATTGAAATTCATTACTACCAAAAATGTTAATTGCACGAGTTATATCATGAGTTGAAGTAAAATTCATCAAACTATTAATTGTTTCTTTTGGATATTCAGTAATTATTTCGTTAATAACATTTCTTAAAGTATTTATATCAGCATATTTATAATAACGAATTAAAGCATTTATTAATTGATAATTCATTACACTATCCATAGCTTTTCCTGATTCAATATATCTTCTGTTCTTACGCATTGGATTTTCCCATACTTCGCCAAGGATAAAGCCATCCTTTTTATTCCTTTTCACCGCTTTTCTAATGCCTTCAATAAATTCATCAGTTAGTTCATCAGCAACATCTAATCTTAAGCCATCTATTCCAAGCGAAAACCACTGGTCAATAATGCCGCCTACTCCGTATATATATTCCTGCCAATCTTTAGAATCACCATCACATACAGGTAATGTTGGTATTCCCCACCAATGGTCAAAATAGGTTTTACCATTAGCAAAGCGTTTATGATAAAATGAGTAATATCTAGAATCAGGTCCTTGGAAAGCACCTTTTTCCTTAAAATTTCCATATTCATTAAAATACTTGCTATCATTTCCTGTATGATTAAAAACTGCATCTAAAACTATTTTAATACCTAATTCATGAGCTTTATTGCATAACTCTCTTAAATCTTCTTTAGTTCCAGCATATGGATCAATCACCTCATAATCAGCAGTGTCATAGCGGTGATTTGATTGTGATAAAACTATTGGGCTTAAATATATAATAGATACACCTAAAGAATTAAGATAATCTAGTTTTTCAGTAATTCCTTTTAAATCACCACCATAAAAATCCGTATTCCATCTTCCATTATTATCTGGTCCAATTATTACATCCTCGTCCCAAGAATTATGAATAATTCTATTAGGTAACTGTTCTAAACTTTTATTACTTTCACGATTAAATCTATCAACAAAAATATGATACATTATTTTCCCTTGAGCCCATTTTGGAACTTCAAAGTTAACACTTAGTTTCCACATCTCGCTTTTAGATATTGAGTTTGAATCTTCTTGATTTTTATTTTTTAAATAAATAAAATTATGATTAGATTCAAAAGAAAAATAATAATGATACAAAGCTTTAGTTGGAAGATCAATTACCTCTTCAAAACAAACAAATCCATTTTCATTTTTAACATGTTTTAGTTGAAAAGCTCTTCTTTCAGAATTAGTTTCAACTATAAATTTCATTCTTTCAATCCACCCAAGGCTCATTGGCACTTTAATTTCAACTTTATATTTAGCACCACCATCATAAGTAGACAGTTTTTCTAGCTCAAATTTAACATCTTTTAATAATTCATTCATAAAACCTCCTATTTTCTCTATTATAACATAAAAGACAATGCGATTGCATTGTCTTAATATTCATTAAAAATCTATTTTCTTTGATGCGTCTTCTTCTAACATTTCTGGATGGTCAAAAAGATATTGTAATAGTTTTAATGATTTAATTAAATAGAAGCCATCTGCTGCTCTTTCATCATAGTTAGCACCTAATACAAACATCTTTCTTGTTTGTTTTTTGCCATCTATAATCACTTCTTCATCTTTAATTTCACCAATAGTAGCTAAACCACTAGAGATACCAAATTCATTAATATTATGATGAATAGCATCAAATTTGAATGATCCTAGATTTGATAATATTAAACTACTGTAGTAAATATTATCATCTGCTAAGAAATCAGGTAAATAACCTATTTTATCCATCCATTTAAAGAAACCAACTACGGGTACTCTGATAATATTAGGTAATTTAGCTAATATATCCATAGCACTGTTAGCACCTTTTTTATCAACGTTTTCAGCATCTTTTCTTATTTTCTCGACTTTATCAGTTATTTTTTTACTAATTGTATTTATATTATCATTTGGTTCAATTTTACATTGAATCATCATTTCTTCCGATTTATCATTAAATGCTACTTTAGCAACAAATGCAAATGTAACATCAGTATGTTCATAAATTCTTCTATTTTTAACAAAATAGTTTAAAACTGGTCTATTATAAAAAACTTTACCCAATGCCGCCATAAAAGCATGGAAAAAAGTAATATGATTTCCTTCATCTTTTCTCTTTTCTAAATATTTCATTAATTCAGTTACATCATATTTCGGACTTGCATATAAATAACTTTCCTGTCTAGTTTTGCGAATATCGCAATTTAATTGCATCATTCCTGTAACATTTTTAACACGTTTTCCAAATTTCTTTTTCATTCTTACACCTCAATTAAATTAATTATATCATAAATCCATATAAAAAGACATTATTTAATTAATGCCTTTTTTATCTCGTTCCATTACTTTAACTTTGCTTTTTTCTAAAGATTCTAACATCTTATTTAATTCACGTTTTTTCTTAGCTAATCCGCTTTCTAAAACTTCTATTTCTTTTAATTTTTTAGAAAGTTCTGGAATTTTATAATCATATATTTTTAATTTATATTTTAAATGATCTAACTTATCTAATATATCTTCAAGTAAAAAATCTGATGATTTTAATGATTTTAATGCACTTTCAATATCACTCATTGATATTTCATAATCTCTTATTTCTTTAGAAGGTGTTACACTAAAATGATTATTAAAACGTTTCATAGATTTTTTTAGCAAATTAGTTCCTAATGTTAATGATCTTGAATTTGAAAATGGTATTGTTAACAAACCTATTCCAATTCCAATAGTATTACTAATAAGTGATATTAAATCTAGAAAACCAAAACTTCTATCACTGATAACTGTATATTTATTTATTTCGCGAAGAATTCTTTCAAGTTCTTCTTTTTGTTTATCTAATGCTTTAGTAAGCTTATCACTTGCTTTTTTATCCTGCTTTATACTATAGTCAACATCTTGACCTAGAATTAAATCTTTTTCTAATTCAGCAACTTTGTAAATTTTTTTAACATGTTCTTCAGCTTTAACACGATCGCTTAATAATGCTTCTTTAGTACTTTCACTTATATTGCAATCAAATAGTTCAGTAGAATTTGTTTTTATTTCAGTATAATCTTTAACTAAAGCATCACTTATTTCAGAAACTGGAATATTATATTTTTTACTTATTTCATCTTTAACATCACTTTTATGAGTTTCTTCTTTTGGTTCTTCTGCTATTCCCTTTTTTCTTCTTACTCGTTCAGTTAAAATTGGTTCAACCGTTTCTTCTTTTGAATCTTTTTTTAATTCAAAATTTGATTCACTACCAACGCCACTATATAAAATAGTATTATTTGTTTTCAAACTTTTATCTAATACTATTCTAGCTGGATTATAAAAAAATAAATACATTTTATTAATTTCAGATAATCTCATCGCATTTATATTATAGAAATTAAGTCTTAGTTTTTTTTGCCTAGAAATGCGCATTAGAATGTTTAAAAATCTTAAACGATCTTTTAAACTTCCTCTTGCATCACCATCTGATTCAGTATCAAACATAAAATCACCAAAGACAATTTTAACAAAAAAGTTTTTTAAAGTAAATAAAGAGTAGTGTTAATACACTACTCTTTTGTAATTTTTCTTACTTTTGTTGGTTCTTCTGGAACAATTCTATATGTACTTTCAAAATCTCTTTTAGAAATTCCATACATATCGTCTGGGTTAGTAATGTTAATATAGCCACCACGACCAATTATCATTTCTTTACCCCATTGTTCTAAAATGATGTCTTCTTGAATTTCAACAAAAATTTGAACTGAACCAGTTGGTTTATATATTCCTTCACCCATTTCTGGATTTGGAACATATTTTGCATGAAATACTGAATCATTAATAATCCAAGTATTATCATGTCCATGAGCGTCAATTACAACTCTACCTTCTTCGTCAATTTTAGTTACTACATATCCTGATTTACCTGTTTTTTCATCTAGTGTTACAAAATCAACTTTTTCTTGGATAGGCTCACCAGCTTTTTCAGACCATGTAATTACCTTTTCCCCTACTTTTCCTTGTCTAGCAAAGATACAATTCTTTTTCTCAGCTTTAATTGGTTTAACATAGCCTAATAATTCTTTAACATATTTAGTAACATCAACTCTTCTTGGTTGACTTTCCATTTTTTCACCCCCCTTCAAACTGAAAAGGGATCTTTGAATAGAGGTGAAAAAAACAAGACCTTTATTCAAAGTCTTGTTCTATTAAGTTTAACCCGAGATATTAATCCGGTTTGACGAATTAAACCATCTTTCGATGTGAACTACTCCCTTTTCTTGGGTAGGTATATTATCATAAAATAGCAAATTCGTCAAATTGATTCATTATAAAAAAGCAAAAGAAGTAGTTATCTACTTCTTTTCTTCTGCCAATAATTTTTCATATTTATCTTCATAAACATAAATTGCTTTACTACTCATAAATAAGATAACAGCGTTTTTATGTTTTAATAATTTATCTACTTCATCTAAAGTAATATGCTCACAATTATCGCATTTATCCATGACATCTTTATATGTAACATCATCATATCCTTCTTCAGGACGATCAGTATAGATATCTGTTATATATGCTTTATCAGCAATATTTAAAGCATCAGCAAATTCTTGTGCAAATATTTTTGCTCTTGATAATGTATGAATCATTAAGACAGCAACAATTTCTTTACCTGGATATTTTTGACGAGCTGCTTTAATAGTTACTTTTACTTCTGTTGGATGATGTGCGTAATCATCAATTGTAATGATATCTCCATCATTTAATACTTTTTCTTTAAATCTTCTTTTTGCACCTTCAAATGTTTTTAAATACTTAGCAACTTCCTTAGCATCTAATCTTTCATAATAGCATACTCCAATTACAGCTAATGCGTTTAATAACATATGTTTACCATAAAGTGGTAAATCAAAGTGACCATAATAATTGTCTTCTACAAAAACATCAAAGTCAGTTCCTTCATCATGGTATTCAACATTTCTAGCTTGAATATCATTATCATCATCTAAACCATAGAAAAATATTGGTGGCTTAACTTCTAATGAATGTGTATATGGATCATCGCCACAAGCAATTATCATTTTTTCAGCCTTGTTAGCATATTCTTGATATGCATCAATTACATCTGAAATATCTTTGTAATAATCCATATGATCTAGTTCAATATTAGTTATAATTGCATAATATGGTGTATATGCTAAGAAATGTCTTTGCCATTCGCACGCTTCTAAAGCAAAGTATTTATTATCTTTATCACCATATCCAGTTCCATCACCTATCAAGTAATTACAACCAGTTATATTTTTTAATACATGAGATAACATTGATGTAGTCGTTGTTTTTCCATGACAACCAGCAATTGTAATGGTTTCGAATTTTTCAGTTAATTTAGCAATCATTTCTTGATAACTATATATTTTTAAACCTAATTCTTTCGCTCTTACAACTTCTTCATGATCATCTTTAAAAGCATTACCTTTAACAATAATCATATCTTCTTTTATGTTATCTGCACTAAAAGGCAAAATTGTAATTCCAAGTTCTCTTAAACCATCTTCGGTAAAAAGATGTTCTTCAATATCACTACCTTGGACATCCATACCTAGTCCATGTAAAATTGAAGCAAGTGACGCCATTCCTGACCCCTTTATTCCTATAAAATGATACATTTATTATCACTCCAATTCTTCATTAATATTATACAATAACTTAATAAAATAGTGCAAGACATTAGATTAAATTTTAAAAGAAAAGAACAAATAGAATATATTTGTTCTTAATCACCAAATTCATTTTGATATGAAATAAGTGCTACTGTAGTAAATATTTTATTTTCTTGGAATGGTTTCATGAAACTTGTGTTTTCATTTTTTACTTCAACTTCATAGGTTGCTTCAATAATATCTTTTGTTAAAGTTCTTGTTTTTAATTTTTTCTTTGGTAAACTCTTTAACATTGAAGCAACTTCTTCATCATACTTCATATCATATTTTAAAACGAATAGATATTTAGCTTTTCCTTTAAAGTTAAATGAAAATCCTAAGAAATATAAAACTCCTAAAATAATTGAACCAACAATAGCTATTACATATAATCCAGCACCTGCCATAATACCTGCTGAAATACCCCAGAACATAAATCCTGTATCAACTGGTTCTTTTACAGCTGTACGGAAACGTACAATTGAAAGAGCTCCAACCATACCTAATGATAATGATAGATTGGCATTAACTGTCCTAATAATCAATGCTGTAACCATTGCAAGCATCATTACACATAGTGTAAATGTTTTTGAATATAAAACTCCAGAATAAGTCTTTTTATAAACAAAAATTATGAATAAACTAACAACAAAGGCTGTTGCTAATGAAAGAGCCATATCAACAACTGATAAAGTTCCTGTAAACTGATTTGCGATACTGTCTTTTATAATACCTAAAAACATATTTTACCTCCTTATTTAGCTGCACGACAAAGTGCAAATTTTGAAACCGCTTGTCTAAATGATGGAATTGTCATTAAAATCATACTTATGTGTTCTGGTAAGTAGTCATTAAACTTTACTTCTAAAACAACTTGATTTGGATCCTGAACACTACGAGTACTTAATTTGCTGTCAAACAAATCGTAGTTATAGACTCCACTTCTAATATTGAAGTCAAATGTCACGCGAACGTCACTTACTGGATATGTTAAAGCAAGTCTTTTATATTCAACAATAACAGATGGTTTTAAATTTTTTATTTTCATATCTTTTATAAATTCATTATATAATTTATCATTAGTAAATGCAATATTATCAATATCACCATTAACAATCTCATAAAATTGAGATTTTGATATTTTGGTTTGATCTTTGGAAGTCATATTCTCATGTTTTAATTTGCGTTCTAATCTTATAAATGAGTCATTATAGTCGTAAACTCTAATGCGATATTTAGTTCGATATAAAACTCCATCTAATTTTTCAAAATAGGCAGTTGAATCCAAATCGTCAAAGTATAAACTACTTATTGTATATCCACCCATTCCACCATTTGCAAGAGCATCAACTGACATTACAGTTAACAAGCTTTCTTTTAATGCATAAGCTTGTTTTTTATTTATAATATACTTTAATTCATAACGATATCTTCTCATAAATCACCAAAGTACCTTTCTACTTCAGCACTCGACATTTTGAAGAATGACTTTGCTTGTGAAATCATATATTTTTTTCTATTCTTTGCATAATTTTTCAAATACTTAATTTCAGTTTCAAACATACTTGGTGAAAAACCATATCGCTTATAATGTCGCTCAACTTCTGGCTTATATATCTTATATAGCTCATCAATCTGTTTTATAACACGTTCCTCATTCCAAATATTCTTTAATTGATAATGTAATCTTTCTAAATAAAGTGTTCTGAATTCACTATTTTTAAGTAATGATCTTAAAATAGTTGTTGAATAAGCACCTTTCATTCCATTGGGATCAGTTGAGAATGTATAATAATTAAAATCAACATTATAAATTGCATTGTCTAAATCGAAATAAATCATATGCCATCTATTACCATCAAAATTGGTATTTTGATAATATCTAGTATTTACAATGTCATAATTAGCTACCCAAGTTTCAGCAATCCAAAAATCAGCTATATCTTGAACGTTGACTAATGTTTTAACATAATCATAGTTAGTCTTTAATGACATGTTATGAGAACTCAAATAGTTGATTAAACTAACTAAATTCTTTGATGAACCTGTTCTAACTTCCCAGTCAATTTTAACGATATTGGTATTAGTATCATCAGCAATAACATTTTGATTATTTTGAATCAAAAAGCGATCTGATCTTTCACGAATGTTATAGAATCCATAATAATTACCATTTATATATAAAACTACTGGATGATAAGCTTGAACCAAAACTGATGTTTGTTTATCTAAAAGTGATGTTGCAAGAACATCTCGAAATATTTCTGGGGTTGTTGATGGACCATTTCTTGGTTGAGTAGTGCCTGATCTTAAAAGTAAAGTATCAAAACTACTATAATCTCTAGTATCAAAAACTTGATAATTTAACTTCCCAGATCCAGTTGAACGCTTAAATTTTAAAGCATAACCATTAGCAATTCCGTATGCACGTGCATTACCACCAAACAATTTTAGTTCACAAGGAATTTGAAAACTATCACCATCTTGTTCGTAAAGTTCAGCATAAGCAGTTTTGCTAACGCCTCTTACATAACGGTTAGCTTGTAAATTTCTGAAATCCGCCGGATCCATACTTAACATAAATACATCGACTGAATGATTCTCATTGATAATATATGTATAAGTTTGTATTTCACTTTTATATTTACTATTTTCTAAACCCATTGTTTTAATTACTGTAGTTTTATTTAAAGAAATAGGACCATTATATACTCTAGAATTTGTTGTTGGTCTTGAACCGTCCAAAGTATAATAAATGGTCCCTTGAGCACTTAAATTAACTTCGAGTGTTTTTATGTTATTATAAATACCTGATTTTACTGAGGATATTGGAGCATATGATATTTCTCTTCTACCCGTTCCATTTTCTGCATATGGTGTTGCAGTAGCATAGTAATAAAAACCATAACTACCACGACCGAAACTATAATTGTTTGGTACACCTGATATATACATAGAATCAATTATTTTATTATTTTTTGTTAAATATAATGATTCAGTTTCAGATATTTTAAAATTTGCATGTTTATATTTTGTTGTTGTTAAATCTGGATCTCCAGATGCCATGACTATATAATATTCGCCTTTTTTTAGAGTCACTTTTGGTAACTGAAATTTAGTCATATTGTCGGTATTTGTTGTTAAATAGTATTCATTTAAATTTATATCTTCTTTGGAATTATTATATAATTCAATCCAATCATAATATCTACTACCATTATGAGGTAAATATGATTGATTATAATTCATTACTTCATTAATAATTAGAGTTTTGGGCTTTTCTAAATATTTTTTTGCAAATGAATCAATTCCTTTTTCACTATTAGAATATCCTGGACTTACAATGCCAGTCTTTTCGTATTTATTATTTAAGTAAACTAAAGCCGTTCCATTAGCTAGTTTTTCATATTCAAGTTTACTAACAATTTTCCCGGATTTTGATAGAACTGCTACACCACTTTCACTATTTAGTTTAAAGTTGGCATGATATTCAGAACTTATTTCAAGATTTTTACCGGATGTAAATATTGCAAACGATTCACCTGAACTTAATGTTTTATTTGGTAACTTATATGCAAATGGATTAGTCAATGAATTACCTAGTGTATATTCACTTAAGTTAATTCTTTCATTACTCACGTTCGTAATTTCAATAAATCCAGAATAATCATTGGCTTTTGTTAAGAAGTTTCCTTTGTTTCTTGGCAATATTTCAGTAATAATTATTTTATTATCTAAGGCTTCAAGACTCTTATAATATTCAGTTAAGCCTTCCTTAGTATTTGCATAACCTGGAGTTGGTTCCAAACCGCGTTGCCATTTGCCATTTGTATCACGAAACATTACTTCATTTTTATTTAAAGCAATGGTTGTAACACCATCAATTATTTTTCCAGCAGCATTTACTAAAATTACATCTTCACCGCCAGAACTTTTAAGTTTAAAGTTAGCATAAAGTCCATCGTGATTTAAACCGGCTAGGTTAACAATCACATAACTATTTGCATCTACATATGTATCAGGAAATACCCATTTAAAGTTCTTTTTATTATCAGATAATGCATAATTTTTTAGATTTATTTCATGATCTTTACCATTATATATTTCAATCCAATCGAAACAGTTACCTGATGTATCAGAATATGCACCTTTATTAGATGACATAATTTCTGTTATAAGTACTTTATTTGTGCTCATTTCACCATTTTCTTCTAATTCTTTTTCTTCAAGAATTAATTTTTCATTTTGAAAAAGCATTGTAGCAAAAAGACTTAAGGCAACTATAGCAATAGAAACAATTAAGAATAATGAATTCTTCTTTATTGCTTTTTTGTTAATCATTTAATCACCTCAAGTCTACTATTTAATTATATCATACTATAATCTAATTTATCATTGAATTTAATAATTTTACATAATTAAATTTCATAATTATCTTCAAGAGAAAATTCAACATTTTCTTCAATCCACTCTTTACGTGGTTCTACTTTATCACCCATTAAAACGCTTACTCGTTTTTCTGCTAAAGCTGCATCAACAATGCTAACTTTAATCAAATTACGTTTTTCTGGATCCATAGTAGTTTCCCATAGTTGCTCACTGTTCATTTCACCAAGACCTTTATATCTTTGAACAACACATTTATTTTTAAATTCGCTTTGGGCACTTTCTTTTTCTTCATCTGTCCATGCATATTTGACATTTTTACCATTACTTACTTTATATAATGGAGGCATTGCAATAAATAGTTTCCCAGCCTCAATTAATGGTTTCATATAACGATAAAAGAATGTTAGAAGAAGTATTTGAATATGTGCACCATCATCATCAGCATCGGTCATTATGATTACTTTATCGTAATTTGACTCAGTAACATCAAAATCACTACCACATCCAGCTCCAACTGTATAAATAATGGTATTAATTTCTTCATTTTTAAGAATTTCTTCCATTCTTGTTTTTTCAGCATTAATAACTTTACCTCTTAAAGGAAGTATTGCTTGAAATTTACGATCTCTACCTTGCTTTGCAGATCCACCGGCTGAATCTCCTTCGACTAAGAATAATTCATTCTTTGCTGGATTTTTAAGTTGAGCTGGTGTTAATTTCCCGCTTAAAAGTCTTTCTTTTTTACCTTTATCGGTTCCCTTACGTGCTTCGTCACGAGCTTTTCTAGCTGCTTCACGAACAATCTTACTCTTTAACATTTTATTAACAACATTTGTTGCAATCTCTTTATTTTCTTCTAAAAAGTATGCTAATTTTTCAGTAACAATACTATCTACTGCGTTTCTTGCTTCTGGAGTACCTAATTTAGATTTGGTCTGACCTTCAAATTGTAATAATGATTCTGGAATTTGCAAACTTAAAATTGCAGTTAAACCTTCTCTAGTATCAGTTCCTTCAAATGTCTTATCTTTATCTTTTAATAATTTATTTGTCTTAGCATAGTCATTAAAAACTCTTGTTAAAGCAGATTTAAATCCAACTTCATGACTACCACCATCAGTTGTTTTTACATTATTAACAAAAGATATAATGTTTTCAGAATATGTATCAGTATATTGAAAAGCTACATCAACTTTGATTCCATCTTTTATTCCTTCAAAACTTACAACTGGATGAATATTATCTTTATCTTCATCTAGATATTCAACAAAACTTTTTAGTCCATTATCATAGTGATAAATTTCTTGTTTTTTCTCGGCTTCATCATATACTTCGACAGTTAAATCTTTAAGTAGGAACGCATCTTCTTGCATTCTTTCACATATCGTTGAAAATGAAAAAGTGTTATTTCCAAATATTTCATGATCAGGATAAAATCTAACTTTTGTTCCTGTTTTACTCGTTTTATCCATTTTCTTAAGTGGTACTGCTACTTTCCCACCATTTTCAAAACGAATATAGTATTCATAACCATCACGCTTAATAGTTACTTCCATCCATTTACTTAAAGCATTTACAACAGATGCACCTACACCGTGTAATCCACCAGATACTTTATAACCGCTGGTTTCAAATTTACCACCAGCATGTAATACTGTATAAATTACTTCTGGTGTAGACATACCACTTGAATGCATACCAACTGGTACTCCACGCCCTTCATCTTCAACAGATACACTGCCATCTGCATAAATGATTATTTTGATTTTATGTCCGAATCCATTGATAACTTCATCAATAGCATTGTCAACTATTTCCCATACAAGGTGATGTAATCCTCTTTTGTCAGTTGAACCAATATACATACCTGGACGCTTTCTTACGGCATCTAACCCCTCTAGTATCTTTATTGAACTTTCATCATACTTTACCATGATATCACCTATATAATTATAACAAAAAAATGTAAAATTTCAAATAAAAAAAGACATTTCTTTAATGTCTTTTATTTATTATCATCTTTTTTCACCAAATAATTCACCTGGAACTTTGGCAGTAAAATGACTTGGCTTATCAACACCTAGCGCATAAAGTGCAATCGCTGCAACGTCTCGATTTCTAACACTACTATTTAATGTTACTTTATTTACTGAATGCCCGGCTACAGCAACTATTACAGAGGATTCTTCAACAGTATGACCACCATGTCCTTTGGTTGTTTCACCATGATCAGCAACAACAATAAATAAGCTATCTTTCATCAATCCTTTGCTATTAATGGCATCATATATTCTACCCATTCTTTTATCCGCTGTCACTGCAGCATTATAATACTCATTACTGAATCCGCCGTGTGCATGAGCATTATGATCAACTTCATCAAAATGGATAAACATAAGCGTTGGTGTATTACTACTTTTAATATATTCAATAGCTTTATTAGTAATTGTCTCGTCTGACCCATTACTATATAGTTTTACTCCTATATCATTTTCAATAATTCCAATATTTATTGGACTCCAACTAGATGTTGAAACCAAATTAGCTTTTGGATACTTCTTATATGTGTAATAAAAAATTGAAAGGTTTTTATTTTTAGATGTATGCCTATTATTAGCAATTGAATCATTAGTATAGCCATGTACATTATAGGCAACTCCAGTTAAAATTGATCCCCAATTCTGTGCACTTATTGTTATATATTCACATTGTGCATTATGGCGATATGCATAATTTTTAAATATGCGGTCAAAGTTTGGTGAACTAACTTTATTAAATGTTGCACCAAGACCATCAATTCCAAGTATAAATACATGTTTATAAGCACCAAAACTATTATATTTTGTAACTTCAATTTCGCATGTTGCTTCTTTATTTCCATCATCTGTTACTACTTTGATAGTTGTTTTGCCAATTTTTTTAGCTGTTACTTTCCCATTTTGATTAACTGATGCTATTGATGCATCTCCTGTAGACCAAATTAAATCCTTATTTGTAGCATCACTTGGTGTTATTGTTGCAACTAAATTTTCAGTAGCACCTACATACATTTTAATGCTTGTTTTATTTAAATTAATACTTTCAACTGATGTATTAACAATTATTCTACATGTTACTTTTACTTTTCCTAGTTCATCGGTAATAATTATGCGAGTTACACCATCACTTTTTGCTGTTACGACTCCATTTGCATCTACTGTTGCAATGTTTTCATCGTCACTTTTATATATCAATTTTTTTGAAGTTGCATCTGTAGGTACTATCGTCGTTTTTATAGTTGCTTTATTACCAACACTCAAATTAATATCATTTTTTGCTAATTCAATTCTTTGAATTTCTTTTTCGATTACAACTACCTTACAAGTAGTATTATCATTTCCTTTTGAAACAATTATACTTGCTTCTCCTTTAGCAATTCCTCTTATAGTGCCATCGTTTGAAACAGTTACTATGTTCTCATTACTACTACTCCAAGTAACACTACTATTATCGGTATTATTTACTTTGAGAGTCATTTGATCGCCAACAAAAAGAACTACAGAACTACGATTTAGGCTAATCGCATTAGAAGTAGTTTTAGCAAACAACAAGAGATACAATACTATAGCTATAATAACTAGAATAACTATGATTGAAATACTATAAAGTAAGCTAGATCTGTCATCTTTCATTTCACACCGCACCTATTATAATAATTATATGTTAGGTATATATAAAAGTCAATGTAATAAAAAAAGCCCGAAGGCTTTTTAATATTTTGTTATACGATCTTTAAATCTAGTTCCTACTTTAGGAAAATTAACCATTGTTGCAGGATTAAACTGTGATGCTTTAGCTTTGGCCCAAGTAGTGAACATACCTTCAGATAACCCGAAGTGTAAGTGTTGACCATTAGTACATCTATCATATGTTTCAATTGATGGATTTCCACCCATATAACCTATGACTGTATTCTTATCAACAATTTGTCCTTTTTCAACTAAAATTTTTCTTAAATGCATATAAATTGAAGTATAGTATTTTCCTTTTATGTTGTGACTTATAAATACTACTTGACCACCACAACTCCAGTGATTTGGACTCTTAATTATTCCAACTACTCTACCAGAACCTGCTGAATAAATAGGAACAGCAGAACCATACTGACTTAAATCCATTCCTTTATGGAAATCGCATACTTTTTGTCCACGTAACCAATAGCATCTATTACCCCAACCATATGAAATATAAGCAGTTTCTAAAGGCCTATATAATGCTGTTGATGGTGGCAATAACTTTTGCCCACACACATCAAGATCATCGTCAAGTTTACAACCTAAATCAACATAAAATTGATATGTTTGTTTTTGTAATTTTACTTCTTCTTCTAAAGTTGGTTCAGCATCTTCAATTTCTCTTAAACCTGCAGATAATTTTGAATATTCCTTTTCAAGTTCGCCTCTTTTATTGATAAGATCTTGTTGCCTTTTTTCTAAATCAGCTTTTGCCTTATTATTATCATCAATCATTTGATTATATTTATCAATCAAACTATCATTATATTTTGAAAGCTGTTCTGCAACGGCAATACGATATATCAAATCAGAAAAGTTTTCTGCACCAAATATATATTCAAGATAAGCATTATTTCCTTTTGTCTTTTGAACAAAATTCATTAATCTCTTAATTTCTTCTTTTTTAGCAATTATTTCTTTATCATATTCGGCTATTTCTTTATTTAAAGCTTCAATCTTCTTTAAAATACCATCAACTTCAACTAATGTATTGTAAACAGTATTCTTAACATTTTTCATTTCTTGTTCTGTTTCAGCTTGCTTATTTCGATTGTTTTTTAAATTTCTTTCCGCTTCCTCTACGGCATTTTTAATGTCGCGTAAAGTTTTAGCTTGAACGTTTTCAACTGACACCAAAAAAATTGCCATTGAAAATATAGAAATTATAAATATGCTTAATCCTTTTTTTAGTGTTTTCATATTACTCCTTTAATCTTTTTCTTATTTCTTTATATCTCGGACAATATTTAGATACCAAATTCCAAAAATCCTTTGAATGATTAAAAAATACTAAATGTGATAGTTCATGAATTATTACATAATCAATTTCTTCGATTCCATATTTAAATAATTCAGAATTTAAAGTAACTCTTATATCTTTTCGATTGCATACTCCCCAACGAGTTTTCATCTTTCTAATTCTTAAACTTGGAAATTTAATTTTTTCTTCGAACAAATCATAATTGTATTTTAGTCTTGTTTCAAATAATTTTTTTGTTTCTTTTTTTATTAATAAATCGTATTTAGAAATCGAATCAAGATATATCTTCTTATTTTGATAGTCAATTTCTTCCATATTATTCATAGTAATTATATCATATTTCTCGCCTAGAATTATGTGATTTTTACCGTTTTCTTCTTTTTTACTTATTCTTGCTATATTTTTTCTTAAAAATTCTTGATTTTGATCAAGCATTTTTAATATTTGCTTATTAGTTACAAAATATGAAGTTGAAACTGAAATTACATTGCCTTTAAATCTAATATATGTATTTTTATTAGACTTTCTTGTAATTTCAACTGGATAATCTTTACCATCAAGTACGTAATTCATATTACCACCCATATAATTATACTACAAAATAAAAAACAGATAAAATCTGTTTTTATGTAATTATTGTCTTAATTTACTTGCTACAAAGTCATAACCTGTTTCAGCTTTATATGCATTTAATAGTTCTTCACGATTACTAACAGGAACCACTTCATCAATACCAAGAATTGGTCTTTCATCAACAATATTTCCACTAGCATCATATGATATAGCATGCTTACATGTTTTATATTCTTCTGGAACTTCTGAATTAAAAAGATGTTTAACTTGTTCAAATTCTACTACTTTACCAACAAATATCATTTTTTCATAATCTGTTTTAAATTCTTCATCAGTAGTTGAATAAGCAAATCTAAAACCAGTTACTTCTTCTGGATTAGCAATTATTTCTTCTAAATGATCATCACTAGGTTTAAAAGTTCCTTCTGTTAATTTTAAAAAGTTATTTCTTTGAATTGAAAAATAGTTTAATCTCATTTTTATCACCATACTAATTATATCACATATGCATAAATATTAAAACTTTTATTAAAACTATTCTTCCGGTCTTTTACTTGATAGAAATGTTACTTTCTCAGCAACTAACTCCATAATATGTTGGTTATGATCTTCAGCTTCAATTGTCCTCGTTTGAAGTCTTCCTTTAATTCCGACTAAATCACCTTTTTTAACATATTCAACTGTATTTTCGGCAACACCTTTCCAAAGAACACATGAAATAAAATCGGTATCATATTCTCCATTTATGTTTTTATAACTTCTTGGAACTGCTAATGTTAAATTAGTAACTTTATTGCCATTTTCAGTTTGATTAAGTTCAGGATCTCGAACCACTCTTCCTACAATTACTGATTGATTTAACATATTTTCCTCCTTTCAACGAAATAAAGTTTATCATCTTAAAAACTCTAAAGCAAAAGAAAGAAAAATAGATTCTTTTTATTCAAAATATCAAAAAAACTTATTCTTTTTATAAAAAATAAGTTTTTTGAATTTAATTTGATCTATTTGTCTTAAAATTATATAAATTTTATTTTTTTTAATTCTTTTTTGTTTTTGGAAGAATTAGATTTAATATAATTCCAGATATAGCAGCTAAACTCATTCCTGATATCGAAATATTAATATCACCTGTTTTAAGTGAAATAACTGCTCCACCAAGACCTAATACTAACATTGTCGATGCAATTATTACATTACGAATATCTTCAAAGTCAATTTGATTTTGAACTAATACTTTAAGTCCATTTACTGATATAAATCCATATAGAAGTAATGAGATTCCTCCTAATACAGGATCAGGTATTGTAGATAAAATTCCTGTAATTGGTCCAAAGAAACTAATTATGATTGCCAATATTGCTGCTAATCCAATTACTTTAACTGATGCTACTTTCGTCATACCAACTACTGAAGTATTTTCGCCATAAGTTGTATTAGCAGGACCACCAAGTAAACCAGCAACACTTGTTGCAAGACCATCACCTAGTAAAGTTCTTTCTAAACCTGGTTCATTTATCAAATCCTTTTTGATGATTGTCCCAAGTGCCATATGGTCCCCAATATGTTCTGCTATTGTAACTAGCGCAATCGGTACAATTGTTAAAACCCCTTTTAAACTTAATGCATAATCCTTAAATGGAATAACGAATTTTGGTATTGAAAAAACCTTTCCATCTAAAGCAGATTTAATATCTACCATTCCAAGAATAATTGATAAAATATATCCTGTTGCAATACCAATTAGGAAAGGAATTACTTTCATAAATCCTTTAGCTTTTGTTGCTGTTATAATGGTTACCATAAATGATACTACTGCAACAAGTAGCGCTTTTTTAGAAAATACATCACCATTGATTCCAATTGATGATATTGCTGATGGAGCTAAGCCTAAACCAATAACCATTATCATTGGTCCAATAACAATTGGTGGTATCAATTTGTTAATCCATTTTTTACCAAATAGTTTAATTAATAATGCAAATAGCATATAAACAACACCAACAAGGAATATTCCCATTCCTACACTTGATGCTCCACCTGCTAAATAAGCATATGCAATTGGTGAAACAAATGCAAAGCTTGATCCAAGATAAACTGGTGATTTACCTTTTGTACAGATCAAATAAATGAGTGTTCCTATTCCACTTGTAAATAGTGCAACTGGAATAGTTAGGACTTCAGCTCCTGCTATTTTGTTAACCCAAATTGGAACTAAAATAGTTGCACCAAACATTGCCAAAACATGTTGCAGTGCTAAGATGATCATTTTTCCTTTTGGTGGTACTTCATGAACATCATAAAGTAAATAATTGTCTTTTTTCATATATCCTCCCTCTAACAATTATCATTTAATTACAAAATAAAACACCAATTATAAAAATTGATGTTTATTTAATAATTAATAAGAATGATAAAACAACGAAAACAACGCTTTTCTTTAACGAACAAATAGTAATAAATGCGTTATTCATACGTGTCATATTTTATCACCTTAATAAGAATAGCATACCTACTTTATTTTGGCAAGTGATTTTTAAAAATAATTTTTCATTAGTTGATTAAGCTCAACTGCATATTCCATTGGAAGTTCTTCTTTAAATTTTTCTATGAAGCCCATAATTAATAATTCTTTAGCTTTTTCTTCAGTAATTCCTCTACTCATTAAATAGAATAGTTTTTCTTCACTTATTCTAGAAACAGTCGCTTCATGCTCGATTGTAGAACTAGATGATGCATTAATATTTTTAGGTATTGTGTCACTCTTAGATTTTTCATCTAAAATCATTGTGTCACACTTAACAAATGCTTTTGAGTTATTTGCTTTACTACTTATATTAACTGTTCCTCTATATGTAGCATTTCCACCATTTAAAGCAATTGATTTACTAATAATTGAACTTGTAGTATATGGAGCTAAATGAATCATTTTAGCACCAGCGTCTTGAATTTGATCAACTGAAGCAACTGCTATTGAAATACAGTTTCCATTGGCAAATGGTCCATTTAAGATACAACTTGGATATTTCATATTGATTCCAGAACCAACATTTCCATCAATCCATTCCATTGTTCCAGATTCTTCAACTATTGCTCTTTTAGTAACCAAGTTATATACATCTTTCGACCAATTTTGAATCGTTGTATAACGACATTTTGCATTTTTCATTACATATATTTCAACAACTGCTGCATGAAGTGAATCACTAGTATAAGTTGGTGCTGTACATCCTTCCATATAGTGCAAACTACTATTTTCATCTACAACAATAATTGTTCTTTCAAATTGACCCATATTTTTAGTATTTATTCTGAAATAACTTTGAAGTGGTCGATCAATTGTTGTATTAGGCGGAATATAAATAAATGTTCCACCGCTCCATACTGCTCCATTTAAAGCTGTGTATTTATTTTCATCATATTTAACTAAGTTATTAAAATACTTTTTAAATAAATCAGGGTATTTCTTTAAAGCTGTATCAGTATCACAAAAGATAACATTTTTTGCTTCTAGTTCTTCAAGCATACTATGATAAATAACTTCGCTTTCATATTGAGCCTTAACTCCGTCTAAATATTTCTTTTCGGCATCAATAAGACCTATTTTATTGAATGTATCAGTTATTTCACATGGAAGCTTATTCCAATCATCTTTAATACCATCAACTACTTTTTTATAGTAATTAATTTTATTAAAATCTATTTTTAATTCCGGTCCGAATGTTGGATTTGAAAGCTCTAAAAATTTCTTATAAGCATTTATTCTAAAATCTAGCATCCATTTTGGTTCACCTTTAATATGTGATATTTCACGTATTTTTGCTTGTGAAAGACCAAGTTCTTTCATATTATCACTTTCCTAATTCATCTATTATTTTCTTAATTCCCCACCATGGAAGAAGCGCACATTTCTTTCTATTTGGTTGCTTTGCAATATCTGAATATACAATAGCATCTTCTAATATTTCAGCATCATATTCTTCTTCATTAATCATTTTTTCATAGTTATTATATATTTCAATTGCTTCTTCAATTGTTTTTCCGATTAAAGTATTTATTAATATTGATGTTGCACTTGTGCAAATTGCGCATGCTTCTCCATCAAAGCGAATATCTTTTATAACATCATTTTCAACTTTTACCATTAAGTTAATTTCATCAATGCAAGATTCATTATTCATATTAACTTTTATATAACTATCATCATCGATTAGTCCCCTATTAGTAGGATTTTGATAGTTTTCTAAAATAATTGTTCTTTTTAAGTCTTGATTCATATAAATCACCATGAATAATTATATTATAATTATTGCGTTTAAGCAAGAAATTATAATAAAAAAGCATTAATGTTTAATGCTTTTTTTCTTTTTCTTTGATAAATTTAATACTCGATATAATAAATAGATAACAGTCAAATAAAGAAGTACTTTAATCATTATTAAAAATATGGATTTATTTAATGTTTTTGTTTCTTCATCATAAATGTAACCGACACTTTTAAGGGCTCCAATAGTATTTTTATAAATATTTCCGGCTTCTTCACTTTTGTTTTCAAAATCATTATAGTTTTGAAAATACGCTTTTATTTCTTCTTTCTGACCTTTTAATACTAAATAATTTAATATATAGCCTTTATTATTTAATAAAGCCTCATACAATCCTTTTAAATTATTAACACTATCTGGGATAGTATAAAGTGCTGGAGCAATATCTGGAAGCTTATAATTATGATTTAATTTTTCATATTCGTAAATTATTTCATATAATTTATTTTCACTATTCTTAGCTCCCATAAACTCAATTCCATATGCTACTCCACTACTATCAAATCCAAGTGGAACTGAAACTGCTGGAAGACCTAATACAGGTGCAATTTTATAGCTATTTCCACCACTATTAGATTCGCCTATCCTTAACACTTTTCCTGTATGTGTTGGATAAATAAATGCATCAACATTATACTTAGTAATTACATTATTTATAGTTTTTCTAAAATTTGATTTTTGTGTTTCAATAGTATCTATATAGCTTATAGAAACATTACACCTGTTATAGTTTTCCCATAAACTATACGTGTTTGTATTTGCTGAAGCTAAATCATAAAATGTTTTAATTTTACTAGACGTATTTTTGATATATTTATTAAATGCATAACACATTGTCCAGCCACCCATAGTACTATTCCCAATATATTCATAGTCACTTGAGTAAACATTATTCAAATGAATTATATTTGCTCCCGCTTCTTCAAGTTTTTTTACGCTGTTATTAAACATTGTTTTAATTTCATTATAAGTACTACTTGGCATAAATTGGTCAAGCACAACAATATTTTTTCCACTTAATGAATTATCTTCAGGAATATTATAGTCTTTTGATGACATGGCATTCATTAAAAGAATATTTTCTTTTACTGTTTTAGTAATTGGTCCTACTGCATCACGAGTTATATCATATGCAAATATTCCTTTTGTTTCAATCAAATTAAGCGTTGGTCTAAAACCTATTACATTATTAGCTGCAGCTGGCGCTCTTAGTGATGAATTTGTATCTGTTCCAAGCGCAAATGGTGCATATCTAGCTGCTACTGCAACAGCACTACCTCCAGATGAACCATATGATGAATAATCTAAATTATAAGCATTGTGCACAGTTCCATAGTAACTTACTGAGCTACTTGATGAAAAAGCGAATTCACTCATATTTGATTTAGCAATAACAATCATACCTTTTTCTTTTAACTTTTTAATGACAGTAGCATCTTCATTTGGGTATGAATCGGATAGCGCTTTTGATCCAACTGTTGTGGGCATGCCATTGACATCAATATTGTCTTTAACGATAATTGGCATACACCACAGTATATTTGATCTTCCATTTTTTTTAAATTCTATATCACAATTTTTTGCTTCTTCAATAGCTTTCTCATTAATAGTTATTATTGCTTTATATTTTACATCATATGCATCTATGCGATCTAAATAAAGTTTAATTAAAAGTTCATACGTCAAATAACCCTTATCAATTGCTTCTTGAATCTCATAAACATCCATAGTAGTAATATCAATTGGTGCTTCATTGTAAGCTTTAATATTTGAAATAAAAAATATTAAAAAAACTAGAATTATTTTTATTTTCTTCATTATTTCACCATATTAATAATAACATGAATTTTAATTTTTTAAAATATGTTTTAATTTATACAAAAATACAAAATACTAAAATATATGTGTTATAATTATTTTGAGGTGTAAAAATGAAAATATTTACAATTTTAGTAGCCAAAATAATTATATTAATTGGAAAAATATTAAAGCGTGGTTCTGTTCTACCTGGAAATATTGCTCTTAGAATAGACAAAAACATTCTTTCTAAATTAGAAATGCCAAAAATAGTTATTGCTGTTACTGGTTCTTCTGGAAAAGGAAGTACAACATCACTTATTGCAAACTCACTTCGTGATTTAAATTATAAAGTAACTCATAATATTTCTGGTTCAAATTTGAATACAGGAATTTTAACTACAATATTAGAAGATACAACAATTACAGGTAAAGTTAAAACTGATGCTGTTGTTGTAGAATGTGATGAGAGATTTGCAAAATTTGTCTTTCCAGCAATTAAACCAGCTTTCGTTGTTGTAACAAATATTACACGTGATCAACCGCCAAGACAAGGCAACTTTGATATCGTTTATAATGAAATTAAAAAAGCAATTACTAACGATATGACATTAGTACTTAATGCTGATGATCCATATTTGCAAAAGTTTGCGCTTAGTTTTGATAAAATAGTTTACTATTCTGTTGATAAAAATGAATATTCAAGCAAAGAACAATTATTTCAAAACCTTAATTTAATATATTGTCCACGTTGCAATACTAAATTAGATTATAAATATTTACATTTTGAAAACATTGGATATTATGAATGTAAAAATTGCCATTTAAAACATCCAGATAGTAAATTTGAAGTAACAGATATTAATTATAATGAATGTGAAATAAAAATTAATAAAAATAATGTTAAAATACCTTTTCCTATGTTATTTGCAATATACAATACTTTAGCTGCCTATAGTGTTTTATCACTTATAGGTATCGATGAAAATAAAGTAACAGAACTTATAAATAACAATACTAAACCTAATGTAAAACAATATAATGCTATAAATTGGGATAATAGAACTGTCTATGTTTTAAATAACAAGAACGAAAATAGTACGACATTTAATCATTCTCTATTATTGTTAGATCGAGATAAAGATGCTAAAACTGTAATTATTGGATGGAAAGAAATAAGCCGTAGATATAAATTTAATGATCTATCTTGGCTTTATGATATTGATTTTGAAATATTAAATAGGCATAAAATTGAAAATCTTGTTTGCGTTGGTGTGCAAAGATATGACATCGCAACTAGATTAAAAATTGCTGATTTAGATATTAATAAAATAAAATGTTTTGAAACTTTGGAAGAAGCAACAAAATTCTTAAAATGTTCAACTAAAGAAAATATATATGCAATATTAAATTTTGATTATGTTGATCCATTTACAAAATTGATTAAGGAGGAAGAAAATGATTAAGATTGCTCATTTATATTACGACTTAATGAATTTATATGGTGATAATGGTAATATTAAAGCATTAAAGCAAGCATTAGAAAGTCAAGGTGTTAAAACTAAAATTGATTATCTAAGTGTTAATGATGAAATTGACTTCGATGATTATGATTTATTCTATATTGGGCCAGGAACATTCAATAATGAAAAAATTGTTTTAAATTACTTATTTAAGTATCGAGAAAGCATAAAAAAAGCTTTCTATGATAAAAAGTTTTTTCTTATAACTGGTAATGCTTTAGAAATGTTTGGTCAACGAATTATAGATGGTGATAATGAAATTGAAGGCATTGGTATTCTTGATTTTACTGCTACTAAGCAAGCACATAATATCGTAAGCGAAGTTTATGCTAGATGCGAATTTTTAGAAAGCGAATCCTTAGTTTTAGGTTTTAAAAATCAAGATAGTACACTTGATACAAAGGAAAAATTATTCTTAGAAATCATTAGGGGTGACGGCATTAATAAAGAGACTCAAAATGAGGGAATTATTTCAAAGAACTTTATTGGCACTTATATGCTTGGCCCAATACTTGTTAGAAACCCCGATTTGCTTATTTTATTAACACACAAGCTAATTGATTCAAAGTATGAAAATTTTGATTACAAACCATTTAATCTTGAATTTGAAATTAAAGCACATGATGAATATATTAAATTGTACTTTGACCCAAATTGGGAATAAAAAAAATCTACATCAATTTGTAGATTTTTTTAATTTTAGTTTTATTAATAATTGTTTGAATAATAATTTTGAATCAATTTTGAAAATTCTATCTATTAAATTATATCTATAAGATGTAATTATATAAATTGCTCCACCTACTACACCATATAACGCTGATAATAAGAAATAATTCAATTTGCTTGTTTCAATATCAACTGGGATAAATAATGCCATTATTTTTAATGAAACAAACATAATTAAAGAAATCAAAATTGATTTTAAAATTGGATTAAAGCTCTGTCTATAATTCAAATGATATTTTTTAGATTGTATTACAGCAATTACTATTGTTGTTATTGTATGTAAGATTAAATTTAGTACAATTGGTGCATATTGTGCTTTTATTCCAATTGCAGCAAATAAATTCATAAATGGAACATTTAGCACTGCTTTAAGAATAAAACTACCAAATAAAGCCGATAATGCCAATTTAGTATTTCCCATTATCTGAGCAGAATCAATCGAAATTGAATAAAAACTAAATGTTAATGCTTGGAAAATGTACAAACTAAATAAAGCTATTCCAAGTTCATTACTACCATAAAACATATTCCATACCGGTCCTGCAAGTAAATGAAGTCCTAATACCATTGGTAAATTGACAAACATGATAATTTGAAAGCTTTGATTAATTTTATCATTTACATCTTTCATATCACCTTTAATGTGACTACTAGCAATATTTGGAATCAACGATAGTGTTAACCCAGATACAAAGGCAATAATAATCATATTTAATTTTGAACCCCATGTAGAGATAACACTTAACACATATTCAGATTCTGCCAATGTATAACCAAGTTTTGTTAACGTTGCATTTATTGTAAATGTATCAACTAATGAATAAATTGATCTAACGAAATCAATAATTACAAATGGCAAGGCAACTAAAATAATTCTTTTTAATATAGATTTTCTTGTATTACCTCTCTCTGCTTCGGTTTTTTTAGCATCTATATTGAATAATTCTTTATTATGATTCTTCTTAATTTTTAAATATAAATATGCAACAAGTGATCCAAATGTTGCACCAAATGTTGCAACACCAACTACTACTGGTGTTTTTAAATGAAATACTTTGGAAGCAATATAACTACCAATTATAATAAAAGATACACGAGCTAATTGCTCAATAACATTAGATATTGCATATTGCTTTAAGTATTTATGACCATTTAAATATCCTTTTATTGTTGATAAGAATGGAACCATTATTAACGCTGCTGATATTGTTCTTATTACTAAAGCAACATCATCAATAGTATTTCCACCTTCAATTTCACCAATAATTAAATATGCAATTGGTTTTGCAAATATCATTAATAAAACAAATGAAACAACACCAATTGTAACCATCAAATTTCTAACAATTTTATATGCTTGTTGTTTTGACCAATGATAATTTAAGGTATTATATTCACTTATTATTTTGCTCATTGCAACAGGAATACCTTGACTTGAAAGAGTCAAGAATAGTGAATATATTGTATATGCATATGCATACAATGCTCCTCCACTATCACCTATTATTGCATAGAATGGAATAACATATAAAAGTCCAACAATTTTGCATAATATTATACAAAATGTTGAGAAAAAAGCTCCACTTAGAAATCCTGTCTTCTTCATACATGCCTCCAACTTTATAAATTATACCATATTTTCAATGGTTTTTAAAAGGTTTTTATATAAAGTAATGAAAAAAGAAACTATTTAGTTTCTTTAAACATCTCAATAATAGCATCTTTATATATTTTTTTAGCTATTTCACGGCCATTCGCTACAAAATTAGGGTACTTAGTTATTGAAACTCCGCTATTTATTTCCATAACCATATATTCGTTATCTTCTGTTTCAATGACATCAATACTACAAAATTTAAGTGAACTTGCATTATAAGCTTCTTTAGCTATTTCAATTGCTTTTTTTCTACTATCTTCATTAACATTTTGTAATACTCTAGCACCTCTAGCTAAATTAAATTGCCATCCGTATTCAATTTTTTCATCTTTTTTAGGAATATAATTTAAATCAATATCTTTATTAAAAAAACTTTTTTCATTATTAAAATAATATGGATTAAATTCAATTAATAGTTCACGTACACTTTTTTTACCATCGCCTACTATAATTGGTCTTTCTTTACCAAAGGTTAATTCCAAATTACCATTTAAGAATATTACACGATATTCTGTTTTTATTTTATAAAATGGACACATACTTACTGAATGGTTGCTAATAAATAATTTATCAAACGTTTTCTTTAATGTATCAACATCATTAATGTGATATACATCAATGCCTGTTGTTCCATTATTTGGTTTTAAGACAATATCTTTGTTATTTGCATAAAAATAATTTAAAGCTGATTCAAATCCACCATTATCTTTAGCATAATCTGCTATATCTTTATTTTTATATAATATTTGGTGTTTGATGATTGGAACATTCCTAATTTTCATAAGTTCATATAATGCATATTTGTCATCTGCTATAAGACTTGGTCCTTGTTCATTAATTGAAAACTTATATCCGTTGATAATTTTAGAAACTCCATTTTTTTCAAGAAGAATACACCAATCTTTTGAAAATAATGTGCATTTAATACCTAATTCATTCGCGATTTCTTTAATTAGTTCTTGAAACATAATAATCACCAAAAATAATTATATCATTTACTGCAATTAAGTAAACAAAAACTGATAACTTTTGTTATCAGTTTAACAACTTCTTTTATGTTTTGCTAGAACACTTGTTACTTTTTCTTCTGCTAGTTTTTCATCAAATAACTCATATATTACATGGGCATGAGATGCGCCTTGAAGCGGTATTATTACCTTATCTAGTTCATAATAACCAGCGGTATTATGAAGAACTACGTAATTATCTGTTTTATATATATTTGTTCCAATAAAACTTCTTTCGTGATTTGGAGACTTGAATTTCAGATATTTCGTTCTATTTGAAAAATCTGGATCTCTTAGTAATGTTATTAATGCATCACTAGTTCTATATAAACGCATATCATCTATTTCAAAACCAAATTTTTTTAACATATATATTAAAAACGGTTTCTTTTGTTTATGATGGGCCCCAAGTTCTTCAACGCCATTATTTAAGCAAACGTCAATCCAACTTGAAAGTAATAACGATGACATATCTAATCCACGGAATTCAGGATTAACGGCCATTCCAATGAAATCACTTCTTTTTGTTTCAAAATCCAAATAAAAATAGATATATCCTTGTAATCTTAATTCGCCATTTATATATGCAAAAGCACTTATGTAAAACTTCGGTTTATGTGATCCATCATCAACTGCTCTTTTTAAATATAATAGTTGATTGAATTCTCCTGAAAAGTAACTATCAGAGTACAAGCTTCGTTTATCTACCTCTAATTTTTTAAATATATCCATATTATCAACCCCTTGATATGTATTCGATAATATCACAATTATTTTTTTTGTCAAATCAAAAAAGAGCTAATTTAGTTCTTTTTTATAAGTAAAATTGAATTTTCATCTTCAGAAATATCAAAAGTTGTTCTTTCTAAAGCAGGTCCATAAGAAGTTACATAGAGTTTTTTCCCTACTGACCCACTTGATGCCATTAATTCTTTTTCATATTCAGTTAATTTTATTCCATCAAACATATGATTTTCTAATGCATCTTTAGTTGCTCGAACTAATTCGCCGTCACCACGAACATGTAAACAATCACTATGTTCTGAATAATCTAAGCGATAGTCTCCACTGCGACTAAATAGTGCAAAACCATCAGCTAAACGCGCAATAAGTTTTAAATCATCTGATGTTAGATCATTTTGGTTTTCATATCTATATATTGATGATGAAAGAATTTCATCAAATAAATTACCAAATATATCTTGCATATCTTGATTTACAACTGCTCTATGTTTACTTTTTTCTATTTTATATTGACTACCTGATAATACAATATTACCTTTTTTATCACGCATCGGATAGTCATCATCTATTCCCCATATGTAAGTACCAAAAACATATTTTCTAAGATAATTTATTTTTCCTCTTAATGTTCTAGGATTATCATCATAAACACAAACTATTTCTGGTTTATCACTCATATCATGAGGACGTACTACAGAATATCTTGCACGAGATACACTTCTATCTGCTGATATATCTGTTAATAGGCCTAACACTTCTAATTTTCCTTGCAATTTAACATATTCAGATCGTAATCCCATTAATACATCTATTGTTCTATATTTTGTCATATAGGATATCACCTCGTTAATATTTTAACAGCTTCTTCAGTATTACTCAAATTAATATAATCGTGAGTAATAACTGTATTATTTGGAAAATGATCTTTTAAGCCAATTAAATCATCTAAAACTACAAATTTATCAATTGGATATCTTCTTAATGAATCTTTAATTTCTAATGCGCGTCTCTCAACGAATGGCATACTTCGATCTAAAATTATATTGTCTGCATGCCAATAAGTATTTAAAGAGTGAATTGCCAATAGATCATGTATTTTACGTGGGCGCTTTTCATCTCGCCAATCAGTTGAAGCAATTATTCTTGCACCTGTAGTATCTAAAATATATTTTAATCTAGCTACTGCTTGTTCTTCCCAATCATAATATGTTGCTAAAACATCAATAATATTATATTGTGAAAAATCAACATTATGCTTCTTTGATAACTCTGCAACCAAGGCTTTTGCTCTTTTATCAATTTCATAAAAATGTTCTTCTGCAGAATATGGTTGTAAAACGCCATCAATGTCTAAAAAAACAGCTTTCATAATTAATTACCTGTTGGTGCCTGTATCATTTTTACGTAGCCTTGATCACTTAATTGTTTATCAGTTAAACCAAGTTTGCTAGCTATTCGCTCAATTGCGGCTTTTTCCTCTTCAAGGGCTAATCCAGCTTTACTACCAGTTTCTTCACCATAATAATGCTTCATGAACTCTATTGATTTCTTTTCTTTTGCTTCTTCAAAAGTCAAAAGTGAATATAAAAATTCTTCGTTTGTTTCACAAGATTTTTCTTTAGTTTCAGACATTATTATTGCTGATGGAAGCATATCAAACTCACTAGCATGATCCATAATGTATTCGGCTACTCTATAGTTATTTGTTTCAAAAGCCAAAGCTAATACATTACCTAATCTTCCGCTTGGTAATAAATAATCATTACTTCTATAGTAACTATTATCACCTAAAAGTTTTCTTAATATACTTAAATCACCATCATTATATAATTCAAATGCTGATAATACTTGTACAGTATCACAATATCTTTCGTTATCAAATAATGATTTGCTTAACATATCAATACTTTTCTTCGTTTTAAATTTTGCTGAAGAGCCAGGTAGAATTATTTCACTTAAACCATTTGATATAAAACTTGCAGCATCTGACTCATATGGTTCATCGCATTTAGTTAATAATGAATATAACATTTGATCTGCTAATGACCAATTATCTTCACCTTCATTAAATACTACAACATCAGTAGTTAAATTTAATTCTTTTGCATATTTAATTAACTCAGCTGCTGCTTTATAGCAATGCAATTCTAATGCTAAAGCAATAGCGTTTCCTTTTCTTCCACTTGGTAGTATTACCTCTTCGCTCATATTTGCTAAAAGATGTAATAGTTGTTTTGATTTGTCTTCTGAATAAATTTTAATGTATGTTTTTCCTTTATATCCAGAAACAATCAACTCATATCGTTCAATACTTTTTGCTAAATCCATACTTTGTTCAAATATGGTTGCATTTTTTCTAATTATTGCTTGTGTTAAACTCACAATTTTGCCTCCTTTAATAAGCCTTTTTCTTGGTTTTGTATTGTACTACAACACATATACTATGTCAAACAAAAAGTTACGATCATGTAATCGTAACTATAATACAATTGGAGCAAATAACGGGAATCGAACCCGCACCCTAAGCTTGGGAAGCTCATGTTCTACCGTTAAACTATATCTGCACAACTCAATAGTAACACATTTATTATTTTTTTTCAATTATTATTTTGTTGACAAATAATATAAAAAGAGTATAATTAAAGATGCTTACCAATGCGGATGTAGTTCAATGGTAGAATTCCAGCCTTCCAAGCTGACTACGGGGGTCCGATTCCCCTCATCCGCTCCATTAAGTATTAAAAAACAACCATAATGGTTGTTTTTTTTAATCTTTCTTTATTCCTCCAAAGTTCCCACTAACGGCTCTGTTTTTATTATCAACATATGTTTCAGAAAAACTTACTAAATATTGACCATATCGTAGATCAATATCTTCCATGCTAAAGTGACTCTCTTTTACTAATTTTACTGGGATTTCATAAATTGAAAGAGTTTTTTTATAAAGTTTATCTGAAACACATTCCACTCGTGATACAGTTACAATATAGTAATCATTTTCTAGATCACCATTTGTACAATAAGCAACTTTTATACTGTCGCCACCTATTTTAACTATTCTACGTGATCCTGTTGACAAAGAACCTGCGATAAATATTGCTGTTCTCAATTGCTGTAGTTTTCTTTTTAAGTCCATCTTTGATTCTCCTCATTTTTAATTTAACATTAAGTTATTATATTGTCAATGCCAATACAATTAATGTTTAAAATCCCATTCATCTAAAAATTCTTTGATGAAATTTTTCATAAATTCTACACGTTCTTTGGCTAACTTTTTACCAGTAGCAGTGTTCATATTATCGGCTAATTTAAATAATTTATGATAGCAATGATGAATTGATGATTCATCGTCACCTTTTGCTTCAGAATAATCATCATTAGTATTTAATGGAACGTCTTCATACATAGGTATACCATGAGCTCCACCATAGACAAATAATCTACCTAATCCGATTGCTCCAATGGCATCCATATTATCAGCATCTTGCAATATTAATGCATTAATGTCAGTAACATGTGTTTCACTCCAACTATACTCTTCATGGTGCTCTATTGCATAGCATATTTTATCTTTTTGTTCTTCTGTAAGATCAACATGTGATAATATTTCTCTTACTTTTGGTAGTGAATCTTTAGGTGATACAAACTTACCTATCTCATTTTGCATTATTCGATGCACATCATGTAAAAATGCAGATATTCCAACAATTATTTCATCTCCACCTTCTTTTGATGCAATATAAAGTGCTATTTCTTTTGTACGTTCCAAATGAGTTATATCGTGACCACTTGAATCTTTTTCAAATAATTTAATCACATAAGGTCTTAATTCTTCTATATATTTTTCTATCATTTACTACCATCCTTTTCATTAAAATCAACTTCAAAATGAATAAATAAATTATCTTCTGGCATAAAGAGTTTAATTATAAAAATATTCTTTTCTTTTTTAAATACTTTTGCTTCTGCTAATTTTCTATACATATCATTTATGTCATTTTTAGCATATCTAAAATCAAAGAACAAATGTGGCTCATCGCCTATTTGCAAAGCTGGTCCATCAAAAAATATAAATTTGCTTACGTCAACTGGCTTTTTTGAATATTTATTTAATTCATCTAAACCTAGTTGGAGTTCAAATTCAAACCATACATCTTTATTATCTTTAGTTTTACCAGTTATTTCAAATGTTATACATGGCTTTACTTCTTCTCTATCTTTTTTACCATCTTTATAATGAACAACAAAAAAGTTTCCGAATTCATAAGATAAATTTAATTTAGTTATGTCTTCATTATTAATTTCGAAAGCTGAATTATAAACATGTAATTCTTGTAATACTTTAGTCATGTTATTACCTCATTTCAATATTATTATATCATAAAAATTTTTGATTGATTATTTTTACATTATATGATAATATTTACTTAGGTGATGACTATGATAATTAAAAATACTAATAGTTTTGATTATTGTGGTCTGTTTTTTTAACACTAATTCTTATAGAATTGGTGTTTTTTTTAGGAGGTAAATATGAAAGAAATAATTTTAAATCACCCAATGATTAAACACAAAATATCAGTGTTAAGAAGTAAGGACACAAGTACAAAAGAATTTCGTGAATTAATATCCGAAATATCCATGATTCTTTGTTATGAAGCATTCAAAAATGAAGAATTAACTGAATATGAAGTTGAAACACCAATAGCAAAAACTACTGGCTATAAAATTGATGAAAATAATTATGCTTTTGTACCAATTTTAAGAGCTGGTATGGGAATGATTGACGGCGTATTAAGAGTTATGCCAACTGCTAAAATTGGTCATATAGGTTTATATAGAAATGAAGAAACATTGGAACCAGTAAAATATTTTTCTAAATTTCCAAAAGGAATTGAAAATAAAGAAGTAATTTTACTTGACCCAATGCTTGCAACAGGTGGATCTGGTTCTGCTGCAATTACACTATTAAAACAAGATGGTGTTAAAAAAATAAAATTTCTCTCAATTATTGCAGCACCAGAAGGAATTGAAAGAATAAAAAAAGATCACCCAGATGTACAAGTTTATGCCGCACAACTTGATGATCATTTAAATGAAAATGGTTATATCGTTCCAGGCTTAGGTGATGCCGGTGATAGAATTTATGGAACAAAATAAAACAAGACAATTAAAGTCTTGTTTTTAATTCATTTGTTACAGGTGCAAAGCCTGTACCTCTTCTAGCTTTCATCTCAGCTCTTACAATTGCTTTTTGTCTTTCCTTATTTCTACGTTTAATTTTTGCAAATAATTCTGGATCTGTTTGATCTACACCATACATCATAGCTACTAATTCTAAGCACTTAAGATGATTTAATGGTAAATCTGTAAGAAATTTGTCTTGTCTTTCAGTATCAAGACTTGCTGCTCTTTCTAATAATTCTTTAATTGTTAATGATTCCATATGTTTTTTCCCCTTGGTGAAACATATTATATCAATTATTCTCTAGATGTCAATTAAAAAAACTGATTAATATCAGTTTTTTATCTTCTTCTTCTATTTCCAAAAATAAGAACTAGTCTTAATATTTGAAGAGCCGTATTAGCAACAGATGCAACATAAGTATAGGCTGCTGCCTTTAAAACCTTTTTTGCACCTTTAGTTTCGTCTTTTGTTAGAAATCCATTATTCAATTCTTTTAATGCTCTTCTAGATGCATCAAACTCAACTGGTAATGTTACAAGTTCAAAGAAAAGAATAACACATTCAAGCAAAATGCCTAAATAAATTAATTCAATCCATGAAGTTAATGCACCAATTAAAATTGCTAAGTAACCTGCATATGATGAAAAATTAACAATAGGAACTAACGAACTTCTAAACTTTAATGGTTTATATCCAACTTTATGTTGAATTGCATGACCACATTCATGAGCAGCTACCGAAGCTGCTGTTATTGTAGAAGTAGCATATACTTCTTCAGATAAATTTACAGTTTTAGTACTTGGGTTATAATGGTCAGAAAGTAAACCACTAGTCATTTGAATTTTAACATCAGCTAAACCATTTCTATCTAAAATCTTTCTTGCTATTTCTGATCCTTTTAAATTAGAAGATGACTTATGTTCCAAATATGTTCTATATTTCGACTTAATTGATAATTGTGCAATTAATGTTATTAAAAATGCAACAATAGCTAAACTATAATACATATTATTCGACCCTTCTTTCTTTTGGTACTAATATTACTTTAGAACCAACAATTATATCATGTAATCCACGATTATCATTGCGCATTGAAACCATGATAATAATTGTTACCTCAATTACAAGTGATACAATTGCTAGTGCGTTTGTTACTAAGATATAATGCTTTTTAGAAATAATAAGTATTAATAATACCTTTAATGCATTTATCCATGTTTCATGCAATATAATAGTACGAAGTAAATACTTAGGTAAACTTAAATCATTTGATATTTTTATACTTGTTATTTTTTTACCAAGAGTTTGTCCGCCATTATATTTTTGAAAAACTGCAAAGTAAGTGACTGTTAATACAATTGATATTATTGTACCATAAATATTATTCTTATCTAATTTATAATTAACTTCTTCAAGTTTTGTTTTATATTCTTTAAGGCTTTTTTTATCTTTAATATTTTTAATGTTTGCTCTATAGTCTTCATAGAATTCATTATATTCTTTATATACCTCTTCATATTTTTTTAATTGAGGATTTAAATAACTAATGCTTGCTAACATTGAGGAAGCAAAAACTATAATTAATGTATCAATAATATAAGCAATTACTCTTCGAATTACCAATTTAATCAACTCTTTTCTATATAATATCATAACATATTTGACAATTTTTTCAATTAAAAAGAAGCTATTGCTTCTTTATTTTTTGCTTAATAGATTTACAACACTTGAAGCTGTATCTGATGATGTTTGCTTTGGCATATAAGGATAAAGGATGTTAGCTGTTTTACTTACTGGCATTGATTGCATCACAACTCTTCCTGGACCAGTTACGATTGTATTAAATAAACCTTCACCACCTAAGAAAATATTTTTTAATCCTTTAACTGTTTCAACATCAATTTGACAGCTTGCATCCATCATTACTAAGTGTCCTGTACTTATTATCATTCTTTCTCCTGGTTGCAAATATCTTTCTTCCATGCTTCCATCAATTTCAATAAATACTTTACCATTACCAGACATTCTTTGCATAATGAATCCTTCACCAGCAAATAGACCTACGCCTATTTTTTTGTTGAAATGAACTGATACTTCTACTCCGGCTGTTCCAGCTAGAAATGCACTTTTTTGACATATTAATTCTTTGCCTGGAGCAATATCAAGTGCCATTATTGCACCTGGAAAACTAGATGAAAAAGCAATGGTTTGATTATCAGCTTGAGCAGTATAAATATTTTGAAATAATCTTTCTCCTGTAAACATCCTAGAGAATACTTTACCTACACCACCATTTGATGTGGTATCCATGGTAATACCATCTGACTTCCACGCCATTGATCCGCCTTCACATATTATTTGTTGACCTCTTGAAAGGTTTAAAACAACATAAGGCAAGTTATTACCTTTAATTTCATATTTTATTTCTTGAATTGGAGTATTATTATTTTGTGCTTGTCCATTCCCGAGTGGTGTTCCACAATTACCACAAAATTGACTTCCGATATTATTTTGTGCACCACAGTTTGGGCAAAATGTTCCATTATTCATATTATCTATCCTCCTAATTTAAAGTATATCATTTATATATTTCTTAAGCAATAAAAAAAGGAATAAATATATTCCTTTTATTTTATATCACTGAGCCTTACACTTACTAGTTTACTAACACCAGATTCTTGCATTGTTATACCATATAAAGTATCTGCATATTCCATTGTTTTTTTCTTATGTGTAATTATTATAAATTGTGTATTTGCTTTTAGTTTGGTTATATATTCTCCAAATGTACTAACATTTACATCATCTAAAGCAGCTTCTACTTCGTCTAAAATACAAAATGATGTTTGTTTAGTTTTTAAAATTGCAAACAATAACGAAATTGCAGTTAATGTTTTTTCACCACCTGAAAGAAGTGAAATACTTGTTAATTTTTTACCAGGAGGTGATGCTACAATTTCAACACCAGTTTCTAAAATATTCTTAGGATCAGTGAATACTAAATCTGCTGTACCACCTTTAAATAATTCTTTAAATACTTCTTTAAAGTTTTCACGAACAATTTTAAATGTCTCTTTAAAATCTTTAGCCATTTGATCGTCCATCTCTTTAATTATTTCAAGTAAAATATTTTCAGCATTAGTTAAGTCATTACGCTGAGCAAGTAAAAATTCATATCTTTCACTCACACGTTTATATTCTTCAATTGCTCCAACATTAACTTCACCTAATTCTTTAAGCGTTCTTCTAAGCTTATTTACTTTACTTCTAGATGACTCAATATCAATTAATGGATCACTCTTTTCTAATGCAAGTTCATAAGTCATATTATAATTTTCACTTAATGTTTTCAATGCATTATCAATCTTTACTTCCAAACGATTAGATGTAACTTCTAAGTCTTTAAGATTATTCATCTCATTTCGATAAGATTCATTATTCAATCTAATATTTGCTTCTTTTTCGGAAATAATATCATTAAATTCATCACGTTTTAATTTTAAATTATTATATTCTTGTTCTAGTTTTTCTTTTTCTTTTAATAATTCGTAATATTCATTTAATGCTTCTGTTTCTTCTTTAGATATATCATTTTTCAAAATATTATTGGAACTTGTTATTTCACTTGTAACAGCATTAATTTGCTCATATAAACTATTAACACTATCTTTAGAAATTTTTATTTTTTCAGTTAATTCCAATTTTTCTTTATTGATTACATAAAGACTATCTTCATATTCTTGGTATTTAGAATCTAAAGAATTTATTTCTTCTTCTAAATTTTTAATTCTTTCCTCATATTTTGCTGCTTCTTTTTCTTTATCAGCTAGTTCTTGTTTATCTGTCCAAGTATTTCTTGTCTTAGCGAGTTCGCCACCAGTTATTGAACCACCAACATGAACTATTTCACCTGAAAGAGAAACTATTTTATATTGATAATTAATGTATGTTGCTAAAGAATTAGCAGTTTTAATATCTTCAACTACTAAAACTGTACCAAGTTGATTAAATATAATGTCAGAATAAATTTTATCACATTTAACTAAATTAGCAGCAACATCTATAAAACCAGGTTGTTTGCGTAAATAATTTAATCGGCTAATATCTATATTTTTTGGTTTAATAACATTTAATGGAAAGAATGTAACACGACCAAATTTATTCTCTTTTAAATATTTAATTGCCGCCTCTGCCGATTTTTGATCATCAACAATGATGTTGTTAATTGCAGCACCTAAAGCTGTTGTAACAGCTGTTAAATACTCTGGTGCAACCGAAATAATATTACCAACAGTGTCATTAATTCCTTTTAAACGTGGATTATTCAAAATATTTCTAACTGCTAATGGTAAAGAACCATTATTTTCGATACTTACTTCTAAATCATTAATACGATTTTTAGTGACATTCAAGTTGTAGTGTACTTTATTAATTTCACTTTCTACTTCTTGCTTTCTTTTTCTTATTTCTTCGATCTTTGATGATTCTTTAGCTGCTTTTGCTTCTAAACCAACTAATAATTCTTGATCAGTATCAACTTTAAGTTCATAGCTTGCAACTTGATTTTTAAGTTTTAACTCTTCTTCTTTTAATGAGACAACATTTTTATGAATTTCATCAGTTGAAAATTCATATTTCTTTCTTTCAAGAATAATTTGTTTACGACTATTAGCTTTTTCAACTTTTGATGTCATTTCAAGAATATCTTGATTCATTTTACTCATATCTTGATCAAGCTTCATCAACTCATTTTTTTCTTTTGCAACACTTGCTTCATCAGCAGATGAGGATGATGTTATTTTGATGAGTTCATCATTTAATACTTTTATTTTTGCATTTGCTTGTTCATATTGTTCATTAAAACTCTTGATATCATGAGCAAGCATTGATACTTCTATTCCGGATAATTCTTCTTTAGCAGAAACATATATTTCAGCTTTTTCTTTAGCTTCTTTCAATGGTTCTACTTGAGATTCTAATTCTGCAATAATATCATTAACACGAGTTATATTGTCATGTGTACGATCAAGTTTTTTAATTGCGTCTTCTTTTCTTCTTTTATATTTTAAAACATTTGCTGCTTCTTCAAATATTACACGTCTTTCACTTGATTTTGCATTTAATATTTCATCTACTCTACCTTGAGAAATAATATTAAAGCTTTCTTTTGCTATACCACTATCTAGAAGAATATCAGTTATGTCTTTTAAACGACATTTTTCATTATTTAAAAAATATTCATTCGTACCATCACGATATACTCTTCTTTTAATTGAAACTTCATTAAAGTCAAGCGGTAATGAATGATCAGTATTATCAAATATAAGGGTTACTGATGCAACATTTAATGGTTCTCTTGATTTTGAACCAGAAAATATTACGTCAGTCATTGAACCATCACCTCGAAGACTCTTAACTGATTGTTCACCTAATACCCAACGGATTGCATCGACAATATTACTTTTTCCAGATCCATTTGGACCTACTATCCCCGTAATTTTATCTTCTAAATCTATTTGAATTTTATTGGCAAACGATTTAAATCCATTTGCTTTGATTGTTTTTAAGTACATAATTATCAACCCTACTTTATAAGTATACTATATTTGAGCTTATAAAACAAGAAAAAAGCAACTATTGATAGTTGCTTTTAACGGAAAAATCCAATATAAACTAGAAATGTTAAATATATTATTAATAGCACATTTCCATTTATCATATCAGTCTTAGTTGATTTATATTTAACACCTAATGCTTGTAATGCTAAAAATCCACCAATTAATCCACCAATATGGGCTGCATTACTGATTGAATCTACTGCAAGTCCAATTGCTAGGTTAATTAAAATCAATGGAATTATTTGAGACTTGATAACTGTTCCAAGGTATACTCTATAATGATATCCAAAATATAGTAACGCGCCTAAAAGGCCAAATATAGCACCAGATGCTCCTGCACCATATTTGCTTGGATCAGCAAATGATAATGCAAGTAATTCTGCCGAAATTGCACTTATTAAATAAATTGCTGTAAATTTTACTTTTCCAACATAGCTTTCAACTTGAGATCCAATGACATAAAGTGCATATGAATTAAATAATAAATGTAATAATCCAATATGATTAAATGTTGCTGTAATTAAGCGCCAATATTCACCATTTAAAACTCTTTCAGGTTTCATGCCACCAAAAAGTTTTAAAGCTGCATTTGAATTACCCAAAAGTGATTCAATTATTCCATTACCATTTTTTAAATTATATAAAAAAGTAAGTATAAATATAATTGCATTAATTACTAATATTGAATAAGTAATATATGGTCTTTTTGGTTTGAAAACATCCTCTGCTTTTTTGGCATTAACCTCTGTTTTTGCAGTAATATCACCTGTAATTTTAGCAAATAATTCCATACCTTTTTCAGCAAATTTAGTTTTGTTAATTATATCCGGAAAACTATCTGTAATAAAATTATATTTCTTTAAATCAGACATTTTCTTTATATCAGCGCACATAATATTTTCATCAATTTCAAGCTTTTTAAGTTCAACATTTTCACCTAAATTTATAAATAAACTCAATGTATTTATAGATGGTGAAAGTGTTTTTTTACTTATACTATGCATAATTTGTTTTGTTTTATATAAGTCTACTTGAAATTGTTCATTATTATGAATATAGTTAGAAACTATTCTTACAATTTTATAATCATTATCAAAGTTTTCTAACCAAATTTCATTATTAGCTCCATGTAATACAATTGGTGTATAGTTTTCTTCAGTAATGAAATAATGCAATAATTTCATTACTAATTCATCTTCTCTAGATGTTATTGATTTAGCCATTCTATACCTCCGCTTTAAATTTTTCTAATATATTTTTAAATTCTTCTGGTAATTCACATGTAAATGTCATCTTTTCTTTAGTAGTTGGATGAATAAATTCGAGTTTTTTTGCATGCAAAACTTGACCTGTTTCGTCTATTTTAGAATAATTTCCATAGACTGGATCATTAACTACTGGATGATTTATATAATTCATGTGAACTCTTATTTGATGAGTTCTACCTGTTTCTAATTTGATTTCTAATAATGTTGTTCTTTTATATCTATCTAATACTTTAAAGTTAGTAACTGCTTTTTTACCACTAGCAACTACAGCCATTTTCTTTCTATCTTTTGGATCTCTTCCAATTGGTGCATCGATTGTACCTGTATCTTCTTTAATTACACCCCAAACTAATGCTTCATATGTTCTTTTTATGTTCTTAGAAGCAAGTTCAGTTGCTAGAAATTCATGTGCTTTGTTGTTCTTAGCAATTACAAGAAGTCCAGTTGTAAAAGCATCAATACGATGAACTATTCCTGGACGAAATTCACCATTAATATTGCTTAATTCATTTGAATAATAAGATAATGCATTAGCTAATGTATGATTATAATTTCCTGGTGCAGGATGAACTACTAAACCATTAGGTTTATTAATAACTAAAATGTCATTATCTTCATAAACTATATCTAAATCCATCTTTTCTGGTTCAAGATGGTTTTCAGTTTCGACGTATTCAAACTCGATTTCATCATCTAATCTTACTTTATAGCTACTTTTTTCTTTTTTGCCATTAACTAAGACATTACCATCTTTAATTAATGATTGAATCTTACTTCTACTTACATCGCTCTTTAAAGAAAGATAATTATCTAAACGCATATCATCATTTATTTCTACTTTGAATTTTTGCATCATGTTCCTCCTTTAAAGATTTAATAACTAGAATAATCATGGAAATAACAATTAAAGTATCTGCAATATTAAAAATTGGATAATCGTACCCAAATATATTGAAATCAAGATAGTCAATTACATAACCTAACCTTATTCTATCAATCATATTACCAATTATTCCAGCAATAAGCATGCTCATTAAAATCTTATCTATTTTAGTTAATTTTTTTCCTTTTATAAAACAAAAATATATTATTACTAAAGAGATAATTGCAATAATAATTAAAAATAATGATTGATTATTTAAAATGCTCCAAGCTGCTCCATAGTTGTGAGCATTAGTGATACTAAAAAAATTAGCAATTATTTCTTTGCTTTCATTCAAAGGCAATTTGTTATCAATAATAATCTTTACTAATTGATCAAATATAATCAAAACAATTGATAATATTGAAATAATTAACATTAAATATCACCTTATACATTATATCAAAAAAAGCAGCAAATGACTACTTTGAAAAGAAAAAATAGTACATAAGTACTATTTTGCTTTTGCTAATGCTGTATCTACAGCTTTCATTAAATCTACAACCTTAATTGTTGCACCTGTGAATCCATCTAATTTAGATCCTTCAGCATCATATTTAACCCATTCAATACCTTGGTCTTCTACAATCTTATCTTCAATTGCTTTAATTTGCTCATACCATTCTGCTCCACCAGCTATAGTTCCAATATTTGCTGATGTTGCTTTCATACCATAAGCATCACCTAAAGTCTTTTTAGTAGTATATACTTCATCTTTCATATAAGTTGTATCAATGAAACAACTCTTAATAAATCCATTTGCATCTACATAAATAACTGCTGTTGCAACGTCCTTTTGGCCACTATATTCATATTCATAAGTACCAAAGTAAGTACCTTCTTTATAGTTGCCTTTTTTGCCTTCTTCTTTAGCAACTTCGCAACCAGTTAAAAACAATAATAATGCGATTAAAACTAATGTATATTTTTTCATATTATTCCTCCTCTGCTGTTACCCAGAAACCACCAAACATAAATCCTTTACGGCTAGTACGTTTATATTCGATGTATTTCCAACCGAAACTTGTATACTCAGTTACATTTCCATCTGAATAAGTTTTTGTCTCTTCCTTTAATACTACTAATGGTTTTTGGTTTTTAGTGGCACGATAATAATCATATGCCATCAATCCAACCCAAGCAATTAAGATGATTGTGATTATTGCTGAAATAACTTTTTTCATTTTTTCTCCTCCATATTCTATAAACATTCTACTACAAATATTATTTTTTTTCAAGAAAATTAGTTAAAGACTTTTTACTAATATAGCCAATTAATAATCCTGTTGGGACTGCAAATAATATTAAAACTGGTAAATAATATAATATATTAGCATTTTTAACAAACAGTATTGCTATAAGTATTTGACCTATAGTATGAAAAATTGAGCCAATAATACTTACGCCTATAATAGAAAAAATCTTAATCTTCTTGAATATAAACATTGCAATTAAACTAAAAATAGCACCACTTATACTAAAGAAAAATGTAATATTAAAAAGTCCAGTTCTAAGAATTCCGACAATAAAAATTCTTGCAATTGAAACAAATACTGCCTCTTTAATACCATATGCATATAATGCTATCATAATCGCAATATTTGCAAGGCCAATTTTAAGACCAGGAATTATTCCATTGAATATTGGTATTAAACTTTCAACGATACTTAATACAATCGAAAGAGAAAGCAATATTGAAAGTCTTGTTATTTTTTTTATTTCCATATTTCACCTACAATGTTGCATCTAAATCATTATTAGATGTTATTTTAATAACTATTTTATTTGGCAAACAAACAATAGTTTCGTATGATTCTTTTATATATCCTTGTTTACTACATAAATGTTTTTCACTTGTTTCTTCAACAACTTTTATTTTTCCATTACCTGCTTTTATTTTAACATTACCATTATACCCTTTTACATTGTAATCCTGTTCTTCACCAGATAAATCTATTGTTAAAATAACTTGATTTTCATAGTAAACATTTGCAACTTTATTGGATTTTACAGATGTTAGTTTAAATAGTAGTAATATAATTAACAAAATTGGAACCAAAAAAACAATTAATAATTTATCATTCTTATTCATAGTTTTTTATTCCTTCTGTTGTTACAACCTTATCATCTACTGTATACCAAATAACATCGACTTCTAAATCTTTAATAAGTTTTTTACCTTCTTCTATTGGCATTAGAAATAAACATGTAGATAGTGTATCTGCTAATCCACTATCTTTTGTAATAATAGTAACACTTTTAAAGTAATTTGCTGGATACATCGTATTATAGTCAATTATATGATGATAGTTTTTACCTTCGTAGGTATAGAATCTTTCATAACCACCGCTTGTGACTACACTTTTATTATTTAATTTTAAAACTTTATATATTTCTTTTGTTTGATCTGGTTTTTCCAAGCCTATTTTAAACTTGTCATTATTATAGTGATCTCCTACTAAAACATTACCGCCTGCGTTAATAATAAATTTATTTACTTTATTCTCTCTTAGATATTCTCCAACTTTTTCAGTTGCATATCCTTTAGCAATAGCTCCAAGATCAATGCTAGGGTGATTATTTGATAGCTCACATTTATCATTTAAAATTATAGGATTTATTTTATTTTTTGCTTCATTTAATTCTTCAAGAGTTGGAATTCCTTCACCTTTTTCACGATAGTTTTTCCAAACATCTAAAATATTGGACATATTAATATTAAAGCTTCCATTAGTCTTTTTATTATAGTCAAGACCAAGTTTAATCATATTACAAAGTTTTGAATCAAGTTTAATTATTTCATCAGTACTATCATTATTTTTTAAATAATAAACGTTTTTTAAACCTTCGTATTCATGATATCTATCTGCAAGTTCATGATATTCTTTATAAATTTTATCAACTTCTTTAAAAATGCTATCAGTATTTTCAGCATCATATATTTTTACATTGATATAGGTATCCATATAAAAAAAGTTATGAGAATCAACTTTACTATTTGAACATCCTGTTATAAATAATAAGATAAGTATTAATTTTAATACTCTTTTCATCTTTATCACCAGTATTTATTATAGCAAAAATAAAAGAGTTTAAAAACTCTTTTTAATTATTTTTTGAATATATACAACCACAATATACTTGACGATATAAGTCATACATTTTAGAAAGCTCAATACTTCTTTTATAGCCATTATTCTTTTTAAAATCACTTGGCAAATATTTAATATTATATTTTTTTTCTAATTCTAGCCCAATTTCATTTATAAGTTCAGCATTTTTATATGGACTTACTGTTAAAGTGGTTGCAAAATAATCATATTTATTAGAAAGTGCATATTTTGCACTTTCTTCTAAACGATATTGATAGCATAAATGACATCTTTCCCCACCTTCTTTTTCAGATGCATAAGAAGAAGCCATCTTATAAAATTTTTCTTGATCAAATTCAGGTTTTATTACTTCAATATATTCCAAATTCATTCCTTTTAACAACTTAGCAAATTGATCATATCTCTTATTATATTCATCTAAGTCACTCATATTTGGATTGAAATAATAAATTGTAATATCAAAATATTCATGTAAAAGTTCTAAAACATAACTAGAACAAGGGGCACAACAAGCATGCAAAAGTAATCTTGGTTTCTTATCAAATGACTTAATTATTTCAAACATTTTTAAATGATAATTATTCATTTGTTTCAACCTTTTCTGTTGTTACTCTTGTCTCAACTATTTCAGTTATAGCACCAGTTTCTTCATTTTTATCAAGTGGTTCTGCTGGCTTATACTTTTTTAGAACTTTATTTAAATATACAAAATAATTGTTTTTTATTGCTAATGCACTCATTTTCATATCTAGAGTAAGACCATTATTTATTTTTTTTATGTCTTCAATTTTATAATAATTATCATAATATTTGACATTACTATTAGCAGCATTATAATATGCATGCTCATTTTTCCAAGAACCATCAGCAAATACTATTCTACTTTCATAATCATTTGCCAAAGCATCATGTCCAAGATATAATCTTGGGTCATAATCAAGATTAAACAAATTGGCAAGAGTTGGAGTTAAATTCATATATGTTGTATATTGAGTATATTCAGTTGGTTTTAAACTTGGATTATAAATAACAAATGGTGTTTTTTCAGCAAGTGAATCGTTTGTGACATTATAACCTAAAACTTTTTCTATATTTGCTTTTGCTAAGCCATACGGATAATGATCGGCAAATAAAACAATAACTGTATCATCAAGTAAGTTTCGTTCTTCCAAGCCTTTCATTAAGATACCAAGACTATTATCTAATACTTTTAATTTAGACATATATCTTTTTGTTGTAATATTATATTTAGTATCTTTAAACTCATTTAAATATAAATCACCATATGGACTTGAGAACGAATATGGTTGATGTGAACTAACTGTTGTAAGCCATGTCATAAATTTAGTGTTATCATCATATTTATCGATGATAGTTAAAAACTTCTTCATGAAATCTTCATCACTAGCCCATTTTCCATATTCATAATAAAATGGAATTTTTAATTCTTGAACGCCATAATATTTTTTACTTCCCATATTAGTATGAATAGTACTTCTACGATAATATCCTTCTGTATAATTATGCATTGAAGTTGTTTCATACCCACTATTATTAAACAGATTAAATATTGCTTCATAATAAGTGTTAGTTTTATATTTATTTGCAGTACAAGAATCATTAATTGAATATAAACTAATCATTCCACTCATTTCATTGTTTCCTGTTGCACAACTATTTCTAGGAGAATAATGATTAGCGAAATGCCATCCATTAGTATAAAGTTTATAAAAGTTTGGGTAAAATTCTTCATTAATCATAATGTCATTGACTGATTCCATCATGATTACTATCAAATTCTTATTTTCAAATAATCCTGTATAATCGTTTTTGTCAGTTATATCTCGATTTATGAAATATTTATTTAAATTATTGTATGTTGAATTCTTTTCGTTTGTAATTGCATCTTTCCAAGCACGATCATCAATAAGTCTTGTGTTATCTGTAATTTCTTCACTTTTTTCTTTTAAAGGTTCTTCAATTTTAATTTCTTCCTCTTCTGCTTTAGGTAAAATCAAAGATTTAATGTCTAAAACTCCATAACCTATAGTACCAAATTCCATGATTGTAATACTAGGAACAGATGGATTCTTAACAAGTTCAATATTACTAACTTGTTGAAGATTATTTTGCATGAAATTAGCTGTAAGTGTATATCTATAAGTAAAACTTAAGGTTATTAATGCTACTGATACAAAAATTAAATAGAATGCACTTTTCTTTGCAAATTCGAAATATTTAATTTTCTTTCTAAAGATAATTAATAGAACTACTGTTATGATTAAAGGAATAAATATTACCCAATAATATAAAGGAAGACTAGTTAAAAATTCAATTATATAATCAGTAACTGCACCTAATTGACTTGATGCTCCAAAAGACATATATACTCCAAGATAAGTAATAAATCCTATTTGGGCGAATGTATACATTGAAAAAATAACTGCTATTAGTATTGCAAGAATCTTAGATATTTTTTCATTTAATGCACTTATTAATAGTGAAATAATAATTGCTACTACATTTAAACCTAAAAAGATGCGTAAAGAAGCCCAACTAAAAACAGCAAAATTACTTAATACTCGAAATATTAATTCTGCTAAAAATAGATTTATTAATAATATTAAATAGTTAAATAAAAATTTACTGAAATATGTCGCCTTTTTATTCATAACATCACGTCCATACTGATTATATCATAAAATATTAAAAAG